>JBIKKG010000148.1:0-8057 GCA_044360485.1 Burkholderiaceae bacterium | reverse complement strand
GCTTCACCGTGGCCGTGGCGTCGGAGCAATCGGGCGGCATTGGTGAGCGTTGGGGGGCGTCGTATCCCATTTTGCGCGGACTCGGGTACTGGCAGGCGCCGGTGCCCTTAGCCGAGACCATGGTGGCGGCGTGCCTCTTGTCGGCCGCCGGCATGCCCTTGCCCGAGGGGCCGGTGGCCCTGATCGAGTCAGACCATGACGCGGCCATCAAGGTGGAGGGGCGCGAAGCCGCTCTGCGGCTGTCGGGTCGTGCACATCGCGTGGCCTGGGCGCGCCATTGCCCCACCGCGCTCGTTTCGCTCGCGGGTCACGGACTGGTATTGGTCGATCTGAGGCAGACCGATGCGGTGAAGCTGACCCCGGCGGCCAACCATGCCAGGCTGGCGGCGGACACCATTGATTTCGATCGTGCACCCGTCCTGGCGCATGCGCGCTGCGGCTTCCCTGATCTGCATCAGCCGGTGCTGACGCTCGGTGCAATGGCGCGCAGTGCCATGATGGTCGGAGCCCTCGAGTGGCTGCTCGCGCAATCGATTCAATACGCCAATGATCGGGTGCAATTCGGCAAGCCCATCGGCAAGAATCAGGCGATCCAGCAGCAGCTCTCGCTCATGGCAGGCGATGTGGCAGCTGCAAGAGTGGCCGCCACTGTGGCGGCCAACGATGCGCCCTCACCGACAGCGCCGGATGTCTTGCGTGCTACCTTCAGTGCGGCGGTGGCCAAGACCCGAGTCGGCGAAGCGGCGACACGCGGGGCTGCCATTGCGCACCAGGTGCACGGTGCAATTGGTTTTACTCACGAACACATGCTGCATTTCGCCACACGGCGGCTGTGGACCTGGCGCGAGGAATTTGGCGCCGACGCCTGGTGGGCCGGGCGACTCGGGCGTGCCGCGATCCGCGCACGCTCCGACGCGTTCTGGCCTGCTCTGACAGACAGACATTTCAAAGGTGAACTCTCATGATCGACATTCCCAGCAATCCCCCTGTTGCCATGGCCCTCGATGGCCACGTTGGTATCGTCGAGGTGCAAAAGCCTCCGCACAATTTCTTTGACCAAGTAATGCTCTCGAGCATCGCCGATGCGTTCGAAACCTTCGAAACCAATCCGCTGTGCCGCGCCATCGTGCTGTGTGCTCAGGGCACCTCGTTTTGTGCGGGGGCTGATTTTTCCAAGCGTGACAATGCAGCCAGCGGCAATACGCACCGCAGTCCGCGTGCAGTCAATCCGATCTACGGCGAAGCCGTGCGGTTGTTCGCCGCCACCAAGCCGGTGATCTGCGCCGTGCAGGGACCAGCCATCGGCGGCGGTCTGGGCCTGGCCATGGTGGGCGATTTCCGGGTGGCTTGCCCCGAGGCGCGCTTTGCAGCGAATTTCAATCGCTTGGGCTTTCACCCAGGCTTTGGACTGTCGGTGACCCTACCCCGCGTCGTCGGCATGCAAAAGGCGCAGATGATGTTCTTCACGGGTCGGCGTATCGGCGGCGAAGAGGCGTTGGCCATGGGGTTGGCCGATGTGCTGGTACCACGCGAGCAGGTCAGGGAAGAGGCGCTGAAGCTCGCCCGTGAGATCGCCATCTCGGCGCCATTGGCAGTGCAGTCCACCCGCGCAACCATTCGAGCCGGCCTGGTCGAGGCGGTGCGCAGTGCGGTGGCGCATGAAAGCATCGAGCAGTCCAAGCACTACCAGACCGAAGACTTCAAGGAAGGCATCGCGGCATCGGCCGCCCGCCGAGACCCTGCTTTCAAGGGCGTCTGATCCTCTCAGCGCCTCCCGTCGCGTGCGGTGCGCGTGACGGGTCAGGCGCTGGCTGTGGCGTCTGGCTTGCGCAGCATGCGCCACAGACCGATCAGGCCACCAGGGAAGAAGGCGAGGGTGGCAATCAGTACGCTGCCCAGCACGATCTTGTCGGCATAGCCACCGAGCGACAGAAATTTCTCCTGCGCCAGCACCAAGGCAGTGGCCAACAGGGGTCCGAGCAGCACACGACGACCGACCAGCACGACGGCCGTGAGCATCAGGATCAGGAAATACGAATCGAGGATGTCGGCGCTGACATAAGCGCGCTGATAGGCATAAAGCCAGCCCGCCGAGGCGGTGATCGGTGCCGAGAACAGAAAGACCCGCATGCGCACTTGCTGCGGATCAATCCCGGACATGATCGCCAGTCGGGGATTCAGATGCGACATCACGGCGGCAGAACCCAGTCGGGCATGCCTGAACCGGTCCACCAGGTAGAGGGTGACCAGCAGCAGGGCGAGGGCGACCGGCCACAGATCGCGATCATTGCGCGCAACGAACGCTAGCCCGGGCACAGACAGATCAAGCGGCGGAATGCCGCGCAGACCGTCCGAGCCGCCCAGGAAGGTCCAGTTCTGTGCGACCGTGGCTGCCACGACCGCAATCGCATAGGTCACCAGCGAAAACACGAATTCGCGCAACCGCAACGTGATCAGGCCCAGCACGCCGGCAAAGAGCGCCGCCATCGCGATGGACGCAGCCAAAGTGGTCCAACCGCCAGCGCCCCACCGGGTGGAGAGCATGGCCGTGGTGTAGCTGCCGACGGCAAAAAAGACCGTGTGCGCCAGACTCACTTCGCCCAGATCGGAGACGATCAGATCCAACCCATAGGCCATGACCGCAAAAATGGCGATGAGGACGCACGCGCTATAGACCGCGCCCGTTCCGCCTGTCAGCGAAGGAAAGAAGTACAGGGCAATCGCCAGAAGCGCGAGAGACAGGAGTCGGTTCATGAGTACTTCGCCTTAACGCGCTCCGGCTGCCAAGCCACCCGGACGCAGCACGAGCACTGCGATCAGGATCACGAAAGCGGCTGCTGTCGTGTACGCGGGGGAAACCAGCGCGCCAAACAGTGCGGTAAACAGGCCCAGCGCGAGACCCGCCAGATAGCTGCCGAAGACGCTGCCAATACCCCCCAGCACCACCACGACGAAGGTCATGATGACCTCATCGAAGCCCATGGAGGTGAGGATGGGGGTACGCGGACCGACCAGGGCGCCCGCCAGTGCGACCGCAGCCCCTTCAAAGGCGAACACACCGAGGTAGACGTTGCGGATGTTGACGCCGGCAAGTTCAGCGAGCTTCGGGTCTTCCGCAACCATGCGCACGAGCCGGCCGATTCGGGTGCGATCGAGCAGCCACTTGAGAAGCACAAATTCGACGATGGCGGCGACCACGATCAGCACGTCCTGCCAGGTCAGCCACAAGTCGCCTGCGGTGATCTCGCGGGTGGAGAGCGGCGTATCCAGGATCTGCCCGGTCGAGCCGAAGATCAGTGCGGCAGCGCCATGCAGAACATAACCAACTCCCAGCGTCATGATCATGATCGAGACCAGATTCTGCTCGATCGTGGCCTGCAGCATGATCCGTTGCACCACCATGCCGATGATGATCCCCACACCCATGGCCAGCGGAATGGCAATCACATAGGGGAGCCCCAGCCTGGAGATCCCGAACCAGGTCATGAATGCCCCCACCATGTACATCTGGCCATGTCCGAAATTGACCAGTCGGGCCGTTCCGAGCAATACGGTCCAGCCGATAGCCACCAGTGCATACGCATGGCCCAGCACGAGGCCGTTGAGCAGTTGCTGGGTCAGGTTCATCCGTGGCTTGCTCCAAGATAGGCCTGCGCAATGCGCGGATCGTCGCGCATGGCATCGGCCGGGCCTTCTGCAACGATCTTGCCCCGCTCGAGCAGCACGAGCCGATCGACCACATCGATGGCAGCGCGCACGTTCTGTTCGACCAGCAAAATGCTCAGCCCGCTAGCGGCCAGCGTGCGCATGGTGTGCAGGACGGCTGACACCAGACGCGGCGCCAATCCGATGGAGGGTTCGTCGAGCATGAGGGCGCGGGGCCCGAGCATGAGTGCGCGGCCGATCCCCAGCATCTGCCGCTCCCCGCCCGACAATTGCGACCCGAGATGGCCGCGCCGCTCGCGCAGCCGCGGAAACAGCTCGAAGACGGCTTCGCGGTCATAGAGCTTGCGACCCGAAGCATTGTTCACATCACTCAGCATGCTGAGATTGTCGTCAACGGTCATCTGGCCAAAGACCAGCTTGCCTTCCGGTACCAGCAGCAGACCGGCGCGGGCCCGATCATGCGCAGCCAGGCGACCGATCTCGGTGCCGTCCAGCCAGACGCTGCCGCTGACCCTGGGAGCGCCCCGCGACCAGCCCGCCATGGCGTTGACGAGCGTGGATTTTCCGGCGCCATTGGCCCCCACGACACCCACAACTTCGCCTTCATGCACGGTGATCTGATCAACTGTCAGGGCGGTATTGCCGCCATAGGCCACTGTGAGTTGCCGTGCCTGCAAAACCGGTCTGCCGGCGCCAAGAGGGGGCGTGGATACGCTCATGCGGCCCGCCCCAGATAGGCTTCGAGCACGGCCGGATCCCGTTGCACCTGCGCCGGCGTGCCGATCGCAATACAGCGGCCCTGGTCGAGCACCACGATGCGATCCGCGACCGCCATGATGAGATCCATGTGATGTTCGATCACGACGAGCGCGAGTCCATCGCGCTTGAGCGCATGCAGCAGGCGTGTGAGTCGGTCCATGTCTTCTCCGCCCAGACCTGCACCGGGTTCGTCCAGCAGCAGCACCTGTGCGCCCGCGCCATGGGCGAGCGCGACCGAGAGCATGCGCTGCGTGCCGTAGGGAATCGCGGTGGGTAGCCTGTCGTGATACTCCGGCCCTACGCCGAAACGCTCCAGAACCGAGCGGGCCTGGGCGATCGACTGGGCGCGACGGCGCGCGGCCTGCCAGGGCGTGAAAGTGCTGGACAGCAGCGAGCTGCCAGCACTGTCGTGCATGACCGCCAGCATGTTGTCCAGAACGCTCAGCTCATGGAAAAACGCGTTTTGCTGGAAGGCGCGTTTGAGCCCTCGCTCTGGCAATCGATGCGATGGTACGTCGGTCACGTCTTCGCCTCGCAGGTGCACACGCCCTGCGCGCGCGACCATGGCGGTGACTGCGTCATAGCAGGAGCTTTTGCCTGCGCCGTTCGGACCGATGATGCCCAATAGTTCGCCGGCTGCGACCGACCAGCTGACCTGGTCGAGTGCGATGAGCTCGCCGTAGCGAACCCCCAGCCCTTCCACCTGAAGCACCGTCATGCGCGCCTCGAGCTCCGGATCATTTGGCTTCGACGACCATCTTCTGGTCCTTGACGTTGAAGACGTAATGGCGCGAGGCCAGTTGTCCGTTGGGTGCGAAATTCATCTCGCCGAGGATGGTGTTGCGAAAAGTGCCTCCGCGAATCCGGTTGGCGATTTTTTCGCGGTCCAGAGTCTTGAGTTCATTAGCCGCCATGGCCCAGATCTGAAGCGACGCAGCGCCCAGAGCCATGAATTTGTCGGGCATCAGGCGATGCTGCTGCTGTGAGCGCGCGACATAGGACCGGTTCACCGGGTTGCTCATGAAGGGTTCGACATCAGGAAAGTAGATGTCGGCACCGACCACGCCATTGGAGGATTCACCTGCCACGCCGATCACGCTGGGGGCGATCGTGCCGACCGCGGCGATCAGTTGGCCAGGTACGCGCGCCTGGCGCGCCTGGCGGATCAGGGCGGGCATGCCCAGGCCTTCACTCGCGTTGATCGCTATGACTGCGTCCGGGTTGGCCGATCGGACGTTAGTCAGGGCGACACGAAAATCGGCTTGTGTGAAAGGAAATTTTTCTTCGGCTACTTTTTCGTAGGCGTAATTGAGTTTTTTCAGCTCCGCCTCGATTGAGGCCTGTGCACCGTTGCCATACGCGTCGTTCTGCGTGAGGAACGCGATGCGCTTGGCCTTAAGCCGGTTGGCCAGATAGTCGGCGATGACGGCGCCGTCCTGGCTATTCGAGCTGTTCAGACGCACCGCCAGCGGATTGCCTTCGCCCGACAGGATCGGATCGGCCTTGGAAATTGCGGTGATGTCGAGGATGCCAGCGCGACTGATCACCGGCTGCATGGCCAGGGTGACCGGACTGTTCCAGCCTTCGATGATCACCGACACGCCGGCGGAGATGAGTTCGTTAGCGCGTGACACACCTACAGCCGGGGTCGATTCGTCGTCGCGGGCTTCGATGACGATCTGCCGACCCAGTACGCCGCCCTGCTCGTTGATGATGGAGGCCATCGTCTGAATCGACTTGACCAGGTGTTGGCCTTGGGGGCCAGCGCCACCGCTTAACGGGAAAATCACCCCAACTTTGACGGGTTGCGCTGCGACCGGCGCGGCAAACAACGCACTGGCTGCAAGCGCAGCGAAGGATGCACGTAGGGATCCCATGATGTGAAGCTCCTCCTGGATGATCGTTGTTGAACGGCAGGCGCCGATCGCTTTGTGACGCAGCCCGTCAAATGTGAACGGTCGCGCTTTCTCGGACTTAAGTGTAACGTGCCCCGTGACGGGCAGTCGTTTCGCTTCCCGAGGAGGCCATCATGAGCATCTCGCACGCATCGCCCTTTTTGGTCAGTACGGCATGGCTGCAGGCGCATCTGGGTGATCCCGATGTGCGCATCCTGGACTGCACAACGTACATGACGCCCCAACCGGTTGGACCGTCGCGCATTGAGAGCGGGCGCGCGGACTGGGCCAAAGGCCACATTCCAGGCGCGCAGCATGTCGACATGGTGGAAGATCTCTCGGATCCCCACGGTCGTTTTCCCTACACCTTGCCGTCCGATATGCGGATCGCCTCTCTGATGTCGCGCCTGGGGATCGACAATGGCCACCGGGTGGTGCTTTATGGTGCACGACACCCCATGGTCGTCACCCGCGCCTGGTGGGTCCTCAGCACGCTGGGCCATGCCGGCGTGTCCATCCTCGATGGTGGCTGGGAGGCTTGGGTGAAGGAAGGGCGCACGGTGTCGACCGAGGCACCGCATTTCGGGGCTTCCGCGTTTCGTCCTCATCGTCGTTCTGCGCGCGTGGCCGATGCGCAGGATGTGGAAAGGGCAATGCAATCGGGCCAGGCATGCCTGGTCAACGCCCTATCCGCTGAACAGTTCGAGGGCACAGGCGGGGCGCACTATGGCCGGCCCGGCCGCATTCCGGGCAGTGTCAGCCTGCCTGCTCGGGCATGCATCGATCAGGAGAGCGGCTTGTGGCAATCGAAAGAGACCATCCAGTCTCTGGCTCAGGCAGCGGGCGTTGCGCCACCGGATCACCCGGTCATCGTGTATTGCGGAGGTGGCATCGCGGCCACTGCGACAGGATTTGCGCTGCAGTATGCGGGTTGGACCCAGGTCTCGGTCTATGACAATTCGTTGCTTGAATGGTCGGCAGATCCCGCTCGTCCCATGGCGCAGGGCCGCGCCTGAAACCACCGCCGCGTCAGCGGGTGGGTTGCATCGCGTCCGGTTGACGGTTGCGGCGCGCGGATAAGCGTTCGCGCAAGACGTCGATGCGAAATGGCTTGCTCAGGAAATCGTTCATCCCGGCGCGCAGACAACGATCGCGGTCGGTCTCGAAGGCATTGGCAGTCAAGGCAATGATCCAGGGCTGCGCGGGCAAGTCCATCTGGCGAATGGCGACAGTAGCCTCCAGGCCGTCCAGCACCGGCATCTGCATGTCCATGAGCACGACGTCATAGTGGCCGGTGCGCACCCGTTCAACGCCTTCCTGACCGTTTTCGGCCAGGTCGGCGCGGATACCTAATGTCTCGAGCAGGCTGATTGCAATCTTCTGATTCACCGGATTGTCTTCCACCACCAGCACGTTGAGGGGCTGCAGGTTCTGGTCTGCCTGATCAGTGGCGCTGCGGCGCGCAGGCGATACACCTGCTCCGGGCGCCAGCTGCAGGTCGAACTGAAAGCGTGCGCCCTGAGAGGCTGCGCTCGACACCGAAATGGTCCCGCCCATCGCCTCACACAGGCGGGCACAGATGGCCAGACCCAACCCCGTCCCGCCATAGCATCGTGTTGTGGAGACATCCACTTGTGAGAACGCCTTGAACAGACGCTCCTGGCGATCTTCGGGGATCCCAATCCCGGTATCGCTCACGGAACACGACAACTGGTACAGACCTGATGGCAGCAGCTG
>JBIKKG010000147.1:0-8080 GCA_044360485.1 Burkholderiaceae bacterium | reverse complement strand
CGCGTTTCTCCACGACGCTCACTTCGACCATCACGCAGCCGGGACGACCCTGCGACACCTTAGTGATGTAGGCAGTGTGCCACTCGTTGGCAAACCCCTCGTGCGCCGAGTACTGGCACATCGGAGAGATCATGATCCGATTGGGCAGAGTCACCGAACGCAGGGCGAACGGGGTGAAAAGCGTAGCCATGGAGTCTCCCTATTGGGCGCGATGCCTGACCGGCACTGCTGCGTTCGGGCCATGGTAATTCAATCGGGATCACACCTGTCAGTGGCGCGTTACGGAATGTGCCCGGTGATCCCGGGTGTGCGGATTCAGCCATGCCCTCCACTTGAGCGACCGCAGGCGATCGATGCGCCTCAGTCGCAATAGGCCGCCGCCGCGCCGCGCAGCTCCATGAAAGGTGTCACGACACGCTGCAATGGAATCTGCTGCAGCCAGGGCGCGAATCGGCCCTTGGCCTCGAAGCGCTCGCGCATGCCCTCCAGTGGGACAGCCTGCGCCAGTGCGGCCATCATGCCCCCGCCCACCGTGACCCCGCCGCTGGCGTTGTAGAGCAGCGCGAGGTCGCCGGCGAAGGCGCCCAGCAGCGCAACGAAGGTCTGCGCAGCGCGCAGCGCGTGGGCGTCGCCTTGCGCGCAGGCTTTCAGGACGTCACCGGGATGATCGATTGACGGGGTGGCGCCTGCGTCGCCGTCCTGTAGGGCGGCCTCGTACAGCAAGACCAGTCCAGGCCCACTGAGCACCCTCTCCCAGGAAGCACGCCCATACCGTTGCACCGCACGCTCTGCGACCGTACGTTCGAAGCGCGTCTCGGGCGCAAGGCTCGCATGGCCGCCTTCGGTGGCCAGCGGCCGGTATCCGGTCTCTGTCTTGAGCAAGGCGGCCACTCCCAGACCTGTGCCCGGCCCCAGGATCGCTTGGTGGCCCTGCGGGTGGCTCGTGGGCGCGCTGTCTCCCCGCCGGCTGTATGCACCTCCGGGAATGTCTGCACGATCGTGTGACGCGAGCTGTGGCAATGCCCAGGCCATGGCTTCGAAATCGTTGAGCAGCTTGACGCGACTCGGGTCTAGCCCGATAGCCGATGCCAGCCTGACCGGCTCGATACGCCAGCCAGCGTTCGTGAGCTCGATGCATCCGTCCTTGAGTGGGCCAGCGGCTGCAATCGACGCTCCATCCGGGCGCGTGCCCTCGGACTGATCGGCCAGAAACCGGGTGCAGGCGGATTCCAGATCCGGGAAGCGCTCGCGTTCGAAATGACTGGCGGGAGCAATGAGTGCGTGGTTGCGTGCCAGTCCCAGGCGCAGATAGGTGCCGCCGACATCGGCCACCAGGACGAGGTGCTCGCGACGAAGGGGTTGTGGCAGGGGTAGGTTCATGGGGTCACCGACAGGATGGCCCCGTGCTCACTGGGGTGCAGGCGAATATGCCGTGAATGAAAACGGCTCAGATAGGCGTCATGGGCAATGCTGATCAGGGCGCTGTGCGGCAGACGCTCGACCAGCAGCGCATACAGGGCCGACCCGGTCGCTTCGTCAAGCGAAGCGGTCGCCTCGTCCAGGAAGAGCCATGTCGGTGCGTTGAGTATCGCGCGCGCAAACGCCAGGCGCTGCTGTTCGCCGGGTGACAGCTGGCGGTCCCAGGTCGCCACTTCATCAAGCCGGGAGATCAGCTGAGGCAGCCGACAGTCCTGCAGCGCGCGGGTCAGCTGCGTGTCATTGAAGTCGCCGACAGCCCCGGGATAGCTCACACAGGCGCGCAGACTGCCATGAGGCAGGTAAGGGCGCTGGGGCAGAAACAGCACGCCCTGTTGCGGGTGCTCGGTGCGGCCGTCTCCATAGGGCCAAATGCCCGCCAGCGCACGAAAGAGGGTGCTCTTCCCGCTACCCGATGGGCCGCTGAGCAGGACGCGTTCGCCAGCGCTGATGGCCAGGTCGGCGCGTGCCACGATCGGCCGGCCCCCAGGCGTATCCAGGCGCACATCGTGCAGTGCGGGCGTTTCGCCTACCGTGGTGCGCAGGCCTCGCTGTGCGACCAGCTGGCTCTGTGCGATGGCGTCTTCGAAGGTCAGCAGCCGCTCGGCCGTGGCGCGCCAGCTGGCCAGGTTGGCGTAGGCGTTCACAAACCATGACAGCGCCGACTGCACTTGCCCAAATGCATTGGCAATCTGCATCAGATCACCCAGTTTCAGCGGCCCGTGAAAGTAGCGCGGTGCTGCCACCACGAAGGGAAAGATCACGGCCATTTGCGCATACAAGCTCTGCGTCCAGATCAGTCGCTTCTGCGCCTTCACCAGGGCCCAATAGTTGGTGACCACCTCGCCGAAGCGCTGGAGCAATCCTGAGGTTTCCGGGGCTTCGCCCCGAAAGAGGGCGATGCTCTCGGCATGCTCGCGCACCCGAATCAGACCATAGCGAAAATCAGCCTCCAGCCTTTGCTGTGCCACATTCAGGCCGATCAGGGGTTTGCCGATCCGGTGCGACAGCCAACTGCCCAGTAAAGCGTACCCAAGCGCCACCCAGACCATATACCCAGGGATCGAGATCTCAGTCGACCCGAGCGTGATCGAGAGCGGACCCGAGACGGTCCACAAGATCGTGACGAAAGAGGCCAGGGTGACCAGCGCGTTGAGCAAACCCATGGACAGTGAGACGGTGTATTCAGTGAACAGCCGAATGTCCTCTGCCATGCGCTGGTCCGGGTTGTCGGCAGGCGTGCCGGCGAGCTCCATCGCGTAGTAGGCCCGGTGCGACATCCATCCGTCCAGAAAGCGTTGCGTGAGCCAGGTGCGCCAGCGCAGCTCAAAGAGCTGCGTGAGGTGAAACTTGTAGACCGCCACCAGGATGAACGCAAACGCCAGACCGCTGAAGCGCCACAATTGCTCGCGAAAGGCGGCTTCATCGCGGCTCTCAAGTGCGTTGAAAAAATCGCGCTGAAAATCGTTCAGCAATACGTCGACCCACACCGTGATCAGGTTCAGGGCCACAACACCCATCAGTAACGCGATGGCCGCCCATCGGGCCTGACCCCGAAAATACGGTGCAATCAATCCCCAGACGCGTCGGGTGAAATGGGCGATAGGCGGGGCGGCGCTCGCGTGCATCACCGTGCAAGCGGCATGGGTTCACGTTTGAGTCGCGCGAGCCGCGGCAGCACCAGCACTGCAACGATCACGCACAACAGGACGAGCGATAGCGGTCGGGTCAGAAACACCGTCCAGTCGCCTTGCGCGATGGCCAGTGCATTGCGCAGCTGTTTTTCGGCCATCGGCCCGAGGATCATTCCGATCAGCACTGGTGCCACCGGGAAATGATGCCTGCGCATTGCAAGGCCTGCGAGCCCGATGATCAGCAGCAGCAGCAGGTCGAACCAGGATTGACGCAGGCTGTAAGCACCAAGCCCTGCAAAGACCAGAATACCGCCGTATAGCAGCGGCTGCGGGATGCGCAGCACCTTCACCCAGATGCCGATCAGCGGCAGGTTCAGCACCAGCAGCATCACATTACCGATGTATAGCGAGGCGATCAGCGTCCAGACCAGCGGGCCTGAGGTCTGTAGCAGTGCCGGACCAGGTTGCAGGTTGTAGTTCTGGAACGCCGCCAGCAGGATCGCGGTCGTGGCAGAGGTGGGAATACCGAGCGTCAGCAGGGGGGCCAGCGCAGCGGTCACCGTCGCGTTGTTTGCAGCCTCCGGGCCCGCAACACCCTCAATGGCGCCTGGACCGCCATTGGGCGTGAATTCATCCGGATGACGAGACAGCTTTTTTTCTGTGGCGTAGGAAAGAAAGGTGGGAATTTCCGCACCGCCAGCGGGAATCAGCCCAAATGGAAACCCAATGGCGGTGCCGCGCAGCCACGCAGGCAATGATCGACGCCAGTCTGTCCCATTCATGCGCGTGGAACTCAGCCGGTTCATGGTGCCTGCTTGAGTGGGCCGCAGGACGCCATGCAAGGCCTCCCCCACTGCGAAGAGTCCGACGGCCACCACGACCACATCAATGCCGTCGTACAGCTCCGGGATGCCTGCTGTGAAGCGCACCACTCCTGAGACCGGGTCAATGCCGATGAGGCCAATGCCCAGCCCGGCGAACAGACTCGTCATGCCGCGCAGGAGCGATGTGCCGATCACCGCTGACACCATGGTGAAGGCGAGCGCCATGATCATGAAGTACTCGGCGGGTCCGAAGCTCAAGGCGAATTGCGCCATGACGGGCGCAAACAGCGTCAGCAGCAAGGTGGCCAGTGTGCCGGCCACGAAGGACCCGATGGCTGCTGTGGCCAGGGCTGGCCCGGCCCGGCCACTGCGGGCCATGGCGTTGCCTTCCATGGCGGTCACCATGGTGGCTGACTCGCCGGGTGTGTTCATCAGTATCGAGGTGGTGGAGCCCCCGAACATGGCACCGTAGTACACCCCTGCGAACAGGATCAGCGCAGCAGTCGGTTCGACTTTGGCGGTCAGCGGCAGCAGCATCGCGACCGTGAGTGCCGGGCCGATTCCCGGCAGCACGCCGATGGCCGTGCCGATGAAACAACCCGCAAGCGCCCAGGCCAGGTTGACCGGCGAGACGGCGGCAGCGAACCCTCCCATCAGGGCGTTGAGCGTCTCGATCACAAGCCCAGCACCGGACACAACGGCAACGAGACGCCAATCACCTTTGAAAACAGCAACCAGACCGGCAGCGTCAGTGCGAGGGCGATGCCGGCATCGCGCGCTGCGTGCGGGCTGCCGTAGCCGCGCGCCACGCACACCATCAGCACGACACTGGCTGCCACAAACCCGATGTGGCCGATCGTCAAGAGATGAAACACCAGCCCGAAGATCACCCACGCGAGGTTCCGGACCGGATCGTTCACTACGCCCTGCCGCGAGCTTGGGAGCGCTGAGGCAGGTGTTTCGTCGGCTCGGTCAGGCACACGCTGAGCCCTGGAGCGCAGGACCTCGACACCCAGCAGGGCCCCACAGGTGGCCAGGCCCACCGCAACCAGGGTCGGCAGAAATCGCGGGGACAGCCCTGAATACCCTGCGGAACCGTCAATGAACGAGGCGCCGATCGCAAAGACCGCAGCACCTGCGAGCACCACGGCCGCCACGCTCAGCGCGCTGGCTTTCATTGCTGTCGGCTGTGGTATCCGAGTGAACCCGATGACATCACTTGGCCAGACCCAGCTCGCGCAGAATCGCTCCCAGCCGCTTGGATTCAGACTCTACGAAGGTGCCGAACTCCGGCCCGGTCTGCAGGAACGGTGCCCATTCATTGCGGGCCAGTGTCTCTTTCCACTGGGTTGTTTGAGTGGCTTTGACCACTGCGTCGATCAGCACTTTCTGTTGCTCATTGGTGATGCCTGGCGCCCCGTAAACGCCGCGCCAGTTGTAGATTTCGACATTCAGCCCCTGTTCTTTCAGCGGGCGGATCCCTTGTACAGGGAAGCTCGATGACACAGCGAGCGCGCGCATCTTGCCGTCTTTGACGAAGGGCAGAAATTCCGACACACCCGCCAGCCCGACCGTCACCTGGTTGCCCAGGATGGCGGCAGTGGCCTCGCCTCCGCCGGCGAATGGAATGTAGTTGATGCGCGTGGGCTCGATACCCACTTCCTTGGCGATCAGGCCCGTCAGGATGTGATCGATCGAACCGCGGGAGCCGCCTCCCCAGGACACTGATCCGGGGTTGGCCTTGAGTTGCGCGATCAGATCGGCCACGGACTGAATTTTCGATTGGGCAGGGACCACCAGGATCATCGTGTCGGCAAACAGCCTGGCGACAGGCGTGGCGTTGCGCAGCGACACCGGCGAGCGACTCATCTCGATGCCACCAACCATCACGGCGCCCGTGACCACCATCGCATTCGGGTTGCCTTTTTCGGTATTCACGAAATGCGCCAATCCGATGGCTCCCCCTGCACCGCCCTTATTCTCGAAGGTGGCGTTGCGGATCGTGCCTGCCGACTGCATGGCGGCGGCAATGCCACGACCGGTCTGATCGAATCCACCTCCCGGATTCGCCCCGATCATCACCTTCAGTGTGTCGATCTGTGCATGCGCCTGAGCGGGCAACCCGGCGGTCAGGCACAGCCCCAGCAGGCCGGTCGCGCGACACAGCGCACGGCGAATCGAATGCATGCGAAACAAGGCAGATCTCCCGTCAGAGGCAGTACGTCAGCCATGCGGCCGATACGCCCGCGATCATACTGTCCATGGCCTGCAGGCGTCGAAGCCGCAACCCCAAATGAGCCACCTTCTCACAGCGATGTGCTCAGCTCGTCTCGATCAGATCAGCATCTGATTCGGGCAGGCGCGCCACCAGAATTTTATCGACCCGGTTGCGGTCCATGTCGACCACTTCGAATCGGAAACCAGCCGCCTCGAAGTGGTCTGCCACCGACGGGATGCGTCCCAGGCGATGCATGACAAAGCCACCAACGGTATGAAAGCTGCGTTCTTCCTCGGCCGGCAGTTCGTCGACTTCGAGGACCGCCTTCAGTCGCTCCAGCCCCACCGAGCCGTCGACCAGCCATGAGCCATCGTCGCGCTGCACGACGTCGAGCTCGCCGGTCGCGTCGGGCTCGGGCAGCTCGCCCACGATAGCGGTCAGCACATCGGTGAGCGAGACCAGGCCCTGCAGATCGCCGTATTCATCGACGATCAGTCCGAACTGCAGGCGTTCGCGCCGAAAGGTGTCGAGCAATTGAGTCGTGCTGATGGTCTCCGGCAGATAGAGCGGCGCAGACAGGTGACGCTCCACATTGAGCAAATCGCCCCGCAAGGCCGGGCCCACCAGATCTCCGACACGCAATACACCCAGGATGTGTTCAAGCCCGCCGCGGCAGACCACAACACGCGCATGCGGGCTTTCGGCGATCTGCGCACGCACGGCGGCGTCGCCCTCATCGAGATCGATGGAGTAAATGTCCATGCGCGGCGTCATGATGGCGCCAATGCGCTGTTCATCCAGGCGCAGCACGTTCGAGACGATCGCCTGTTCGCTCTCATGAAAGATGCCAGCCTCGGCCCCTTGCTCCATCAGGACCTTGATTTCATCGTCGGTCACCGGAGGCTCTTCCTGTCCGCGTCCTCCGAGCAGCCTCACAAGCAGGTTGCTCGAGTACGACAGCGTCCACACCAGCGGCCGAGTGATTCGGGCGAACCAGGTCATCGGGCGGGCCACGATCGACGCGATCCGTTCCGGCGCACGCAGCGCGAGTCGCTTTGGAACAAGCTCGCCGATCACCACAGAAAGGAAGGTGATGATCGTGACGGCAGTCGCCAACGACAAGCCTTTTGCGTAGGGTTCGAGCAGCGGGAAGCGACTGAGCCATTGCGCAATGGGCGTTGCGATCAGGCCCTCACCCACAATACCGCTCAGCACACCGATCGTTGTGATGCCGACCTGAATGGTGGACAGAAACCCGCCTGGCTCATCATGCAGAGCCTGGGCCGCCTGCGCACCGGGATGGCCGTCGTCGGCCATGCGCTGAAGCCTGGCTTTGCGGGAGGACACCACGGCCATCTCCGACATCGCGAACAGGGCATTCAGCACGACGAGGAGGAGCAGCAGCAACAGATCCATCTTGAAGGGGGGAAAGCCGGGGAACGCTCAGGATAGCACCCGCCTGTCGCTGCCGTTAGACTGCATCCTCATGGTCACGCCAGCGCTCCTGCTTGCCTGCTCACACGGCGCGATCTGTGCCGCACTGATGCTGCGTATCCTGTCGCGTCGCAATCCGCCCGGTGTGTCCATGGCTTGGATCCTCCTGGTGCTTGCCGTGCCGGTGGGCGGAGCACTGCTGTATGTGATGATCGGCGAGCGTCGCCTGGGCCGCCGTTGGATCGAACGTGCCGAGGCCGAACATGCTGTGCTGGCCGTTTTGTTTGCGCGGCTCGCCAGTGGTGCCGCGGTCGATCCTGCCGTGCTCGGACCGGCAGCCGAACCCACTGCCCGATTGGCTCGCGCTTTGGGCGGCATTGACGTGATGCGTGGACATCGGGTCGAGTTGTTCAGCGAGAGCGCCGGCATTCTGCAGGGCCTGATCGACGACATCGATGCCTGCAGGACGCATTGCTCGCTCGAGTTCTACATCT
>JBIKKG010000146.1:0-8125 GCA_044360485.1 Burkholderiaceae bacterium | reverse complement strand
CAGCCGACCCGTCGGCTTCTTGCCTGCCTTGCGCAGTACGCAGGCGATCTATCGTTTCAAGGTGCGTGCGGCATGACCGACTCTCGCGAGATACCCGCCACACGGCGCTTTGCCTGGATCCTGGGCCTGGCCGGGCTGCTGCCTTTCGTGTCTCATGCTGTCTTTTCCTGGTTGTCACCCCCATCGGAACTGACCGGTGTCTTGCGCTCCCAGGCCCATTACGCAGCGGCCATTCTCACGTTCCTGGGCGCGTTGCACTGGGGCGTGACCCTGGCCTCACCGCAGATCGTCGATGGCCGTGCGGTGACCCGGATGCTATGGAGCGTCCTGCCCTCGATCTTTGCCTGGATCGTGACCCTCTATCCGGTTCGCATGGCGCTGCCCCTGTTGTGGGCAGGCCTGCTGGTCGCTTTCATCGTTGACTGGCTGCTGTATCGTGATACGCCTGTGCCGCGCTGGTTCATGACGCTGCGCGCGGTGCTGACCGCAGGGGCTCTGGGCAGCGTCGGGGCGAGCTGGCTGGCCATGGCCGCACGTCTGTAGCGCGCGTGCGCCGCGGTGCGGCGTTGTCTGAAACCGAATGCTGGCGTGCGCCTCAGCGGCCAGCGAGCTTCTCGCTCAGGCGATCACGCAGGGCGGGTGATGCCAGCGAGTCCAGATAGCGGCGTTCAATCGGTCCGGTATCTGCGCGCGCGGCCCCCAGTTCAGCCAGGCTTTGTTTCATCGCCGCCATCGCACCCGGTTCGTTGGCCGCCAGCTCAGCGACCACCTCCCTCAGGCGCGCTTCGAAGGTCTCGGGTGTCACGCGCTCGGTCAGAAATCCGATCCGCAGCATCTCATCCGAATCGATCGTGGCCGCAGTCAGAAAGAGTCGTGTGGCTGCGGTCAGTCCCAGGCGCTCCACATAGCGACGCATGCCGCCCGGGTAGTAGTGCAGCCCAAACTTGGCCGCCGGCATGAACATGCGGCCAGTGGTCACACCCAGGCGCAGGTCGCAGCACAGCGCCAGGTCGGTGGCTCCGCCATACACGCCACCGTGGATGGCTGCGACCGTGGGCAGCGGCAGGCGCTCAATGCGATCGAGCAGTGCCTCGAAGGTGCGCTCATCGAGCTTTTCGCGGATGGCCTGCAGGGTGTAGCCCGAACTGAAAGTCTTGGGTCCGTTGCCTGCAATGACCACCACACGTACCGCGGGCGTGCTTTCAATCGTATCGAGATACCTTTGGATCACCGGAATATCGGTCGGATCGATGCGGTTGTGCTGTGACGGGCGGTTCAGGCGAATGGTCGCGCAGGCGCCTTGCAGATCCAGCAAGGGAGCGGTGTCCGGGGCGCGATCGGGGTCAGATGTGGTCAAGGCGGCGGGTCCTGGAGGCAAGAGCCCGATTGTGCCGCAGGCCCTCGCAGCCAGTGGCTCGCCCCTTCGGTTTCGTGCTAAAACCACCGGGTTTCGCATCCACATCACACAGGAGAACACACCATGGCTGAAGCGTATATCGTCGCCGCTGCCCGCACCGCCGGCGGCAGAAAAGGCGGGCGTCTGTCCGGCTGGCACCCGGCCGATCTGGCCGCGCAGGTACTCGATGCCCTCGTGGCACGCACCGGCATCGACCCGGCGCTGGTGGAAGACGTGATCATGGGCTGCGTGGGCCAGGCGGGTGAGCAGTCGGCCAACATCGGTCGCAATGCTGTGCTGGCGTCCAGCCTGCCCGAGAGCGTGCCCGGCACGTCCATCGACCGCCAGTGCGGCTCATCACAGCAGGCGGTTCAGTTCGCGGCGCAAGCCGTGATGTCGGGCACCATGGATGTGGTCATCGCGGCCGGCGTGGAGAGCATGACACGCGTGCCGATGGGCATGCCTTCGTCGTTGCCTGCCAAAAACGGCATGGGCCACTACATGAGCCCGGCCATCCGCACCAAGTACCCCGGCCCCGATTTCAGCCAGTTCATGGGCGCCGAGATGATGGTCAAGAAATACGGTCTGACCAAGGCCGATCTGGACGCCTATGCGCTGTCCAGCCATGAGCGCGCCATTGCTGCCACGCAATCCGGCGCCTTCAAGGACGAGATCATTCCCATTGCAGTCAAGACGGCCGACGGCACGCTCACTTCGGACATGCACACTGCCGACGAGGGCATCCGCTTCGATGCCACGCTGGCCGGCATTTCGGCCGTGAAAATCCTGCAGGAAGGCGGCGCCATCACGGCGGCCAATGCCAGCCAGATCTGCGACGGCTCGGCAGCGGTCATGGTGGTGAGCGAAAAGGGCCTGAAGATGCTGGGCTTGAAGCCCATGGCCCGCGTGCACCACATGACCCTCATCGGCCACGACCCGGTGATCATGCTGGAAGCCCCGCTGCCTGCGACCGAGCGTGCGCTCAAGAAATGCGGCATGAAGATCGACGACATCGACCTGTTCGAAGTCAACGAAGCCTTTGCCTCGGTGCCGCTGGCCTGGCTTAAAGCGACGGGCGCCGATCGCAACCGCCTGAACGTGAACGGCGGCGCCATCGCGCTGGGTCACCCGCTGGGCGGCTCGGGCGCCAAGCTCATGACCACGCTGCTCTATGCGCTGAAAAATCAGAATAAGCGCTATGGCCTGCAGACGATGTGCGAAGGCGGTGGGCTGGCCAACGTGACGATCGTCGAGCGGCTTTGAGGCTTAGGCCGCACGCTTTCAGCGTTCAGTTAACTGGCGCTGATGCGTTGACGAGGGCGTGTCACCGCAACGGGACGACCAAGACCGAGGCTTCAGGCCTCGGTTTTTTTTCGGCCGCCGGGTTCGAATAGTGCGCACGAGCCGTGTACACTGAAATATCACGATCGTCTCCGACACGGTCCCGCCTGAGTCGGCTCACCACACCCGCAAACCACTTCCTTCCAGTTCTGTCATGAAGAACATCACCCTCAGCGCCGAAGCGTCCCTGATCGAGGCTGCGCGCAGCCAGGCCAGGGCTCGCCAGACCACACTCAATGAGCAGTTCCGGATCTGGTTGGCCACCTACGCGGCGCAGCCGCCCGTAGTCGAGGATGCCCTGGCGCAGGTCGATCGCATGCGCACGTACGTGCGCACGAAGGGGCGGCGGTTCACGCGGGATGAAATGAATGAGCGCTGACTTCTACGACAGCAATCTCTTTGTCTACCTGTTCGATGAAACCGCGCCAGCCAAGCAGCGGCGTGCCGATGAGCTGATCCGTACGGCTCTGGAAGATCGGACAGCCTGCATCAGTTTTCAGGTGGTTCAGGAGACCCTCAACGTGCTCACGCGCAAGTTGGCACGGCCCCTGACGCCAGCAGATGCCGAGGTCTTCATGCAGCGCATCCTCGTGCCTATGTGGACGATCATGCCCAGCGCCGGGCTGTATTCGCAGGCCATCGACCTGCAGGGCCGCGCCGCAATCAGTGTTTATGACGCGCTCATCGTCGCTGCCGCGTTGCAGGCGGGCTGCACACGACTGCTCAGTGAAGACCTCCAGCACGGGCAGACCTTCGGCGCTTTGCGCATCGAAAATCCATTCCGAACCTAAGCCGCACGCTGCCGTAGCCCCCAGCTGAAGGCGCAGTGTGATTTGTGCGCGGTGCGCTCCTGTGTGAGCGCACGCGCCATGGCCTGATCGCCGCCGCGAAGCGCCGCTTCGATCAGCGTGCGATCAATGATGTCCCGCTGCGCATGGCTGCCGCCGAAGGCGTGCGCCTTGTAGCGAACGGGCAGCAGCAGGTCCACCGTTTCGGCAAACCGGCCCTGCCCGAAAGCATCGATGGCCTGCACAATAGGCAGACCCACTTCACGGGTCATGCGGGCGTTGGTGCCCTGGCCCGCAGCCGACGCCCGCACGGCCTTGAGCAGGTCGGCAGCAGCCCGAGTGCGTCCTGTGGCGGTGTAGGCTGCCATCGCGTGCATGTCGTTGAAGACGTAAAACCCTGCTTCGTCGCTCTGCTCGTAGGTATCGGCCAGTTCGTTCCATCGCGTGCCGGTATCGACGCCGTTCAGATGCATGCGCCACAGCAGCGCCGTGGCATCGAGCATCATCAACTGCACCCCGATCGGCTCGGGTCGGATGCAGCGGTCAAAGAGCGCCAGCGCTTCGGCGTTGCGGCCCTGGTCCAGATGAAAGAGCGCGGTGTGCCACCAGTTGTGAAACGAAAACCCGTTGTCGCTCTGCGCCCAGTGTGCCTCGCGTGTGTGCATGAAGGCGAGGCCTTCGGCTTGTCTCGCTTGCATTTCCATCACGTGCGCCACCGCATGATGAGCCCAGCAATCGTCGGGCTGCAGGTCCAGGGCGTGGCGGCCCGCTTCCTCAGCCTGGGCGTACTGGCCGCACTCTTCGAGTCCGAAGGCATGCATGCCCAGCAGCAGACCGTAACCGCGATCGGCCGAACTCCATTCGGGTAATACCCGTTCGGGACGCGCACGCAGACTGTCGCGATCGCCGTGATAGAAGTCGGCCAGGTGGCTGACCTGCAGCGCGAGCAGGTCCCGGGGATGGTCAGAAAGCAAACGTTCGAATGCGATACGCATGCCGTCCCAGTCGCCGGCGACCCATCTGGAGATGGCCTGCACATGCGCGCGTTCACGGTCGTTGCTGCGTGAATGCAGTGCCTGCAGTCGATCCAGGCTCTCCTGCACCTTGGGCAGCACGCTGCGTTCCCACATCGTGATGAGCACCTCGGCACGCAGCACTTGGCCCATCACAAAGTCGGGGTCGACCGCCAGCGCTTCTTCGATGATGGCGACCGCATCGCCGCGATAGATATTGAGTGCGGCTAGCGCGCGCTCGAAGGTTTCATGGCTCGCGGCGGTGCCGGATGACAGCGCAAGCCCCCGTTGATCGTTCATGGTCTCATCTCTCGTAAGATGGGTCGCAAGACTAGTGTTTCACGTTTGAGCGTGTCTGTGACACTACTCGAAACGCACGACAACCTCCGCGTGGGCCGGTCTTGCCATCGTCCGGTTTGCCACGCCCGCCCGCTTGACCGAAAATCGCAGACCGCCCCAACGCAAACGGGGCCGCACCTCACCCAAACAGAGTCCACGATGACCGATCTGTCCGACGCCAAGAAACTCGCCGAATACCGCATGACGCACAAGGTGCGGTTCGTGACCGCAGCGTCGCTGTTCGACGGCCATGACGCGTCCATCAACATCATGCGGCGCATCCTGCAGAGCATGGGCTGTGAGGTGATCCACCTGGGCCACAACCGGTCGGTGCAGGAAGTGGTCGACTGTGCGCTGCAGGAAGATGTGCAGGGCATTGCGGTGTCGTCCTATCAGGGCGGGCACGTCGAATACTTCAAGTACATGATCGACCTGCTGCGTGCCAACGGCGCGGGTCATGTCAAGGTCTTCGGCGGCGGCGGCGGCGTGATCGTGCCGGCTGAGATCCGCGAGCTGCACGACTATGGTGTGACCCGCATCTACTCGCCTGAAGACGGCCAGAAGATGGGCCTGGCCGGCATGATTGGCGACATGATCGCGCGCTGCGATATCGACCTGGCCCCGTTTGCACCCACCACGCTCGATGCCATCTGTGCGCCCAGCGCACGCACCACCGACGCCGCGGGCGTGGCCGCGCTCGCCACATCACGCCGCGCGCTCGCCCAATTGCTCACCGCCCTTGAAAACGGTCGTGCACCGGGCACGCTCGATGCGGCAGGCTTCGCCGCACTGCGCAGTGCGCTGCACACTCGCGCCGACACGGTCCGCACGCCCACCCTGGGCATCACCGGGACGGGCGGTGCGGGCAAATCCAGCCTCACCGATGAACTCGTGCGTCGCTTCAGGCTGGACCAGGACGATGCACTGCGCATCGCGATCATTTCGGTCGACCCCACCCGTCGCAAGTCCGGTGGCGCGCTGCTGGGCGACCGCATTCGCATGAATGCAATCGAGCATCCGAACATCTTCATGCGATCGCTGGCCACGCGCGATGCCGGCAGCGAAATCAGTCAGGCATTGCCCGACGTGATTGCCGCCTGCAAGGTGGCGGGCTTCGATCTGATCATCGTGGAAACCTCTGGCATCGGCCAGGGCGACGCTGCCATCGTGCCGCTGGTGGACGCCACGCTGTACGTCATGACCCCCGAGTTCGGCGCGGCCAGCCAGCTCGAGAAGATCGACATGCTCGACTTTGCCGATTTTGTGGCGATCAACAAGTTTGATCGCAAGGGGTCGATGGATGCGCTGCGCGACGTGAGCAAACAGGTGCAACGCAACAAGGAGCTCTGGACCACTGCGCCTGACAAGATGCCGGTGTTCGGCACGCAGGCGTCGCGCTTCAATGACGATGGCGTCACCGCGCTCTACCAGGGTCTGCTGCCCAGACTGAAAGAGCTGGGTCTGCGCGTGGCTAACGAAGCCGGCCGGCTGCCCCAGGCCACGCAGCGCTATTCCAGCAGCCAGTCGGTGATCGTGCCCCCGGCACGCTCACGCTACCTGGCTGAAATTTCTGACACGGTGCGCGGCTACAAAAAGCGCGCCCGCGCCCAGGCCCGCCTGGCACGCGAAATTCAGCAGCTGCGTGAAACCGCCCGCATGCTGCTGGAAGACGACGGCGCACGCAGCGGTGCGCGCGATACCGTCACCGCGCTGGCGGTGCGCCGCGAGGCCGGGTTCGATGGCGCCGCTCGCCAGCTGCTCGAGGGTTGGCCTGCGCTGAAGGCCGCTTATGCCGGCGATGAGTTCGTGGTGAAAGTGCGCGACAAGGAGCTGCGTACGCAGATCACGTCTACGTCGCTGTCGGGCACGCGCATTCGCAAGGTGGTGCTGCCCGACTACGAAGACCACGGCGAGCTGCTCAAGTGGCTGCTGCTTGAAAATGTGCCGGGCTCGTTCCCCTATACCGCAGGCGTGTTTGCCTTCAAGCGCGAGGGGGAAGACCCCACGCGCATGTTCGCAGGCGAAGGCGATGCCTTCCGTACCAACCGCCGCTTCAAGCTGCTGTCTGAAGGCATGCCGGCCAAGCGGCTCTCGACCGCCTTTGACAGCGTCACGCTCTATGGCAATGACCCGGCCGAGCGCCCCGATATTTACGGCAAGGTGGGCAACTCGGGCGTGAGCATTGCCACCCTCGAGGACATGAAGGTGCTGTATTCGGGCTTCGATCTGTGCGACCCGGCCACCAGCGTGAGCATGACCATCAATGGGCCGGCGCCCAGCATCCTGGCCATGTTCATGAACACCGCCATCGATCAGCAACTGGCGCGTTTTACTGACAAGAATGGCCGCGCACCCACGGCAGACGAAGCGGCCAAGCTGCGCGCCTGGACGCTGGCCAATGTGCGCGGCACGGTGCAGGCCGACATCCTCAAGGAAGATCAGGGCCAGAACACCTGCATCTTCTCCACCGAATTCAGCCTGAAGGTGATGGGCGACATTGCCCAGTACTTCGTGCAGCACGATGTGCGCAATTTCTACTCGGTGTCGATCAGCGGCTATCACATCGCCGAAGCCGGGGCCAACCCGATCAGTCAGCTGGCCTTTACGCTGTCCAACGGCTTTACCTTCGTCGAGGCGTATCTGGCTCGGGGCATGAAGGTCGACGACTTCGCGCCCAACCTGAGCTTTTTCTTCAGCAACGGCATGGATCCGGAATACACCGTGCTGGGTCGCGTGGCGCGTCGCATCTGGGCCGTGGCCATGCGCGAGAAATACGGTGCGAATGAGCGCAGCCAGAAGTTGAAGTACCACTGCCAGACCAGCGGACGCAGCCTGCACGCGCAGGAGATTCAGTTCAACGACATCCGCACCACGCTGCAGGCGCTCATTGCCACCTACGATAACGCCAATAGCCTGCACACCAATGCCTTCGACGAGGCCATCACCACGCCCACCGAAGACAGCGTGCGTCGTGCCATGGCGATCCAGCTGATCATCAATCGTGAATGGGGCCTGGCCAAGAACGAGAACCCCAACCAGGGCAGCTTCGTGATTGACGAGCTCACCGAGCTGGTCGAAGAGGCAGTGCTGGCCGAGTTCGAGCGCATCGCCGAGCGTGGCGGTGTGCTGGGCGCCATGGAGACCGGCTACCAGCGCGGCAAGATCCAGGATGAGTCGATGCACTATGAGCATCTGAAGCACACCGGGGAGTCTCCGATCATCGGCGTGAATACCTTCCGGAACCCCAA
>JBIKKG010000023.1:0-25708 GCA_044360485.1 Burkholderiaceae bacterium | reverse complement strand
TGCGGGCCACATACAGCACCACGCGCTCTCCGGCCGCACTGTCGGTGGCCTCACCGACGGCCGCGGCTTCCAGAACGTCCGGATGCATCATCGCCACCTCTTCGATTTCGTTGGGGTACACATTGAAACCCGATACCAGGATCATGTCCTTGATCCGGTCGACGATGCGAATAAAGCCCTGTGCATCCATCACTGCCAGATCGCCTGTCTTCAGAAAGCCATCGGCCGTCATGACCGCTGCGGTGTCTTCGGGGCGCTGCCAGTACCCCTGCATGACCTGGGGTCCGCGCACACACAATTCGCCCGCTTCGCCTAGTGGCAAGGGCTGACCATCAGTGGCGCGAATGGACACTTCGGTGGACGGAACAGGCAATCCGATCGTGCCACTGAAGGCTTCCACATGCAGGGGGTTGATGGTGACCGTGGGTGAACATTCGGTCAGGCCATAGCCCTCCAACAGCGGGGTGCCGGTCAGCTGCTGCCAGCGCTCGGCCACCGGTCTCTGGACCGCGGTGCCTCCGCCAACGGCCAACCTCAGTGCCGTGAAATCGACCGAAGCGAATGCAGGATCGTTGAGCAGGCTGCTGAACAGCGTATTGACCGCGGGCAGCGAGACGAACCGATAGGTGCGCAGCACCTTGATGAACGCCGGGATATTGCGTGGATCAGCCACCAGCACATTGGTGCCACCCATGCCTGCAAATGTGAGGCACGAGCCCAGCGCAAACACATGGTAGAGCGGGATGGCGGTGATGCTGATCTGCTCGACGTCGGTCTCGAGAAAGGGTTCGCACCACACCTGGACCTGACGGGCGTTGGCCAGGATATTGCGGTGCGAGAGCATGGCCCCCTTAGATACTCCCGTGGTGCCGCCGGTGTACTGCAGGAACGCCAGATCATCGGAGGCGATGGACACCCGTCGAAAACCGTATCGTGCGCCTTGCTGCAGCATGTCGAGATAGCTGACGTGACCGGGCAGCTCATAAGGCGGGACGGCCTTGCGCACCTGGCGGATCACAAAGTGACCGATGCTGCGCTTGAGCCAGGGCATGGCGTCGGCCAGACCGGTCACGATGACATGGCGAAGAGGCGTCCGGTCCCGCACCTGCTGCACGGTGTGGGCGAACATGTCGACGACGATCATCGCCTCGGCGCCTGAATCCTTGAGCTGATGTTCGAGCTCGCGCGGCGTGTACATCGGGTTGACATTGACTACGACGTAGCCTGCCCGCAGCAGCCCGAACAGACAGACCGGGTACTGCAGCAGGTTGGGCATCATCAGCGCCACCCGCGCCCCGGGCGCGAGCTTGAGCACGTTCTGGAAATAGCCGGCGACCTGCTGCGAGAGTTGATCCAGCGCGTTGTAGGAAAGTGTAGTGCCGGTGGCGCCGCTCACGAAGGCCCGCTTGGGCCCATGCTGCGCGACTGCGCGTTCGAAATAGTCGCCGATGGACCCGAGCGCGTCCGTGTCGATCTCGTACGGCACACCGGGCGAATAGCTTGCATGCCAGGCATGCTGGACCGGCGGCGGGCCTGCCATCACACCCTCTGCGGGGTCGCTCTGGTCGGGTACGTGAGGGGTGCGATGGATCATGGCGGGCCTGTATTCGGAGTTGTTCAGCGTTGCATCGGGCGCGTTCACGTTCAGTGTCGCCGACTGTCTCACAATTATTGGGTGGCCGTCATAAGCCACCGGCAGACGCGAGGGCGCTGCCACCGCGTCAACGATCTGCAGCGGTCAGTCGAGACTGTGGTTTACAGTGCGGCATGTCGATCAGAACGCTGCTCACACCCATGATTTCGGCGCGCCTGCTGGGCGAGTCGCGCTTGATGCGCCTGCGCGCGCGAGCGGAGCACCGTCGGGTGCGGCAGGGTGCAGCGCATCAGGTGCACGTGTTTCATCAGGTGGATGATCCCTACAGCGCGCTGGTGGCGCAGTGTTTGCCTGCGTTTGCGGCGCGCTATGCGGTGCACTGTGTGCCGCATCTGGTCCCGCCAGCAGCCGATTCGGCGGCACCGGACCGCCCGCGTCTGGTGGCCTGGAGTCGACGCGATGCCGTATTGCTGGCCGAGCGCCTGGGGTTGCATTTCCGGGATCGAGGAAGGCAGCCCAACCCCGAAGCCGTGCGCACTACGCAGCGCAACTTGTTGGGTGCCCTGAAGGCCGGGCAATTCATTGAGGCAGCGGCCCCTTTATCGCAAGCGCTCTGGGACAGCGTGGCGACGGCTGAGACAGGATCTGCCGATGAGGCGTTGGCTGAGGTCGACCTCGTATCAATCGTCCCCGCGACCGAGACCGCACTGTCGGCGCATCTTGCCGAATCGGCCGCGTTGCGCGAGCGTCTGGGTCACTACCTGGGTGCTACGTTTTACTACGCCGGCGAGTGGTACTGGGGATTGGATCGGCTGCATCATCTGGAGGCACGTTTGCGCGCGCTCGGATTGGACCGCACAGGGGGTCCTGATCTTGCGCCGGCAGCCCGCGATCGGAGCGTTCCAGTGCCTCTCAGCGATGCTGCGGAGATTGAGTTTTTCTTTTCCCTGCGCAGCCCCTATTCGGCGATTGTTGCACCGCGTGTGTTTGAGTTGGCGCGACTGAGCGGTGCGACCGTGAAGCTGCGATATCTGCTCCCCATGGTCATGCGTGGCTTGCCGGTGCCGGCGGCCAAGCGCCGCTACATCAGCCTGGACGCCGCCCGCGAAGCGCGTTTGCATGGGGTGCCCTTTGGCAGGCTGAATGACCCGGTGGGACGTCCCACCGAACGGGGTCTGGCGCTGATGCCCCTGGCGGAGCGCTACGGCGCCGGGCAGGCTTATGTCCTGTCCTTCATGCAAGGTGTCTGGGCCGAGGGTCTGGATGCGGGCAGTGATCGCGGACTGCGTCGCATCGCCGAACGCGCCCGATTGAATTGGGACGAGGCGCGTGAGGCCCTGCGCGACGACCGATGGCGCACACATGCCGAGCATCATCGCGCTGCCTTGCTCGAGGCAGGCCTTTGGGGCGTGCCAGCCTTTCGGGTGGGAGACACAGCAGTCTGGGGACAGGACCGGCTCTGGGTCATCGACTCATGCCTCACGGGCAGTCACCCGACGGATCACGCGCGTGAGGGCATGCCTTCTCATCCCCCGCAGCACAGAGGAACATGAACGTGCGCCACCGCTTTGTTCGATGGATATCGATGCGAACCCACGCGCGGGTTCACCGCGTGCGCGGCGGTCTGTGCTGCGATCCGATGGGCCTTCTGCTGGCCTGCTGGCGGAGCGTGGCTCTGACGGCTCTGATCACCCTGAACGCACAGGCCGCAACGCCAGAGTCTCGGCCGCCGAACATCGTGATCCTGGTCGCTGATGACTGGGGCTTCACCGATGTGGGGGCTTTTGGCAGTGAAATCCCAACGCCTCACCTCGATGCGCTCGCCGCCCGTGGCATGCGTTTTTCAAATTTTCATGTGAGCGGCTCCTGTTCCCCGACGCGCTCGATGCTGCTCACCGGTGTCGATAATCATTTGGCGGGCGTGGGCAATTTACGGGAGTCGATGCCTCACCAGCATGCAGGCCAGCCGGGTTACCTGGGCAGCCTGAATCGCAATGTGGTGACCGTGGCTGAGCTGCTGCGCGACCGCGGCTACCGCACTTATGTCACGGGCAAGTGGAATGTGGGGAACGAACCCCACAACCTGCCGAACCAGCGCGGTTTTGATCGTTCCCTGATTCAGGGTGATACCGGCTCGGACAACTGGAATCCGTCGCAGCGCTATCTGGGTCTGACTGATCAGGTGTACTGGTTCGAAGATGGTCGCGCGGCACGCATGCCCGAGCGCTTCTATTCCTCGGCGTTTTTCGTCGACAAGATGATTGGTTATCTGAAGGAAGATGCTTCGCAGCCGAAGCCCTTTTTTGCCTTTGTCGGATTTCAGGCCAACCACATTCCGCTGCAGGCGCCTCGCGCATTCATCGATCCGCATCGTGGCAAGTACGATGCCGGTTGGGCGGCGTTGCGCCAGGCACGGCGGGATCGGGCCGCTGCCTTGGGGCTGATCCCGGCCAATGCACCGATGCAGCCCATGTCCGATACGCCGGACTGGGCGTCGTTGAGCGACACCGAGCGTCGCTATGAGGCTCGGCGGATGGAGGTCTATGCCGGCATGGCGCAGGCGATGGATCACCATGTGGGTCGACTGATCGAGCACCTGCGCGACAGCGGCGAACTCGAACGGACGGTCTTCGTGTTTTTGTCGGACAACGGTGCCGAGGCCTCCGACCCTTATGATTCCGTGATTTCGCGGCTGTGGCTGCGCACCAGCTATCGCAACGATCTGGATGCGATGGGCGATCCTGGCGCTTATGCGGTGATTGGGCCGAACTGGGCCCGCGCGGTGGCCTCACCGCTGTCGAGCTACAAATTTTTCGCGGGTGAAGGCGGTGTGCGCGTCCCGCTGATTGTTTCGGGCGTTCCAGGCACCGCACCGGGAAGCGTCCATTCTGGCTTTACGCACGTCACCGACATCGTGCCCACCTTGCTGGCGCTCAGCGGCGCTCAGCCTGCGCCGCCCAGCATTGAAGGCCGACGGATCGAGCCGCTTTCCGGCGTCAGTCTGCTACCGGTCATGCTGGGGCAACAGGAGCGCGCCAGACCGGTCGATGTCGCCGTGGGTCATGAGCTCTCTGGCAACGCGGCCATGTATCGCGGCGATCTGAAGCTTGTTCGCAATCTGCCACCGATGGGCGATGGGCAGTGGCGGCTCTTTGACATTGTGCGCGACCCGGGCGAGACCCAGGACCTGAGCGTCACACGCGCAGACGAATTTCAGGCTTTGCAGCGCCTTTACGCGCAATGGGAGCAGGCACATGGTGTGCTGCCGATGCCTGACGGCTACCGCTATGCCCATCAGGTCATGCGCAATGCGGTCATGAATGTGTATGTGCCGCGCTATGGGCCGTGGGTGGCGATGGCGCTCGGCGGGTTGATTCTCCTGGCCGGGCTAAGGCTGCGGCGTCGCCGTGCCCGTGCGGTTTTGCATCACCGCTCCACCTGAAACCACCGAACACACAATGGGCCCCGTGACGCACAAGCGAACGATTCTGATCACTGGCGCAGGCACTGGCATCGGTCATGATGCCGCCCTGGCGCTGGCTGCGCGAGGGCATCGCGTGCTGGCGACCACCTTGACGCAAGCACAAGCCGAGGCGCTTCTGGCGACTGCTCGAGCGACCGGCGTGTCGCTGGAAGCATTCAAGCTGGATGTGACTCGGCCCGAGGATCGCGAACAGGCGAGGGCCCTGCCCATTGATGTGCTGATCAGCAATGCCGGTGTGGGCGAGTCTGGTTCGCTGGCGGAAGTGGAGGTCGATCGCATCCGCCAGACCTTCGAGGTCAACGTCTTCGGTGCGCTGGAACTGGTGCAGATCGTGCTCGCCGGGATGATTTCGCGCAAAGAGGGCACGATACTGCTCGTGAGTTCGATTGCAGGACGCGTGCCTGTCCCGTTTCTGATGCCGTATGGCATGAGCAAGTTCGCCCTGTCTGCAGCCGGTGCGGGGTTAAGGGCTGAACTGGATGAATTGGATTGCGGCGTGCATGTGTCGCTGATCGAGCCGGGCGCCATTCACACCGGCTTCAATCAGGCGATGCTGGCGCGCAAGTACACCTGGATGGGCGAGCGATCCTATTTTTCATCGGTGCTGCCACGCTTGCAGGCCCGGGAGCAACGCAGCTTTCGATGGCTCGAGGCGACGTCCACGCGCGGCATTGTGGCGTGCATCGTAAAGGCCAGCGAAAGTCGCCGCCCGCGCCTGCGGTATGTATCGCCGGCCTGGCAAGGTGCGATGATTCGCCTTGCACGCATGTTTGGAGTCTGAGTTCATGAAAGCCCGCCGGTTGCTTGTCTACCTTGTGTTGGGGCTTGCCCTGCTGGGTTTGATCGCTTGGACCATGCGCGAGACCATCAGCCTTGCTGTGGCATCGCGGGTCGCAACGGCTCGGCTCAACATCGATGGCGTCTCCGAGCTGCCCGATGGCTTGCATGTGCGCGTCTGCGGTGCCGGGTCGCCCTTTCCCGATGAACGTCGCTTGGGGCCTTGCACGGTCGTGATCGCCGGCACGCGGCTGATGGTGTTTGACGCGGGCACGGGCGTTCGCAACCTCACGCGCATGGGCATCAGTCCCGGTCGGGTCGATGCCATCTTTCTCACCCATTTCCACTCTGACCATATCGACGGGCTGGGTGAATTGCTGCTGCAACGTTGGGTGTCAGGCGGGCCTGCGCAGGCCGTGCCTCTGTATGGCCCATCGGGCGTGGAGCAGGTGGCAGCAGGGTTGATGCAGGCGTATCAGCATGATCAGGGCTACCGCATTGCGCATCATGGTGAATCGGTCTTGCCCCCCCAGGGCTTTGGTGCCCAGGTGCGGCCGTTTTCCTTGGGCGACGCCGGGCGCGCGGTCGTCATGAGCGAAGGCGAACTGGAAGTGGTCGCCTTCGCGGTCGACCATTCTCCTGTTCATCCCGCGGTGGGGTATCGGATCCGGTACAAAGGTCGCACCATGGTATTGAGCGGTGACACCAAGCTCTCTGCAGCGGTACAGCGTGAAGCGAAAGGCGCCGATCTGCTGGTACATGAAGCGTTGTCGCCGCGGCTGGTGGGTCTGCTCACCGACGCCGCAAATACCAGCGGGAAAGCCCGCATGGCCAAGTTGTTCACCGATATCGTGGACTACCATGCGACGCCCGAGGAGGCGGCCGATACGGCGCGCGAAGCCGGTGTGCGCTACTTGCTGCTGAACCATATTGTCCCAACCCTGCCACCGCTGCCCGGTCTGGAAGAAGCCTTCCTGGGCGATGCGCCCCGACGCTTTGCCGGCACCTTGCGCATCGCGCGCGACGGCGACTTTCTGAGTCTGCCTGCGGGCAGCACCGCAATCCAGACAAGCCATCACTTCTAGCCCGGCGACCATGACACAACACACCCGTGGACCGGTGCTGCGCACACCCGAGGCGCGCTTTGCACACCTGCCAGACTTTCACTACACGCCGCGTTATACCGAGGTGGACGGGTTAAGGATTGCCTGTATCGACGAAGGTCCTCGCGACGGCCCGGTCGTTTTGCTGATGCATGGCGAGCCAACCTGGTCGTTTCTGTATCGCAAGATGATTCCCGTGCTGGTGAACGCCGGATGTCGTGCGGTGGCGCCCGACCTGGTGGGTTTCGGACGGTCTGACAAGCCGTCACAGGCCCGCGACTATGCTTACCTGAACCATGTCGAATGGATGAAGGCCTGGCTGCAAGCCTATGACCTGCATGAGGTAACGCTCTTTTGCCAGGACTGGGGCTCGCTCATCGGGCTGCGCATGGCGACCGAGTTGCCTGAGCGCTTTGCGCGCATCGTGCTGTCCAACGGCGGGCTGCCCACCGGCGCCCAGGCCTTACCGCCTGCCTTTCGCATCTGGCGTGCGTTTTCGCGATTCAGTCCGTGGTTTCCAATCGGACGCATCGTGAAGGCCGGATGTGCTCAAGGGTTGGATCCGGCAGCCGTGGCGGCCTACGACGCGCCGTTTCCAATGCGCGCTCATCGCACTGCAGCGCGCATCTTCCCGGGTTTTGTACCGGCTTCGCCCCAGGATCCCGAGTACGCGCGCAACGAGCAGGCTTGGCAGGTCTTGCGCCAGTGGGATAAACCCTTCCTCACACTCTTCGGGACACGTGACCCGATCACCCGCGGGGGCGACGACATGTTCCAGCGCGCCGTTCCCGGGGCTGCAGGTCAGCCCCATGCGCGCATCAGCGGAGCAGGGCACTTCATTCAGGAAGACCGGGGTGCTGAAGTGGCCGAGCATGTCATCCACTTCATCCGCGCCACACCGCCCGGCGGGCTATCGGCCTGAGCGCGACCACCATAGCGCCAGGGGCCCCAGCAAAATCCCGGCGGCCAACACAGAGAACGCGGCCAACCAGCCTTGTGGTTGATGCATGCCACCGGCCGCGTCGAGTGCCACACCGACGAGCCAGCCGGCCAGCGCCGACAGCGCAAATCCGACCATCGAATGCATGGCCATCGTGGCACCCTTGAACTGAGGCTGCGCACTGGCACTCATCCCTGCGGTCAGCGAGCCGGAATCAGCCGGCACAGTCAGTGCATACAGCAGCACGAGCACAAAGAGCAGAGTGGGCGAGGCCCCTGCGCACAGTCCGATCGCCAGCGCGACACAAGCCGACAGGACCTGAATGACACTGATCGCGCGATGCCTGCCAAAACGCAGCGACAGTTCGTTACCGCCGATGCTGGCGGGCATGGCCAGCACGGTGACGATCACGCTGACCGTGATCGGATCGAACAGACTGGTGGCTGCGCCATGTCGCGCCGCCACGTAGGTCCAGAACGCGACCAGCCAGGTGCGCATGCCGTACAGCTCGAAGCAGTGCACGCCATAAGACAGGATGTAGCCCATGGCGGGGCGATTGCGCAGCACCGGACGGAAGTCGAGCAGCGCGCCATTGGCAGGCGGCGGTGGCTTTGGTACTAGTCGGAACGCCACGAGCGCCATGATCAAGGGCCCCAAACCGGTGATGACAAACGCCCAACGCCAGCCCAGGCCCTCTGCAACCACTTGCGACACCAGGAACGACAAGCCCACCCCGACCGAATAGCTCGAGGTGTACAGCGTGACGCTGCGCGATGCGTCGCCCGGGTCCAGACGATCGGTGAGGGCACGCAAACCGGGCATGTAGGCACCTGCAAAGCCAATGCCTGCCAGCGCCCAAAATGCCATCGCCGTGAGCGGCCCTTGGGACAACCAGGCCAGTGCAATGGTGGCGCCGCCGCTCACCAGCGACCCCCAGAACAGCAGGTGGCGCGCATCGATGCGGTCGGTGAGCGCGCCCAGGACCGGCACGGCCAGCATGTAACCCGCGGGGTAGGCCGCAGCCAGCAAACCGGCCTGCGCATTACTCAGGCCCCACAAAGGCACGAGGTGCGCCACCATCACGGCGGGCAGCACCACGTGCGGCAGCAGGCTGCCCAGTTGCCCTGCGCACATGGCCAGGACGAGCCCTGAGACCTTCATGGCTGCGCCCCTGGCGCCATGCTGCCTAGCATCAAGGTGACCGGGTGATGCATTGGGCTGTGCGCCTTGATTGGGAAGACTGCCGCCTGCTCCCGGTGACTTACTCTACTTTTGCGCCTGACGCTTTCACCACCGGCCCCCAGCGCTTGTACTCCTCCTGAATCATCGAAGCCATCTGCTCAGGGGAGCCGCCCACGATTTCGTAGCCCAGATCGTTCATCTTGCGGATGAAATCGGCCGACTTCGTGGCCTTGACGCCTTCTGCGTTCAGCTTGGCGATGATCTCCTTCGGTGTACCCACCGGCGCCACAATCCCGAACCAGGCGGTCGAGATATAGCCGGGGAAACCTGATTCGATCATGGTGGGCAGCTCGGGCAAGGTGGGCGAGCGCACCGGGCCGGTTGTGGCAAGCGCGCGCAATTTGCCCGCCCGGATCTGCGAGATGGCCGAAGGGATGTTGTCGAACATCATGTTGACTTGACCGCCCATGAGGTCGGTCAGTGCCGGCCCGCTGCCCTTGTACGGAACGTGGGCGATATCCAGGTTCAGCATGGAGCGAAACATTTCGCCCGACATGTGGATGGTGGAGCCGCTGCCGCTGGAGGCATAGGTGTACTTGCCGGGGTTGGCACGGATGAGCGAGACCAGTTCGCTCACGTTGTTGGCCTTGACGCTAGGATTGACCACCAGGACATTGGCAAAAGCGCCCAGCACGATGATCGGGGCCAGATCCTTATTGGGGTCGTAGGGCAGCTTGTTGTACAGAAACGGGGTGATGCCATGCAGGCTGCTCGGCGACACCAGCAAGGTGTAGCCATCGGCGGGCGACTTGGCGACGAAATCCGCCCCCAGATTGCCACCGGCACCAGGTCTGTTCTCGACGGTTACAGGCTGGCCGAGCGTCTTGCTCAGTTCAGCGGCGGCAGCACGTCCGATGATGTCGGTAGCGCCACCCGGCGCGTAAGGCACGACCAGCCGAATCGGCCGGCTCGGGTAGGACTGGGCCTGTGCCGGGGCGGTCGCAGCCAGCAGAAGGCCGGCAAGAGGCAGTGCCGCAGCAGCAAGGCGGCGCATTCGAAAACGGCGATTCATGAAAAAGTCTCCGGGTCGGGGTCAGGCAAAAGTTGGGGAAGAATGCTCGGGCACGGCAACACGGTGCGCCCGGTGCATGCGGATGGCCAGGCAAGGATACCGCGCCCGCCCTTCGGTCGCTGCGTGGGCCTGCTTGTGAGACAGTGTCGCCTCACGCGCACACAGCAGGATGCGCGATTTCCGTACACATCCCCGAGGAGCATTGCCCCATGAAAGCCATCGTGATTCAAGCCGGGGGACCGGCACTCGCTGAGGTTGCGCAACCGGTGCCACAGCCCCGTGAGGTGCTGGTGCGCGTGCATGCGTGTGCGCTCAATCGCGCCGACCTGGGCATGGCGGCTGGCCACATGCACGGCGCACGCGGCGGTGCGGGTACCGTGCTGGGCATGGAGTTCGCGGGCGTGGTCAGCGCGGTCGGCGCGCAGGTGACGCATGTCAAACCGGGCGATCGGGTCATGGGCTCGGGCGCAGGCGCCTTTGCAGAATATGCGGTGGCTGATCGGGGACGGGTCATGCCCATCCCTGCGGCATCCATGAGTTTTGAGCAGGCCGCCACGCTCCCCGTAGCGCTGCAGACCATGCACGATGCGGTCATCACCCACGGTCAGTTGAAGGCCGGCGGCAGTGTGCTGATTCAGGGCGCGAGTTCCGGTGTGGGGTTGATGGCGATGAAAATCGCGCGACTGCAGGGGGCATCGCTGGTGATTGGAACGTCCACCGACGCGGGCCGTCGGGCAAAGCTGACCGAGCACGGCGCGCACCTGGCACTCGATACCACCGACCCCGGCTGGGTGGATGCGGTGCTCTCAGCCACCGACGGCAAGGGCGTCGATCTGATCGTGGATCAGGTCTCAGGCTCGCTGGCTACCGCGAATCTGCGCGCCACACGCATTCTGGGGCGTATCGTGAACGTCGGACGCCTGGGCGGAATGAAGGCCGAGTTCGATTTCGACCTGCATGCGCTGCGACGAATCAGCTATATCGGCGTGACCTTTCGCACGCGTTCAGCCGACGAGGTACACGAGATCAATCGACTCATGTTGGCCGACCTGGCTGCCGCGCTGGCCGATGGTCGCCTGAGCTTGCCGATTGATCGCAGATTTGCGCTTGCGCAGACTGCCGATGCGCTGGCGCACATGAAAGCCAATCGTCACTTTGGCAAGGTCGTTGTCATGGTGGCTCCATGAGCGGGTCGCCCATCGAGGGCATTGCCCTCAAGCACGTCACGGTCAACGGCATCACGCAACGCTATGCGGAATGCGGCGCCGGACCGGCGGTGCTGTTCTGCCATGGCTGGCCCGAGAGCTGGTACTCATGGCGCCATCAGATGCTGGCCTTGTCTGCCCAGGGGTATCGATGCATTGCCCCCGACATGCGTGGCTATGGTGGCACGGACGCACCGCAGGAACTGGAGCGATACACCATTCTGGATCTGGTGGGCGACATGGTGGGGCTACTGCGCGAACTGGGCGAGACGCAGGCTGTGGTTGTGGGCCACGACTGGGGTGCGCCAGTGGCCTGGCACTGCGCACTGTTGCGGCCCGATATGTTTCGCGCGGTGGCGGGCATGAGCGTGCCTTTTGCCCCGCGCGGTGGCACTGATCTTTTTACCTCGCTGACCAAGCTCGGGATCACCCGTTTTTACATCCAGTACTTCCAGAAGCCTGGCGTGGCGGAGGCCGAATTCGAGGCCGATGTGCGCAATGCGCTGCGCCGTGTGTATTTCACCGCGAGTGGCGACATGCGTGAATCCGGCAAAGGCTTTGCGATGTTGCCCGAAGACGGCGGGTTTCTGAGCAATACCGTCAGCCCCGAGACCTTGCCTGGCTGGCTGAGCGAAGCCGACCTGGACTGGTTTGCCGGCGAGTTTTCCCGCGTGGGCTTTCGGGGCGGGCTGAACTGGTATCGCAACATCACCCGGAACTGGCATCTGACCGCACCGTGGTACGGACTGCCGATTACGCAGCCATCACTCTTCATTGCCGGCTCGCGCGACGGCGTGCTCAAGTTTCCGGCGTCCGCCGCGCAAATGGAGGCTTTTTCGCGCACGCTGCCGCAATTGCGGGGCAGCCATATTCTGGAGGGGGCAGGGCACTGGGTGCAGCAGGAGCGACCCGAGGAAGTCAACCGCCTGCTGCTGGATTTTCTGGGCAGTCTGCCTCAGCGATAGACGCCATCCCAGGGGCCGGGCTTGACTTCAGCCGTGCGCTTGTCCGGCCCGGTCGTGGGGCGGTTCAGGGTAAAGAGGGTTTCGGGGGTGATCACCCCGTAATCCATGTAGCCCAGGCGAGCCAGCGGGCGCATGGCACCGGTGTCGACCACGCCTTCCTTGATGAAGCGGTCATCGATGTGCACGCCCACCACCTGACCGAACACCACGACGTAGGGGATCTTGCCGGGCTGCACCGGCATTTCGATGGTCTTCCAGTGGCGGCACTCGAACGCGGCCGGGCTCTCCTTCACCCAAGGCACTTTCACCATCGTTGACGGGGCGGCGGTCAGACCGGCCAATCCGAACTCATCGACCTCTGGCAGGACCGGCGCCGAGGACAGGTTCATCTGGTCGCGCAAGTCCCAATTGGCCAGCGAGCAGGTAAATTCGCCGGTTTCCTCGATGTTCGCCAGCGAATCCTTGTGACCGGCCGAGGCAAACATGACCACGGGCGGCTGATCACTGACGGCGTTGAAAAAACTGTAGGGCGCCAGATTGCAGATGCCGGCCATGCTGCGGGTGCCGATCCAGCCAATCGGGCGCGGCACGATGAGTGCTTTGAAAGGATTGTGTTTCAGTCCGTGATTGTCAGCGGCGGTGTCGTAGAACATGGTGTCTGTGCAGTGCAGAGGAAGGTTGTCCGAGGCGGTATGCAGTGGATCGACGCGACTGAGTCGAAGCGACTGAGCGGTTTCGAGGCCAGCCCAGGCAACACCGGGCAGCATGGCAGCTTACCAGTAGGTGGTGCGCGACCGGGTTGGGCTCGCATCAGCCGTTGTGAGAGCCAAGGGATTCGCACCGGTCTGCCGACGCGCAGTACACTCGCGCTGTACCCGCTTAACCGGGACACTGGCCGCAGGTTCATTTTGTTCCTGGGTCCGATGAAACCAGAGTCATGCGTACGCATGGCCACACGAGACAGAACAGGGAGACCACCCGATGCAACGCAGAACCGCACTTCGTGCAGCAGGCGCTGTGCTCGCCGGCGCCAGCCTTCCGGCGGCCCGTGCCCAGTCCGGCAAATGGCCCGCACGCGAAATCACCCTCATCAACCCCAATGCGGCCGGCGCTTCGACCGATCTGACCGCGCGCATCATCGCGCAGGCCCTCGAAAAGCGGCTGCAAGGCACGGTCATCGTGAAGAACGTGGTCGGTGGCGCTGGCGCCCTGGGTGCGAGCACGCTGGCCAGCGCTGCGCCCGATGGCTACACCATGGGGATGGCTGCAATCTCGAGCCATGTCACCGTTCCGGCCGCCATGGACGTGAAATACAACCCTTGGGACGGTTTTGACATCATCGGTCAGGTGGCCGAGCTGCGCTACGGTATCGGTGTGGGCGAAGGCTCGTCGATCAAGTCGATCGAGGATCTGGTCGCTGAAGGCAAAAAGCGCCTGGTGACCTATGGCTCGAACAACATCACCAACGTGGTGGCGATGTTCCAGTTGGCCAAGATCACCGGAGCGCGCTTTCGCTGGGTCGTCTTCAGTGGCGGCCTGGAAGCGGTGTCACAGTGCGTGGGCGGGCACGTGGATGCTGTCATCCAGACGGTGGCCGAGATGCGCCCGCAAATCGATGCTGGAAAGCTGAGATTTTTGGCCGCAGCAGGCCCTGCTCGCTGGCCCGATTACCCGGACGTCAAGACGCTCAAGGAGTTGGGCTACAACGCCATGACCCGCGGACCTTTCGGCTACGCCTACCCGGCTGGTGTGGATCCGGCCATCAAGAGTCGCGTTGATGCAGCGCTGGCCGATTGCATGAAGGACAAAACGGTGACCGATCAGATCGCCAAGCTGGGCATCGAACCAGTCTGGCGCAGCGGGCCCGACTACAAGGCCTACTTGAAGAGTATCGAAACCGACTTGATGCCGATCCTTCAGGAAACCGGCATGGCGAAAAAGCGCTGATGGCTGAATCAACTGGCGGCAGCGCCGCCCCGCCTGCAGCACCGGCCGCTCGCCCCTTGTGGGGCGTGCGGTGGGCCACGCTCGCGTTGCTGGCCACGGCCTTGATTGGCATGTGGCAGGCCTGGGGGCTGGAGCGCTGGGCAATCGACGGCCCAGGGCCTGGGCTGTGGCCGATGGTGGTCGCCAGTGTATGTGTGGCATTGTCGCTGGTCGTGCTGTTGTGGCCCGGGCGTGACAGTGCGACCGAGGCAGGCGACACCGACCCGCTTGATGCGGCAGAGGCTGGGCGGACTCGCTCCACCTTTGGGCTGTATTGCCTGGCGCTTGTTGTGCTTGCGCTCGGGTCGGCGTTTGCCGGGTTCGTGCTGACGGCGTTTGCTGTCTCGATCCTGCTGGTGCGCTTTGCCGAAGGTCGCTCGTGGCGCAGCGCGCTCACCTACGGATTAGCCGCGTCCGTCATCGGGCTGGTGTGCTTCGCGTGGTGGCTGCGGGTTGATTTGCCGACCGGCCCGATCGAGCGCGCTTTTCTGTCGCTGGTGCGCTAAGCGGATACTGATCGATGGACGCACTGCTCAACGGTTTTGCGATCGTCCTGACGGCCGAAAACCTGCTCTATTGCTTCATTGGTGCCTTTCTCGGCACCGTGGTGGGGATCCTGCCTGGCCTGGGTCCGCTCACGACGATTGCCATCCTGCTGCCGATCACCTTCAAGATGGACGTGACCTCGGCCATCATCATGCTCTCGGGCATCTATTACGGCGTGGCCTACGGCGGCACGGTCACCTCGGTGCTCATGCGCATTCCAGGCGAAGCCTCGTCGGTCGTGACTTGCCTGGATGGCTATGAGATGGCCCGCAAGGGCCGCGCGGGTTCAGCCTTGTTCATCGCCGGCGTGGGCTCGTTTGTGGCGGGCACGCTCGGGGTGATTGCCATCAGCTTTCTGTCGCCGCCGCTGGCCAAAATGGTGCTGGCGTTCGGGCCCTCTGAGTACGCCATGATGATGCTGGCAGGGCTGTCGATGGTGACCTACATGTCGGGCGGGTCGCTGCCTCGCGCACTGCTCATGGCGGCCTTTGGGTTGCTGCTGGGCACGATCGGGCTGGACCCGATGAATATGACGCCGCGTCTGACCTTTGACATTCTCACGCTGGCGGATGGCGTCAATCTGGTGCCGCTGGCCATCGGCCTCTTCGGTCTGTCCGAGGTGCTGTTCATGGCGCGCCGGGAAGAAAGCGAGCTCAAGATCCTGGCGCCCCCGAAAGGCCTGTCGGGTTTTCTGCCCACGGCTGAGGAAGCCCGCAGATCCGTCGCTCCGGTGGGTCGCGGCACGGTACTCGGTTTTCTGGTGGGCCTGTTGCCTGGGGGCGGCGCAGTGATTGCTTCGTTCCTCTCGTATGCGGTGGAACGCAAGCTCTCCAAGCACCCCGAGCAGTTCGGCAAAGGGGCCGTAGAGGGTCTTGCAGGGCCTGAAGCGGCCAACAATGCCGGCACGACCGGCGCCTTCGTGCCGCTGCTGTGCATGGGCATTCCTGCCAACGCAATCACGGCGCTGCTACTGGGCGCCTTCATGATCCATGGCGTAGCCCCTGGCCCGCAAATCCTTGAGCGCGCACCCGAGGTCTTCTGGGGTGTGGTGGCCAGCATGTACATCGGCAATGTCATGCTGCTGGTGCTCAACCTGCCACTCATTGGCCTGTTCGTGAAAATCCTGGATATCCCTCGGGTCTATCTCACGCCGATGATTTTGCTGGTGTGCCTCATTGGCGTGTACTCCAACAGCGGCAATCCGGCCGATGTCGTGGTGGCGGTGATCTTCGGATTCGTGGGCTATTACTTGCGCCGGCACGGTTTTGATCTGGGGATCGTCATCCTGGCCTATGTGCTGGGTCCGATCTTTGAGCGTTCGGTGCGACAGGCGCTGTCGATTTCCGATGGCGATCCAATGATCTTCCTGCACAGCAAATTGTCGATTGGCTTTGCGCTGGCTGCAGCCGTGATCCTGCTGGCCGGTCTGTGGCCCAAACGCAAGGCAGTGTCTACAGGCTGATGTCGATGCGAAAGGAATCCGTGATGTTGCCCATGCAGGTTGCCGAGGACTTCCGGGCCGAGTGCCACGCCATTCATACCCTGCTCGCCGGTCTGCCCGATGAGCGTTTTGCGCAACCCACGTTGTTCAAGGGCTGGACCACCAACGCGGTGCTCCAGCATCTGGCGTTCTGGAACGGCATGGCGTGCAAGCAGCTGGACGATGAAAACGGACTGCTGGCGGTGCTGGGGACATTCCGGGGATACCCCGGTGGCATGCGGGCGTTCGAGAACGATCACTTCAAGGGCCTGGGCGGCCAGGCGCTGCTCGAAGTCTGGCGACACAGCGGCGAGCGTACGGCTGACCTCTTTTTGCAGGCCGACCCGAAGCGCCGGCTCAAATGGAGCGGTCCGGACATGAGCGCGCGCTCATCGATCACGGCGCGACTCATGGAAACCTGGGCGCATGCCCAGGCGGTGTACGACCACCTGGGGGTGGTGCGGCGCAATGGTGACGGTCTGCGTCATATCGTGGCGCTGGGCGCCAACACCTACGGATGGACCTTTCGCAACCGCGGCCTTGAGGTGCCCCAGCCCATGCCATGTCTGCGATTGACCCTGCCCTCGGGCGAAGTGCTGGCGCTGGGTGATGACGGGCAAGGTGAGCGGATCGCCGGCCCGGCCGAAGCGTTTTGTCAGGTGGTGGCCCAAACTCGCCATGTTGACGATGTGATGCTGCAGGTGGACGGGCCAAACGCGCGCGCCTGGATGTCCATGGCGCAATGTTTTGCCGGACCGCCTCAGGATCCGCCCGCACCGGGCTCTCGCGGCATTCGGCACAGATAGTTGCGGCTCGAGGTCGCCATGTGCGGAGCAGCCCGATGTCATCGGGCGCGCCGCAGGCTATTTGCTTCGACCTTTGCTTCCTGATCTGACCTGATTCTTGAGCATGAACATACTCCCCCGCGGGATTGCCGCACTTCTGACCCTCTCGACCCTCGTGGGCTGCATGGCCCCGACAATGGGTCCAAGGAGCATCAGCTACGGCAGGGAAAGCTATAACCAGGCCATCAAAGCCACCAATGATCAGGAATTGTTATTGAACCTGATCAGGAGCCGGTATCGCGATACCTTGTATTTTACAAACGTCGAACGGGTGGCTTCGACCCTGGAGTTCAACCAGGCATTCAATCTGGGTGGCTCACGAGTCTCGGTTGACAATATCAACGGCGTCAGGGCGATCACTTCCAGTGTGTCAACCCAGAGCGTCACACCAAGCGCCAGTGTCGCCTTGAATGAAAAGCCGACGGTGTTTTATGCGCCGGTGGACGGTGAGAAGTTCGTGCGCCAGATGATGACGCCGATGAACCCCGACAGCCTGCTCCTGTTCATCAAATCCGGCTGGTCGTTTGACCGCGTGTTTGCGGTGGCAGTCCAGGAGATCAGCGGCATTCCCAATGCGCACACCGCCTCCGGCCCACAGCCCTCGATCGAGCCGGAGTTCCGGCAATTTCATCGCATCGTGCGGCTGCTGCGAACGCTCCAACGCGAAGGCGCCATTGATTTTTTCAAGTCCACCTCCGGAAGCGGCATTGACCTGGTTTTTCTCAATAAAGCCCATTACGAAAGTGAGATCAAGGAATTCAAGGAACTGCTGAATCTCGATCCCAAACTGGATCGGTACAAGATTGTCATCGGCGTTCACAATAACGAACGCAACTCGATTTCCATCATCACAAGGCCGCTGTTGGCGGCGATGAACCTGCTGTCGACCGGGATCGAGATTCCTGAAGCCGATGTGAAGGCCGGCAAGGTCCGGGTCACGAGACGCTTGAATGGCGAGGTATTCGACTGGAAGGAGATGATGGAATACATCTTCACCGTCAAGTCTTCAAAGACTCCGCCGGACGACGCGAGCGTGTCAGTGTTCTACAGAGGAACGTATTTTTATATTGCCGACGATGATCTGGATTCCAAGTCGACGTTCCTGCTGCTGACTCAATTGATCTCTTTGAATGTGGCCCCGGCCACTGCTGCGCCAGCCCTGTCGTTTTCCTTCGGCAAATAAGGTTCGAATGGCGGGCTGAAGCGATCGGCTAACATGCCGGGATGCAAGACCTCCCGCGACCCGGTTTCGCCGCCACGCCACGCATGACCTCCGCTTCGACCGCGTTTGCGCAGGCGCAATCCATTGCCCTCAGCGAGCAGCCGACCGCTCAGGCGCCTGAGGTGTCGATCGTCATCCCAATCTACAACGAGGCCGACAACCTGCCCGACCTGGTGCAACGCGTCCATGATGCGATGGTGCCTTGCGGGCGCAGCTTCGAGCTGATTTGTGTCGATGATGGTTCGCGCGATGGGTCGGCTCGCATTCTGCAAGCGCTGGCGGCCGAACGGCCGTGGCTGCGACCGGTCTATCTCATTCGCAATTACGGGCAATCCACCGCGCTTCAGGCGGGCTTCGATGTGGTACGTGGCGAGTTTGTGGCCACCCTGGATGGTGATCTGCAGAACGATCCGCTCGACATTCCGGTGTTGCTGACGCACCTGGATGCGCATCCCGAACTCGACGTGATTTCGGGATGGCGTAAGGACAGGCAGGATGCCACGCTCTCACGCAAGCTGCCGTCGCGCATCGCCAACGGTCTGATTTCCAAGGTCACGGGCGTCAAGCTGCACGACTACGGTTGCGCGCTCAAGCTCTATCGGTCGCAGATTATTCATGACCTTCGGCTGTACGGCGAACTGCATCGCTTCATTCCTGCCCTGGCAGCTGAAGTGGGTGCGAAGATCGTCGAAGTACCGGTGCGTCATCACGCGCGCACACGGGGCACATCGAAATACGGCATCGACCGCACCTTTCGCGTGCTGCTCGATCTGCTTTGGATCAAGTTCCTGCTGCGCTTCCTGCATCGACCGATCCACGCCTTTGGCGGCATCGGGCTGGGCCTGGGTCTGCTGGGGATCTTGATTCTGCTGTGGCTCACCTTCGAGAAGCTGGTGATGGGACACTCGATTGGCGGCCGGCCGCTCCTGATGCTGGGCGGACTGCTGGTGCTGATCGGTGCGCAACTGGTGGCAACCGGGGTACTCGGTGAGATGCTCACGCGGATCTACCATGAGCCACAGGGGCGGGCGCAATACATGACGCGCACTGCGCCCCGACCGGCGCCCCATCAGACCAGCGCACCCGCTGGCAGTCCCACGCGCCAGGATTCATGAAGGGCCTCGGGCGTCCGGCGCGCCTGCTGGGCGCGGTCGCTCTGCTTGCGGCCGTCGCCTGGGTCGTGGGGCCGCAACGCCTGCGCGACAGTCTGGTGGGCACCGATCCGTTATGGTTCCTGTGTGCGCTGGCGCTGGGCATCGTGGCCAACATCGTGTCAGCCCTAAGGTGGGCCTTCATTGCGCGCGCCCTGAAGTTGCATGCGCCGAATACCGCACTGCTGGCCATGTATGCCCGGGGCGTCACCAGTAATACCCTGCTGCCGGGTGCCACGCTTTCTGGCGACGCTCTGCGTGCCTTCGAACTCAGCCGCCTGGGCAATCCTAAGATCGAGTCCGCGGTGTCGGTCGCCTTCGACCGATTCAGCGGCTTATGGGTGCTCTGTGTGATGTCTTGCGCGGCTGCGGCCCTGGCCTGGATGGGCGCAAGCGATGCGAGCATGGCCAGCGACAGGCTCGCCCCCGGCAATCAGAACGTGCTCTTGGCGTATGGACTGATGCTGGTCGGCATCGTCGTGGCGCCATTCATGCCGTGGCCCGTACGTTGGATTCGGCGTTTGCCTGGAAGCCTAGGCCCGCGATTGGCCGATCTGTGGCAACGGTTGCGCGACCCAGCCAGCGGTCTGAAGCGGCAACTCGCGCGTTCATTGATCGGCTCGCTCGTGGTTCAGTTGCTCTCTGCGCTGGCGCTGGCGGCATGCGCGCGCGCGCTGAATGTGCAGGTGCCCCTGGTCTGGTTGCTGGCGGCGTCTGCTCCCATTTTTGTGATGGCCGCCGTACCGATTGGCGTGGCGGGTTTTGGCACCCGTGAACTGGCTGCGGTCGGTGTGCTCGGTCTGCTGGGTGTGGCGGCTGATCGCGCTGCCGCGACCGGTCTGTTGGTCGGATTGTGTGGCGTACTCATGGGGCTGATGGCCGCCCCGCTCTTTGTGCTGCGCGGGCGACAGCCATGAATCGTGCAATGTCGTCCGAGCCGGTCTTGGGCAGTGTGCCCGTGATGCGACTGCTGCTGGCGCTGGCCATCGGGGTGAGTTTTTTCATGGGGCTGGGCGCGGTACCCCTGTTCGATCTGGACGAGGGGGCGTTTACCGAGGCCACGCGCGAGATGCTGCTGCGACGTGACTTCATTTCGACCTGGCTCAACGGCGTTCCAAGGTTCGATAAACCGATCCTGATCTACTGGCTTCAGGCAGCCTCGGTCAGTCTGTTTGGGCAGAGCGAATGGGCTTTTCGATTGCCGTCTGCCCTGTGCGCCTCGCTTTGGGTCCTCACGGTGTATGCGTTCATGCGCAAAGTGCGCGGCGACACCGCAGGCCTGCTGGCGGGCGCGATCACCGCCACCGCCGCAGGCATCACGGTCATTGGTCGCGCCGCGATCGCCGACGCACTGCTCAATTGGCTGATCGTATCGGCCATGGCCAGTGCCTGGCTTTATCTGACCGAGCGCAGACGGCTTTGGTTGTATCTGACCTTTGCGGCCATCGGTGCGGGCTTGCTGGCCAAAGGGCCCGTGGCCATCCTTGTGCCAGGCGCGGTCACGGCGCTCTACTGCCTGTCGCGCGGGGAAGTGAAACTCTGGCTGCGCACGGTGCTGGATATCCGAGGGATCGCGGTGCTGATCGCCATCGCTGCGCCCTGGTACATCCTGCAGTATCAGCGACAGGGCGATGCATTCATTCAGGGCTTCTTCATGAAGCACAACGTGAGCCGCTTCAGCGCCCCGATGCACGGCTTCGACGGCAGTCTGTTCTTCTATCTGCCCTGGTTGCTGGTGGCCACGCTGCCGTTCACGGCCCCGCTGCTCAAGGTACTGAGCCGGCTCAAGCTCGTCTGGGCCGACCCGCTGCAGCGGTTCTGCTTCATGTGGTTCGGATTCGTGCTGGTGTTTTTTTCGCTCTCGGGCACCAAACTGCCGCATTACGTGTTTTATGGCTACAGCGGCCTGTTCATGCTGATGGCACTACATCTGCCGGCGCTGCGGTCACGCGTCTGGCTGCTGATGGCCCCTGCAGTCTTTTTCGCAGGCTGTCTGCTGTTGCCGCACATCCTTCAGTGGCTCGCTCCACGGATCGCAGATCCTTATTACCGCGAGGCCCTGGGCGGGGTGAATCAAGTGCTGGCCTGGCCGTTTCTGATGACGGCAGCGGCAGCCCTGCTGATCACACTGGGGATGATGCGACTGCGTCGTGTGCCGCCTGCGGTTGCGCTCATCGCAGCAGGTGTCATGCAGGCGGGGCTGATCGCGCAGTTCATCTTGCCGGCGGCGGGTGAAGCACAGCAGTCCCCCATCCGTGAAGCGGCACGCATCGCCCGTGACCGACCCGAGACCATCGTGATGTGGGGGTTGGATACGCCCAGTTTCATCGTGTATTCGGGACGGCTGGTGGACAAGCGCACACCTCGGGCCGGCGATACCGTCCTGACCAAGACCAAGCGGCTGGGCACACTGCCGGCGCATGAGGTGCTGTTTCAGAAAAACGGCATCGCCCTGGTGCAACTCAAACCTGACTGAGGCTGCAGGATGAACCGGACGCTGCAGACTGATTTCACCGCGCTGGCCGGCGCGCCAGCCGACCCTGGCAGCACAGGCTTGCCCGACTGGCGTTCGCCGATCGTCTGGTTATGGCCTGTGGCCGCCCTGGTGGGCGCGGCCTGGCTGCAACTCACTGGTACCAATCTGTCCATGTTTTCAGTGTTCAATCGCTTGAGCCACTGGACCGGTGCGGCGCCTTGGCCTGCTGTGACCGTGCTGGGCGACACCGTGGTGGCGCTCGCGCTGTTTGGGCCGCTCGCCGTGCGCCGCCCGCATCTTTTGTGGGCGCTGGCGCTCAGTGCGCTGATTACGGCGGCGGTCGTGCACGGCCTCAAGCCCCTGCTGCTCCATCCCCGTCCGCCCGCAGTACTGGCGCCAGACGCCATCACCGTGATCGGGCCGGCCTACCTGCGTAAAGCCTTCCCGTCCGGACACACGGCCACCGCCTTTGTGGCCGCCGGCCTGGTCTGGATGCACCTGCCATCACTCAGACTGCGGATCTTCGCGTTGGCGGTCGCCGTGTGCGTCGGTCTGTCGCGCATTGTGGTCGGTGTGCACTGGCCGCTGGACGTCCTGGTGGGCAGCGCGATCGGCTGGCTCAGTGCCTATGCCGGATCGTGGTGGGCCGTGCAGTGGCCGGTGGGCCATCACCGCGCCTTGCGCCGAGCACTGATCACGGTGATCGCAGCCTGTGCTTGCGCAGCGCTCACGTTCTTGGACACCGGTTATCCGCAGGCTCGAGCGGTCCAGCAGGCGGTCGGCGCCGTGTCGCTGGGTGCCCTGATCCTGGCGGCCTGGCGCGCGCGCAGGTCGACATGACAGGCCCCAGCGACCGCTCAAGTGCACAGCCACACGATGGCGCTGCTGACCAGGGCAGCCATGCTGACGGTGGACGCGTACCGCAGGCAACCCGTCGGGCTGATCTGCTGGCTGCCTTGCAGCAAGGTAGCCCCTTTGATCTGCTGGTCATCGGAGGCGGCGCCACGGGTCTGTCCGTGGCACTGGATGCAGCGGTACGGGGCCATCGCGTGGCCTTGATCGATGCGCATGACTTTGCTCAAGGGACGTCGTCCAAGGCCACCAAACTGCTGCATGGCGGCGTGCGCTATCTGGCGCAAGGCAATCTGTCGCTGGTGCGCGAAGCCTTGCGCGAGCGCACAGCGCTGATGCGCAATGCCCCCCATCTGGCAAGCCCAGTGCCTTTCGTGATGCCCGCCTACAGGCTGTGGGAGCGTCCGTTTTATGGCTTGGGTCTGCGCTTGTACGATGCGCTGGCTGGATCGGCATCTATCGCGCCTACGGCCTCGCTGGGGCGCCTGGGCACCCTGGAGGCGCTGCCCACGCTGCGCCCGCAAGGCTTGTTGGGTGGCGTGCGCTTCTGGGACGGACAGTTTGATGATGCACGCCTGGCACTGGCCATCGGGCGCACGGCGGCGCGTCACGGTGCCGTGCTGCTCAATCACGTTGAGGTGACCGGGCTGCTGCATGAGCAGGGCAGGGTGGTGGGAGCCGATGGCATCGACCGCATTGGCGGGGCGGCCGTGCAGATTCGCGCAGGCTGCATCGTGAACGCCACCGGCGTGTGGGTGGATCGGCTGCGCACACTCGATGCCACTGGCGCAGCCGCGCTCCGCGTCCCGTCCGTTGAGGCCCCTGGGACGTCACACCCGCCCGCTGACGTGGCTGACCGGACGTTGCCCTCACCACCGACCCAGCTGGTGCGTCCCAGTCAGGGTGTGCATCTGGTGCTCGACCGCGAGATGCTGCCGGGCGGCCATGCGTTGCTGGTGCCCCATACGAGCGATGGCCGGGTGCTCTTTGCTGTGCCATGGCTGGGCAAGACCGTGCTGGGAACAACCGACACGGCAACCGGCTCGATGGCACTTGAGCCCAGGCCATTGCGCGAAGAAATCGATTTTCTGCTGGGGGAGTCGGCGCGCTACCTCACCCGCGCACCGGTGCGTGCGGATGTGCGCAGTGTGTGGGTGGGATTGCGCCCCCTGGTGGCGTCGGAGCCCGGGCAGCGCGCAGGCGCCACACGTCGCATCAGCCGCGAGCACACCGTTCTGTGTAGTCCTTCAGGCATGGTGACGGTCACGGGCGGCAAGTGGACCACCTGCCGTGCCATGGCCGAGGATGTGCTCGAGTGTTGCGCGCAGGCAGGTCTGCTCGACCCACGCCCGGCGGGCGCCACTCGCACCTTGCCCCTCGTGGGCGCGCCGCGCCTGTCTGACCCTGTACAGCTTCAGTCTGCAGGTGCGCCCGCGCGCGAACACGATCTGCCCGGGTGCGACACAGCGACCCACACGATCGCAGAGGCGCCGGGCGTGCATCTGTATGGCGACGAAGCCGACATGCTGGCGGAGCTTCCCGGCGCGGCACATGCGCTGGCTCCTGGTCTGACTGAAGCGATGGTGCGCTTTGCAGCGCGCTTCGAGTATGCGCTGACGGTAGGCGACATGCTGGCGCGACGCTCACGCCTGCTGTTTCTGGATGCACAGTTGGCCGCACGCGTAGCGCCAGAGGTGGCCGCTATCCTGCAGCAGGAGACCGGAGAGGATCCTCAGCTCGCAGCGTTTCTGAGCCTGTCGCAGCAGTATCTCGATTTGCCCTAAGCGCTTGATCTATAGTTTCGGACTGCCGTCGCATGCCTGGCCAACCTATGCCCTGCGCCCGGCCACTCATCGATCGTCCTTCAAGAGCCCCCCATCATGCCCACCTTGAATGTCAATGGCCGCAATCTGGAGGTGCAGGCGGATCCCAGCACGCCGCTGTTGTGGGTGCTGCGTGAGCAGCTGGGGTTGACTGGCACGAAGTACGGATGCGGGATCGCGCAGTGCGGGGCCTGCACCATTCACCTGGACGGCGCCGCCATTCGCAGCTGTGTCATTCCGCTGGCGGCCGTGCAGCCCGTCCAGAAGATCGTCACCATCGAAGGGCTCTCGCCGGACAGCAGCCATCCGGTGCAAAAAGCCTGGGCGGCCCTCGACGTGCCGCAGTGCGGCTACTGCCAGTCCGGCATGATCATGGCCACCGTCGCGTTCCTACGTGACAAGCCCAAGCCGACCGACGCCGATATCAACGAAAACATCACCAACATCTGCCGTTGCGGCACCTACAACCGGGTACGCGCGGCGATTCACGTCGCAGCCGGCACCTCGCCCGGCAAGCAGGGCTGAGGAGCGCGCGCATGAACTCGCCCATGGCTCCCACGACATCCGCTCTGGATCAGACGCACACCGCTCCTGAGGCGCAACACGCTCACGACCTGGCCGCACCCCAGGCCGCAACATCGTGCATACCTTTGCCTGCCTGTACGAATGCGTGGAAGTCTTTCGGGCCGAGCTTTTTCCTGCCATCACCGCGAATCCGTTTGTCGCCTTCACGACGATCGCCACCGTCAGCGGTACGCTGGCGTTTCGCTTCACCGACGCCGCCGCCAACCCCGGCATGCTCGCCGTGCGCACCGGCGAGCAGCTGTGGGCGACGCCGGTGGGCGCAGCACAGCGCGCGTGTGCCGACTGTCATCAGGATGCGCGTCAGACCATGCGTGGTGTGGCACCGATGTACCCGCGCTGGGACGAGCGATCCGCGCGCCCGGTGGATCTGTCGATGCGCGTCGCGCTGTGCCGGTCACGTCATCAGCAGGTCGACCCCGG
>JBIKKG010000145.1:0-8271 GCA_044360485.1 Burkholderiaceae bacterium | reverse complement strand
CATGGCGCCCAGCAGGTGGATCACCGCCAGGCCCCGGCGTAGTCTGACCGAACTCATGCAGCGGCGCTCCGGCTCATACGACAGCGCGGGCCGGACGCCCAGGCGTGCGGAAAATCAGGCTCATGGGCGTCGAATCATACCGATTGGACCAGCTCGCTCGTGTACACCGAGCCGGCCGCTGCGGCCAGAGCCTCGCGCAACCAGGCATGCGCAGGACGCACCGCATGGCGCCGGTGCCAAAGCATGTCGACATGGACCACCGGCAGCTCCAGCGGCAGCCGGCGGGTACACAGCTGATCCGCAATGCCGGTCGAGGCCACGAAGTGGTGGGGCAGCACGGTGAGCAGATCGCTTTGCGCCACCACCTGACCTGCGGTGAAAAACTGGTTGACGGTCAGCACGACGCGCCGCGTGCGGCCGATACCCGCCAGCGCTTCGTCGACAAAACCGAATGGACGGCCGGAGAAACTCACCAGCAGATGGCGGGCCGCGCAAAACGTATCCAGGTCCAGTGGCGCTGCGGCCAGCGGATGATCGGCCCGCATCACGCAGACATACTCACCGTCGTACAGACGCTGGTGAGCAAAGGGTTCAGAGACCCCCTGCTGCATGGTGGCGGTATCGATGGCCGCAATGGCGGCCGGAAAATAGCCCACGGCGAGGTCGAGCTCGCCTGCAGCCAGTGCCCCTCTGGGGTCGCGGGTCAGCAGCGGGCGGGCGCGCAGCGACACGCCAGGCGCCTCGGCTTCCAGTCTGCGCACAAGCGGCGGGATCAGCGCTGCGGCCGTGGCATCGGCCATGGCCAGCACGAAGTTCTCGCGCGAGGCTGCGGCCTCGAAGCCCGCTTCAGCCTGTACGGCAGTCCTCAAGCCATCAAGGGCTGCCCGCACTGCCGGCCAGATCTCCAGTGCCCGGGGCGTGGGCTGCACGCCGTAACCCACGCGCACCAGCAGCTCGTCATGCAGGGCGTCACGTAGCCGACGCAGTGCATTACTGACAGCTGGCTGGGTCATCGACAGCGTGGCGGCAGCCCGAGTGAGATTGCGCTCAGCCATGACCTCGTCGAACACCCGCAACAGATTCAGATCGAGGGTCCGAAAGTTGACAGGCTGGCTGGCGGTGCTTGCTGTGGGCGCCATGTCGGTGGCCGCAACGTCCACCTGCTGCCCATCCGGCATGTCCCGAGCGGGAACCGACGGTTGACCTTGTCTGATGAATGGTTTTCTCATGATTTCATTTCTATCATGAATATCAGGGATTCTGAACATTCATTGGAAGTCTTTGCTGCATCGCCGCATGATTATCCCATCGACGCCGCATTCGCGGCAGGTTCAACAGGAGTCAATGATGGAATCAATCAGATTATCGGCATGCGCTTCGGTCCTTGTGGGCCCGACACACGGGGGAATCGACCGGATGTCCGCCGGCGTCGCGGTGGCGCATCGGATCTTGTCCGCAGCCTTGCGCGGTCTGGATGTGTGGCACGAGAGCCGTGTTGCTGCGCACAATGCATCCTTGGCGGCCCAGTTGGCATCGCAAGATCACCGGGTCTTGGAGGAGTTGCGCGCGGTCTACTGCCGGTCGCAGAGTCTGGCCGACCGTTGAGTCCTCAGGGGCGCTGCGCCATCAGGCGGCGCCCCTCAGATGGCGCCTCAAACGGTTGCAATCGGCGTAGCGGGTGAGCCTACCGCGCCGGGCAGGCGCAAGGGTGGCGCAGTCAGCAGGAAGCGGTGGCGGTCGTGTGCACGCAGCCAGGCGGCGAGCTCGGCCAAATACCAGAGCTCGCCCAAATGCACGCCCAGTTTGAACAGGCAGTGGTGGTGCAGGGGCAGCACCGGATAGGACACATCGCCCGGCGGTGCGGCGGCCGGATACTCCTCAACGGCATAGTTGTCGGAAATCAGTGCCGCCATGCCCGACTCGGTGATCCATTGCAGGATGCGCGGATCGTTGCCATCGAGCGTGGCGCAGCTGCGATGCAGGGCGTCGGCGCTGGGTTCGCCGCGCTGCTCCAGGATCAGCTGATCGAACCCGGTCCACAAGCAGACCAGGTCCCCGGTTTCCACGACAACGCCCTGAGCGTCCATGGCGGCTTTCAGATCGTCCCAGCCGATCACCTTGCGTGCCCGCCCCGCCACGGCATACAGGTCGATGAGCACACCACGTCCTTGCACGCCGGCCACCGCCATGGTTTCGATTCCCAGGCGCTTGGCATGTACACCTTCGGCGCAACACCAGTCGACCGGGCCGGGGCTGAACGCAGGCACCACGACGTCTTCGCCTGCGCGAAACCCGTTGTAGTAGAGCGGCTCAGGAACACCGTCGCCATCGGCATCGAACTGGGCCCCGACATGGGCGAAGCTGTCCCACTGGGTTGAATACTGCAGCGCCATCAGCACCGCGTCATCGCTCATCACATCGACCTGCCTGGGGTCGAGCTTGCTGGTCAGAAAGTTGTAGGTCGGCACACCCGGGCCGCGCACGGTGGCAAATTTGCGCGGCGGATGACGACGCGGATTCAGCGCGTTACCACCCGGCAGATCCAGGGGCAGGGACAAACAGAACACCTGACCGACCTGCACTTCGCGCACGGCCTGCAGCACCCGTTGCGGCGTGAGCAGATTGATGCGGCCGAGTTCGTCGTCGTCGCCAAATTCGCCCCAATTGGAGCCCGGCGGGCGGTGAGTCCAACGTTTCATCCATGCCTCCTATCCGTGCATCAACGTTCACATTGTGCCGCGCCCGCCGCGGGTGAATCCCCATAGAATGACAGGATGATGAAATCTGGATCCCGTAGTGCCCGCGTCGCGCAATCCCTGCTTCAGGCGATCGCGCATCGCACCTTGCGCCCAGGCGATGCCATCGATGTGGGCGACTGGTGCCGCCAGCATCGCGTCAGCCGCACGGTGGTGCGCGAGGCGCTGGCGGAGCTGGCAGGGCGAGGGCTGGTCAGCACCCGGCCTGGGATCGACACCCTGGTGGCCGAAGAGGCGCGGTGGCATCTGCTTGAGCCCGAACTCATGGGTGCGCTGATTGAGCAATCGGTCGAGCGACTCAATGAGGCGGTCGCGCTGCGACAGATCATGGAGCCGGCTCTGGCGGCAGAAGCCGCGCGGCGTGCCAGCCGCACTGATCGGCTGGCACTGTTGGGGGCTCTGCGCCGCATTGCCAGCGCGGTGGGGTCAGGTGGGCTGCCGGATCGCGCCCCGCACGATGCGGCCCTGCATACCGCGATCGCCCATGCCAGCGGGAATCAGCTGATGCAAAGCGTGGACCGAGGGCTCGAGCCGGTACGGCGTCTGAACTACACGCGACTGCGTCGGCTCGAAGTGCTCGATCCGGAAGGCTGGCCCGACTCACAGTCACTGTTGCGCCTGCAGACCTCCCTCACGCTTGCGATCGTGCGGGCCGATGCAGCGGCGGCTGTACAGTGGGCCTCGCGGCTGGCCGAGCTGGCCCCAGCCAGTCAGCGCGCCAGCGAGCCCGCCCCGGTCGATCTGGACGGCCCCGATGGCCCGCCCACACTGTGCATGCCCGATCCGCAGGAGCGGGTCAGCCGGGCGGGCTGGGCCGATACCCACGCCACCCAGCCGACCACATTGCGCATTCCCAGCCTGCTCGAGCTGTCGGACGTGCACGTGGCACGAAGCCAGGCATCCTTCAGCGCGTCATCACGCAACACTGCAGCCGGCTCCGAACCGCACTGATCCCTGCTGCGCCATGGCGCAGCAGGGGGGTTTAGCCGATCCGGGTCCGATGCCGCGCGATTGGCGCCCTGACCGCACTCATTTTCCGTACAGAAACTCAGGCAGCCACAAGGTCATGCCGGGGAAGATATACATCAGCGCCATGCACAGGATGACAATCAGCATGTACGGCATCATGCCCGCGAAGATCTGGTTGAGGGTCACATGCGGTGGAGACACGCCCTTCAGATAAAAAGCGGACATGGCCACAGGCGGTGACAGAAATGCCGCCTGCAGGTTCACCGCAACCAATGTGGCGAAGAGAATCGGGTCGATCTGGAAGTGCGCCAGCAGCGGCAGGAAGATCGGCACGAAGATCACGATGATCTCGGTCCATTCGAGCGGCCATCCCAGCACAAAGATCAGCGCCTGCGTGAGCATCAGAAACTGCAGAGGCGACAGATTCATGGCCAGCAGCCATCTCTCGATCAGCTCCTGGCCACCGTGCAGGGCAAAAACCGCCGAAAACAGCCCCGATCCCACGAAGAGCCAGCACACCATCGCCGTGGTCTTGGCCGTGAGATAGACCGACTCCTTGAGCTTTTCGAAGGTGAAGTTGCCCGAGTGCCACGCGAGCAGAAAAGCGCCCGCCGCGCCCACGCCAGCCGACTCGGTGGCGGTGGTGATGCCCAGCAGAATGACCAGCAGCACCAGACTGGTCAGAATGGCCAGCGGCATGACCGAGGAGAACAGCAAGCGCTGGACCTCGAGATTCTCGGCCGTGAAGCTGCGATAGAACACCGCCAACCCCAGCAACGTCGCTGCGGCCAGGCCCCAGAACCAGGGATAGAACGCGGCGGGCACGTGGGCGCGCGGGTCTGCTGCAGGACCTGTCGCAGCCGGGCTGCTGGCGGCGGAGGGCTCCGAGAGGCCGGTGGCAGACGAGGAGGCCGCGGAGGCTGGCGCACCAGGCTCCTGCAGGCCGGTCGAGGCCGTAACCGTCGCAGGTGTGGGCGCTGCGCCCGGCTCGGTCAGGCCGGTCGACGCAGCCGCCGACCCGGGCGACGCAGGCGGCTCGGCCAGCCCGGTGGACGATGCCGCGGCGGGTGGCTCAGCCAGCCCGGTAGACGATGCGCCCGATGCAGGCGGCTCAGCCAGCCCGGTGGACGATGCACCTGATGCAGGCGGCTCAGCCAGCCCGGTGGACGCGGTCGCCGCCGATGACGACGCCGCGCCCGATTCCGACGGCGGCTCAGCCAAGCCGGTGGATGACGCCTCCACCCCAGGCGGCTCGACGAGGGCCGAAGTGGAGGCTGCTGCCGTGATGGGCGCATCGGGCGCACTGTGAATGACCACGTACCACCAGGCCGCGGCAAACACGATCGCTGACAGGATCAACGGCCCCAAAGCCACCACCAGACTGCCCAGCAATTTCATGAAGCCCGGCGCCTGGCCCGGTGCGTACGCAGACTTCAGGCGCCCCGGAGAAAAGATCGAGCGAATGAGTGCGGCCAGGGCATTGCCCCCAAACACGCCCGTGAGGCGATCGAGCCATTCGGGCACATCCATGCGCTGCTCGGACTCGGGCAACTTGGGCGCCACCTTGGGGTCGATGAGCGCCCAGCCGATCACGTAGACGAAGTACAGGAACGCCAGGAAAAAGCCCGGGACAATCGCCGCGGCGTACAGCTTGACCACGGACTGACCGGCTACCGCCGCATAGACGATGAGCATCACCGAGGGCGGAATGAGAATGCCAAGCGTACCCCCGGCGGTGATGACGCCCGCCGCAAGCCGGGTGTCGTACCCCGCATTGAGCATGGGGCGCATGGCGATCACCCCCATGAGCACCACCACCGCGCCCACGATGCCGCTGGCGATGCCCCAGAACGTGCACACCACCAGCGTGGCGACAGCGAGAGACGCCGGCAGTCGACGGAAGGACAGCTGCACCGCCTTGAACATCTTGTCGACCAGGGCCGCGCGCTCGATGACATAGCCCATCAGCACAAAGAGCGGAATCGACAGCAAGGTGTCGTTGGTCATGCCGCCATAGGTGCGCTGGACCATCAGATCGAAGATGCGGTTGGCCACGAAACTTTGCGACGGATCGAAATACGCCACGTAGCCGAACAGCATGCCCAACCCCATCAGGGTAAAGGCCGTGGGAAAGCCCATCATGATGGCGACCACGATCAGGCCCAGCATGAGCAGGCCAAGGTATCCGCTGGTCATCGTGCAACTCCCTGGCCCCGACCGTTGTTGGAAGCGGCATTGCCTGCAGCACCGCCGAGCCGGCCGTGAGCGGCCTCATCGATATCGGCCACGCGCTCAATCGCCGTGCGCCGGGCTTCCTCATCCACATAGGTGGACTGCTTGAGCTGGTCCTTGACGACATCAATCTCTGCCACGTCGTGCAACCGCTCGGGCCACTGACCGGTGCGCAGGCACACCACGCAGCGCACCACTTCAGCCACGCCCTGCAGCAGCACCAGCGCGCCGGCGAGCGGGATGACCGACTTGAACCAGTAGAGCGGCGGACCGTTGGCCGTGATGCTGGACCGCTCGCGAATGGCCCAGCTCGAACCTGCATAGTCCCAGCCGGCATAGAGCAAAGCGATGATGCCGGGAAAGAAGAACACGACGTACAGGATCAGATCGAAGGTCGCCTGGCGACGCGGCGGCATCGAACCGTACAGGAAGTCGCCGCGCACATGGCCGTTTTGCGCCAGGGTATAGGCCCCCGTGAGCATGAAGAGCGTGCCGTACATCATCACGCTCAGTTCGAAGCCCCACTGGCTGGGGCTATTAAGCAGATAGCGGCGAAACACCTCCGCGCAGACCAGCACCGTGAGCGCGATGAGCAGCCAAGCGGCTGCCTTGCCAACCGCTGTGCTGATGCGGTCGATGCTGAACAGGAAGGATTGCGTGGTCATGAGCGAGAGAGGTCAACCGTGAAACGAAACGGCCGGGCAAGGCCCGGCCGGCAACACCGACAGCGTCGGTCAGCAGCGCATCAACCCTTCTTGCCGAAGTAGTGGTTGTACGCCATGCGACGGCTGACGTTGGTGTCCATATCCCAACGCACGGTGCGCTCAGCAAACGCGCGCTGCGAGGCCACGATCTGCTTGAACAGGATGTTGTCAGCGGCCTTCTTGTTCACGACTTCGTCGTACACCTGAAGCTGCCTTTGCAGGACGGCATCGGGCGTCTTGAAGAACTTCACGCCTTGCGAAGCCTGCATCTCGGCATAGTCCTTCGAGTAGCGGTCGACCGCTTTCCAGGTCATATCGGCCGAAGAGGCCTCCACGGCTATGTCGATAATCGCCTTCATCTTGGGGGGCAGCGCATCGAGTTTGGTCTTGTTGAACAGGATCTCGAATTGCTCGGCATTCTGATGGTAGCTCTGCAGCATGCACACCTTGGAGACATCCGGGAACCCGAGGATGCGGTCCGAGGTGGCATTGTTGAACTCGGCTGCATCGAGCAGGCCGCGGTCCATGGCGGGGATGATTTCGCCACCCGGCAGCGCATTGACGGCAGCACCCATGGCCGTGAACACATCAATGGAAATGCCCACGGTGCGGAACTTCAGGCCCTTGAGGTCGTCAGCCTTGGCGATGGGCTTTTTGAACCAGCCCAGCGGCTGGGTGGGCATGGCGCCGTACAAGTACGAGTACACATTGGCGCCGACGGCATCGTAGACCTTGGCAAGCAGTTCCTTGCCGCCGCCGTATTTGTGCCAGGACAGCAGCATGTTGGCATCCATGCCGTAAGCCGGGCCCGAGCCCCACAGCGCGAGCGCATTGTTCTTGCCGTAGTGATACACCAGCACGCCGTGACCACCATCAAGCGTGCCCTTGGAGACCGCGTCGAGCAAGCCGAATGCCGGCACCACTGAGCCCGCGGGCAGCACCTCGATCCTGAGTTCGCCGCCGGTCATGTCGTTGACCTTCTTGGCAAAGTCGTTGGCGTACTCGTGGAAGATGTCCTTGGCCGGCCAGGTGCTCTGGAAACGCAGCGAAGTGGTCTGGGCCTTGACGATGGCGGGAAAGCCCAGCGCGACGCCCGAAGCGGCGCCTGCGGTGGCGATGAATTTGCGGCGATTGCCAGTGTTTGAGGTCATGGAAGGTCTCCTTCTCTCTGATCGAGGGTGCGCGATGATAATCACGAAGCGCTGCTGCAGGGTGAATCCCGACTAGACCGTGCAGCTTTAGGGCTTAGCTTTAGGACTTAGCCTCAGGACTGAGCTTCAGGACAGAGAAGTCGTCGTGCAGGACGGGCTCAGAAGAAACCGACGCCGACCTGGAAAAGCTTTTCCACCTTAGGAATCATCTGGCGCTTGGCCACGAAGACGATCACGTGGTCGTCGGGTTCGATGACGGTGTCGTGGTGGGCAATGATCACCTCAGCGCGCCCCGGCACGCGCTCGCGCACCAAGGCTCCGATGATGGCGCCCTCGGGCAGATCGATCTGTTCGATGCGCCGTCCCACGACGCGGCTGGACTTGGAGTCGCCATGCGCGATCAGCTCCAGGGCTTCGGCAGCCCCCCGGCGCAGCGAATGCACCGCCGCGACGTCACCG
>JBIKKG010000144.1:0-8350 GCA_044360485.1 Burkholderiaceae bacterium | reverse complement strand
ACTATTACAACCGGACGGTCTTTGAATGGACGACCGACCGGCTGGGGGCGCAGGGCACGATCTGCGGGGGGGGGCGCTATGACCCGCTGATCGGCATGCTGGGCGGCAAGCCTGCGCCTGCCTGTGGATTTGCGATCGGCGTCGAGCGCTTGCTGGAATTGCTGCGCGAATCCGGTGCGTCCGCTCAGGCGTCGGGGTGCGATGTCTATGTCGTGCATCAAGGCGAGCGTGCCGCAACGGTGGCGTTTACGACGGCCGAGGCCTTGCGCAGCGTCGGCCTGGATGTGGTGTTGCATGCGGGCGGAGGCAGCTTCAAGTCGCAATTCAAGCGTGCAGATAGCAGCGGCGCGGAATTCGCCGTGATCATCGGTGACGATGAAGCGGCTGCTGGCCAGGCGAGCGTCAAGGCGTTGCGCCGCGCCGAGGCAGGGCAGGGCACGGGCGCTCAGCACACCGTGGCTCTGGAGGCGTTGGCTGATTACATCGTCGACGCGCTGGTCGCCGACAACGACTGATTCCATCACTGATGCAAGGCCGGGCTTGCGCGCCGGCCCAAACGGGGTACGCATGGCATACGATCTTCAGGAGCAGGACCAACTCGACGCCTTCAGAGCGTTCTGGAACCGCTGGGGCAATCTCATCCTGGGCGTCCTCACCGTCATCCTGCTGGCGACGGCCGGGTGGCGTGCCTGGACTTATTGGCAGCAGAAGCAATCGGTCCAGGCTGCCGTGGTGTACGAGCAGCTCAGTGCCGCCGTACAGGCGCGGGACATTTCCAAAGTCAAGCAGGCTTCGGGCGAACTGTTCGAGAAATACCCTGCAACGGTTTACGGTTCGATGGCAGCGTTGGTGGCGGCTAAGGCCTACTTCGATGCGGGCGATCTCAAGGCGGCCAAGGCGCCGCTGCAGTGGGCGGCCGATAAGGCAGCGGACCCTGAGTACCGCCTCTTGGCGCGATTGCGGTTGGCCGGTGTGCTCCTTGACGAAAAGGCCTACCCGGAAGCGCTGCAGGCGCTGAATGTCCCGGACCCAGGCGCCTTTGCAGCGGCATTCGCAGACCGTCGCGGCGATATTCTGGTTGCGCAGGGTCAGGCGGCACAGGCTCGCGAAGCCTATCAGCAGGCACTCAAGCAGGCGAATGAGGCCAGCGCCTTGCGCCCGCTGATTCAGCTCAAGCTCGATGCGCTGGGCGGCGCCTGAGGTGAGCGCGTCCGTGCTTCAAAGCAAACTGTCTGCTGCCCGCGGTTGGATGGTGCCTCTTCTGTGCGCATCGCTCCTGGCGGGGTGCTCACTGTTTTCGAAGCCCAAGCGCGTGCCTGATCCGCTGCCTGTGCCTTCGGGATCGGCCCGTGTCGATCCCGCCTGGAACGTGGCGCTGGGCGCTGCGTCGGGTGTAGGCTTCGCGCCCGCGATCGTTGGCGATGCAGTCTGGGCTGCAGCCCAAAACGGCACCATTGCTGTATTCGATTTGGACACTGGGCGGGAGCGCTGGAAAATTCTGGCAGGCAAGCCGCTGAGTGCCGGCGTAGGGACCGATGGCACCACCGGGGTGGTGGTGTCGCGTGATGGGGCGCTTCTCGCCTTCGATGCAGACGGCCGTGCGATCTGGTCGGTCAGTCTCGGGGGAGAGGTCATTACCCCACCTGCGGTGGCCGATGGCGTGGTGCTGCTGCGCACCAGCGACAACCGCGTGCTGGCATTCGATGCCGCCACGGGCAAGCGGCGCTGGACGTATCAGCGTCAGAACCCGCCCCTCGTTCTTCGAAACTCGGGCGGCATCGCCATGGTGCCCGGAGTCGGTTTTGTGGGCATGCCCGGTGGCCGCATTGCTGCGCTCTCGCTGGCCGGTGGTGCGCCCCGTTGGGATGTGCCGTTGGCGACGCCGCGCGGAGCCAACGAACTGGAGCGCGTCACGGACGTGGTCGGCACGCCCTTGGTCATCGGTCGCGAACTGTGTGCGGTGACCTATCAGGGACGCATTGGTTGTCTCGACCTGGTGAGTGGGGCGCCGGTCTGGTCGCGCGAGTTTTCTTCGGCAGTCGGGTTCGATGTCGACAACAGCGGGCTCGTCTCGCCCGATGCGGACGATACCGTGCACGCCTTCGATCGACGAGGTGCGCCGGTGTGGCAGCAAAAGGGCTATGCCGGTCGCAGACTGTCGGCGCCGCTGATCGTGGGGCGCCTGGTTGTATTGGGCGACTATCAGGGCAATCTGCTGTGGCTCTCGCGAGAGGACGGAACACTCGCTGGGGTGACGCGTACCGATGGCACGGCGGTCGTGGCCTCGGCTGCGGCTGGCGGGCGGGTGGTGGTTACTCAGACTTCCGGCGGGGCGCTGTATGCGTTCCGGGTCGAGTGAGCGCAGCTGAGGCACCGACCCCCGTCGTCGCACTGGTGGGGCGCCCGAATGTCGGCAAGTCGACGCTCTTCAATCGTCTGACCCGCAGCCGTGCGGCGCTGGTGCATGACATTCCGGGTCTGACCCGGGATCGTCACTATGGCCAGGGGCGGCTGGGTTCGCGTCGGTTCGTTGTGATCGACACGGGTGGTTTCGAGCCGGTCGCCAAGACTGGCATCGCTGCGGAAATGGCGCGCCAGGCACGCCAGGCGGTCATTGAGTCGGATGTCGTCATCTTTGTGGTCGATGGCCGGGAAGGCATGGCTGGCCGAGACCGCGAAATCGCCAACGAACTGCGCCGAACCGCCAATAAGGTCCTGCTGGCGGTCAACAAGACCGAAGGCATGTCGCGCCAGACCGTCATTGCCGATTTCTGGTCGCTCGGCCTGGGGCAGCCGTTCGCCATTTCGGCTGCGCATGGCGATGGCGTACAGGATCTGATCGAAGAGGCACTCCCAGCGCTGCCGCAAGCCCCTGACCTGGATTTAAGCGACGATACGGCACAGCTGCTGCAGCAGGCCGACGAAGCACCGCCCACGCCCGAGGCGATCGAGGCTGCCGCGCTGGAGGCCAGCCCGCCTGCGCCCGCTGTGCCTGCGGTGCCGCGGCGCATTCGCGTGGCCGTCGTGGGTCGACCTAACGCGGGTAAATCGACCCTGATCAACACGCTGCTGGGCGAAGAGCGCATGATCGCCTTCGACCAACCCGGCACGACACGTGATGCCGTGGCGGTTGATTTCGAGCGCGGCGGACGCCCCTACACGCTGATTGATACGGCTGGTGTGCGGCGTCGCGGCAAGGTTACCGATGTGATCGAGAAGTTCTCGGTGGTCAAGACGCTGCAGGCGATCGAGGATAGCCATGTCTGCGTGCTGCTGCTCGATGCCTCGGAGGATGTGGCCGAACAGGATGCGCATATCGCGGGTTATGTGCTTGAGGCGGGCCGTGCACTCGTCGTGGGCATCAACAAATGGGATCTGGCCGATGCTCACCGCCGTGAACGGATTCGGGTCGAATTCGATCGCAAGCTGGGCTTTCTGTCGTTTGCCCGCATGCATGTGCTGACTGCTACCGAAGGCAAGGGCGTGAGTGCACTCATGCGTTCGGTCGATGAAGCCTTTGCGGCGGCGACGGCCAAGCTGTCCACGCCGCGCTTGACCCGCGCATTGCTTGAGGCCGTCGAGCGACAGCAACCGCCACGCCGCGGTCCGATTCGACCCAAGATGCGCTATGCCCATCAAGGGGGACAGAATCCCCCGATCGTGGTGATCCACGGCAATGCTCTGGACCGCGTGCCTGACAGCTATCGTCGCTATCTGGAAGGATGGTTCCGGGATCGCTTCGCCTTGCAGGGCACACCGCTGCGTGTGGAGTTCAAGACTTCCAGAAACCCGTACGCTTCACCCCGTTGAGGGGACCTCAGGTAGCCAACCCCGGAGCTTTCGGCTAGAGTCGTTTGGCCGGTCGCTTGCAACGCGCCCCTCCGGCCCCACCTGCTTCAGGTGATGAACAATACATTCGAAAAAGAGCCGCGGAGCTTTCATGAGCAACAAAGGGCAACTCCTCCAAGACCCGTTTCTCAACTTGCTGCGCAAGGAACACGTCCCAGTCTCGATTTATCTGGTCAACGGGATCAAGCTGCAGGGTCAGATCGACGCCTTCGACCAGTACGTGGTGCTGTTGAAGAACACCGTGACGCAGATGGTCTACAAACACGCCATCTCCACCGTGGTGCCGGCTCGGGCAGTGAATTTCCAGCAGGACGAGGGCCCGGAAAGCTGAACGCGACTGCTTCCCAGGAGTCGCGCGCGCTGCTCGTCTGTGTGGGCGTCGGCCGCAACCGACGCACTGAGGCCTCACTTGATGAACTGTCTGCCTTGGCTGCCTCGGCCGGGCATCAGGAATATGCGCGGGTGGTGTGTCATCGGCCCAAGCCTGATCCCGGGTTGTACATGGGGCGCGGCAAGGCCGAGGAAATCGGGCTCCTGCTCGAGCAAAGCGCCACGCAGCTTGTGCTGTTCGACCACGAAATTTCAGCGATTCAGCAGCGCAACCTGGAGCGGCTCTGGAAGGTGCGGGTGCTGGATCGCACGGAACTGATCCTGGATATTTTTGGTCAACGCGCCCGCAGCACCGAAGGTCGCTTGCAGGTCGAGCTGGCCAAGCTGCAGCACCAATCTTCACGCCTCGTACGGGCCTGGAGCCACCTCGAGCGTCAGCGCGGCGGGATTGGCGTACGAGGCGGCCCGGGTGAAACCCAGCTCGAGATGGACCGGCGCATGCTTGCCACGCGTATCCGCCAGGTGCGTGAACGCCTGGCGCGTACAGAGCGCCAGCGTCTGACCCGTCGCAAGGCCCGCGATCGCCGGCAGGTCTTTACCGTCTCGCTCGTTGGGTACACCAACGCGGGCAAGTCCACGCTGTTCAATGCCATCACGGGTGCAGGGACTTACGCGGCTGATCAGCTCTTTGCCACCCTGGACACGCTGTCGCGTCGGGTTGTTCTCGCGCCCGGGGTCGAGCTGGTGCTCTCCGATACGGTCGGTTTCGTCCGCGATCTTCCCCACCAATTAGTCGAAGCCTTTCGCGCCACGCTCGACGAAACAGCCCAGGCGGATCTGCTGTTGCATGTGGTCGATGCCTCTGCACCTGATCGCACCGAGCAGATCGAACAGGTCGAGCAAGTGTTGGCCGAAATCGGTGCCGATCAGGTGCCGCAATGGCGGGTCTGGAACAAGATTGACCTCACAGGGCTTGCCCCTGAGGTCGAGCGGGATGCCTGTGGTAGCATCGCGCGCTTGAGCGTCAGTGCCCGAACGGGTGAGGGCGTTGTCGCGTTGCGCCAGGCTCTCGAGGCCGTTGTGTCGGCGCATGCCAGTCCAGCCGAATACTGCATGGGTGACTCCGTCACCCATGATGCATCCGGTCCTGAATCCGGCACTGTTGACCCTGTTTCCGAAGCCCCCAGTGCCGTGCCCGACCAGGTCCGGCAGTCCTCCGATCGGCCCCTCATAAACGGCATGTCAGATGTTGTTGTCCCGAATCCGCGCTCTCTTGTCGCTTAATGACCCTGGTTGGGGCCGCAGCGGCTCATCGGGACCCGACGAGCAGCCGCGTCCGCCTCAGCGTCCGCGTGGCAAGGACGATGGCCCGCCTGATCTCGACGAACTCTGGCGTGATTTCAACCGTCGTCTCAATGGCCTGTTCGGCAAAGGCGGTGGCCAGGGTGAGCCGCCGGATCGACGCTCTGGGCGCACTGGAGGCGGTGGCCCGCCTTCGTTGCGTGGCGCAGGGACGGGCTTAGGTCTGATCGCGGGTATCGGTCTGTTGCTGTGGTTGGGCAGCGGCTTTTACATCATTCAGGAAGGTCAGTCGGCCGCGATTTTGCGCTTCGGGCAGTTCCGCTACATGGTGGAATCTGCTGGCTTCAAGTGGCGACTGCCTTATCCCATTGAAACGGCTGAAATGGTCGATGTTCAACGGCTGCGTCAGGTCGAAGTCGGTTATCGCAGCAACGTCAAGAACAAAGTCCCCCGAGAGGCGCTGATCCTCACTGGCGACCAGGCGATTGTCGATCTGCAGTTCGCGGTCCAGTATCGGATCACCGATCCGAAAGCCTATCTCTTCAATAACAATCCGGGCGGGGCGCCTGAGGAGATCGTGCGCCAGGCGGCCGAGACGGCTACCCGCGAAGTGATCGGGCGTATGGGCATCGACAAGGTTCTGTACGAGGAAAAAGAGCAAGTGGCCAAGGATGCCCTCAAGCTGATGCAGTCCATTGCTGACCGCTACAACGCCGGCATTGGTATTGTGGATGTCACGATCCAGCAGGCCCAGCCGCCCGAACAGGTGCAGGCTGCGTTTGAAGATGCGAATAAGGCAGCCCAGGACCGCGAGCGGCTGATCAATGAAGGGCGCGCCTACGCCAATGACGTGATTCCTAAGGCGCGTGGTACTGCAGGCCGTTTGCAACAGGAAGCGGAAGGCTGCAAGCAGCGAGTCATTGCATCGGCCGAGGGTGATGCCTCGCGCTTCAAGCAGGTGCTCACGGAATACAGCAAGGCCCCGCAGGTCACGAGAGAGCGCCTGTATCTGGACACCATGCAGCAGATTTTTGCGAACACCAGCAAGGTGTATGTCGATTCGCGCTCCAACGGCAACATGCTTTATCTGCCACTTGACAAGCTGATGCAACAGTCCGCGTCTGTCGATGCTTCGCGGGCTGCATCCGGTACCCCGACGCAACCAATGTCGCCCGCGCAAGGTTCAACGGGCGGTGAGACGCGTCCGGAGTCTGCCGCCCCGGTGCCTCAGAGCCCGCGTGATGCGCTGCGCAATCGCGAGCGCGAACCGAGCCGTTGAGGGAGATGCACATGAACCGAATCGGACCAATCATCGCCGGCATCGTGGCCGCCATTGCACTGGCGTCTTCCATGCTCTTCGTGGTGGATCAACGCCAATACGCTGTGGTGTTCGCCTTGGGAGAACTCAAGGAAGTCATTTCGCAGCCGGGTCTGCATTTCAAACTGCCCCCGCCGTTTCAAAACGTGCAGTACTTCGACAAGCGCATCCTGACCATCGACACAGCCGATGTGGACCGCTTCATCACGTCTGAAAAGCTCAATGTTCAGATCGATACTTTCGTGAAGTGGCGCATCGCCGATCCCAAGAAGTTTTTCACGTCGGTGGGTGGCAGCGAAATGATTGCCAGCGATCGTCTGCAGCGCAGCCTTCGCGATTCCCTGAACAACGAGATCGCCAAGCAGACCGTCAATGACGTGATCTCGGGCAGGCGTCAGGAATTGCTCGATGCAGTACGACTGAAGATGAACGAGGACGCCAAGCAAATTGGTGCCGAGATCATCGATGTGCGGCTCAAGAGAGTGGACTTTGCGCCTGAAGTATCCGAGCGTGTCTACGATCGGATGCAGTCGGAACGCAAGCGTGTGGCCAATGAGCGTCGTGCCACCGGTGCGGCGGAATCCGAGAAGATTCGCGCCGATGCCGATCGTCAGCGTGAAGTGCTCATCGCAGAGGCCTATCGTGATGCGCAGCGCGTCAGGGGTGAGGGCGATGCGCGTGCATCGGCAGTCTTCGCGGAGGCTTTTGGGCAAAACCCTGAGTTCGCGGCCTTCTACCGCAGTCTGGACGCCTATCGCGCCAGCTTCCGGGGGCGTGGCAATGATGTGCTCGTCCTCGATCCCTCTTCAGACTTCTTCCGCTATTTCCGTGCGCCGGGTTCGGGCGGGGCTGCTGGGCCCGCGCGCAAGTAAGGGCCAGTACGGCCGTGATACTGAGTGCGCTGGGTCTGGTGCTGGTGATCGAGGGGCTGCTGCCGTTGGCTTCTCCGGCCCGCTGGCGTGAGTCCATGCGGCGCATCGGCGAGATGCGCGATGGCCAGTTGCGTTTCATGGGTCTGGTCGCGGTGTTGCTGGGGCTGGTATTGCTGTCCGTTTCATCGTTCAAGCTCTAGTCGGGCCGGTGTGCCGCGACGCTGCTCCTGAATCTGAAGATTTCTCATGCCACGCTGGCTGCTCCCTGAAAGCATTTCCGATATTCTGCCCAGCGAGGCGCGCAGAATCGAAGACCTTCGCCGCAGGTTGCTGGATCTGTATCGCACCTATGGTTATGAGTTAGTCATGCCGCCGATGGTCGAGTACCTCGAGTCGTTGCTGACCGGTAGCGGTCGCGATCTCGATCTGCGGACCTTCAAGCTGATCGATCAACTCTCGGGCCGCACCATGGGGCTGCGCGCCGACATTACGCCTCAGGTGGCGCGCATCGATGCGCACCTGCTCAACCGCGCCGGTCTCACGCGCTTGTGTTATGCAGCCAACGTGCTGCATGCCAGACCGGCCGGAGCGCTGTCCACCCGTGAGCCACTGCAAATTGGTGCTGAACTCTACGGACATGACGGTCCGGAAGCTGATCTCGAAGTGATCGAGTTGCTCT
>JBIKKG010000143.1:0-8357 GCA_044360485.1 Burkholderiaceae bacterium | reverse complement strand
TGATGTTTGCTGATCGCATCACAACCGTCAGCCCCACCTACGCGCGCGAGATCCTGACGCCCCAGGAGGGCCACCAGCTCGACGGGGTGCTGCAGCACCGTGACGCCGACCTGATTGGCATTCTCAATGGGATCGATGAGGCCGTGTGGAACCCAGCCACAGACGCAGCGATCGCCGCTCCTTATGACGTGGCCAACCTGGCCGGCAAACGCGTCTGCCGCGATGCACTGCAAGTCGAATTCGGTCTGGATCATGATGCACCCGGTCCGCTGATGGTGGTGGTGAGCCGCCTGACGCATCAGAAAGGCCTGGACCTGCTGCTGGCGGGTCTGCCGCATTGGCTCGATGCTGGTGGTCAAGTGGCATTGCTGGGCTCGGGTGATGCGCACTTGCAGCAGGCCTGGCAGGCCGCTGCACATCAGGCGCCAGGCCGCGTAGGCGTGTTCATCGGCTACGACGAAGCCAAAGCACACCGGATGATCGCAGGCGCCGATCTCATCGCCGTGCCCTCGCGCTTTGAACCCTGTGGCCTGACCCAGCTGTACGGTTTGCGTTACGGCACGCTGCCGCTGGTGCACCGGGTGGGCGGACTGGCCGATACCGTCACGGATGCCGACGATGCCGCGCTGCGCGAAGACCGCGCCACCGGATTCGCCTTCAGCGGTGCCCATCTGGATGCACTCACCGACGCCCTGCGCCGAGCCTGTGCCCTGTGGCGCGAGCCTCGCACCTGGCAACAGCTCATGCGACGCGCGATGTCACAAGACACCTCCTGGAGCGCGCCGGCACAGCAATACGCAGCACTGTATGCCGCGCTACGGGTCAGGCCAACAGCACAAGGCGGCGCAGCGCTGCGCTAGACTCGCCGGCTGATCGACTGCCACGCGGTTTGCCATGTCAACGGACTCTTCAGGAGACGCATCAAGCGCCTCTTCACCGGACACACCCGCCAGGAAGCGCGGCCTGCATGCGCCGCATCTGCCGCAGATGCCTCACCTGCCCGCGGCATTCGAAGGGTTCAAGCCGCCGCCGCTGCCCCAGCGCTGGGTGCCCTGGGTGATCGGTGCGCTAGTGATCGGCGGCCTGACGGCGGGTCTGACCTGGCTGCAGCCGCCTCCACCGAAGCGCGTGGTGGTCTCCACCGGCATCACGGGCGGGGGGTATCACTCCTTCGCGCAGCAATACAAAGACGCACTGGCCAAGCACGACATCGCGCTCGAGCTCATGCCCTCGGCCGGAGCTGTCGAGAACCTCGAACGTCTGTCTGACCCCAACTCAGGTGTGGATGCCGCGCTGTTTCAGAGCGGGCTGCCCAATACCGACAAGACCGGCAAGATCGTCTCGCTCGGTCATATGTTTTATGAGCCGATCTGGCTCTTCAGCAACGGCACTAAGCCGATCACCGACATCCGCGAGCTGGCGGGGCTTCGCGTGGCTGTGGGCGCATCGGGCAGTGGCACCGAGGCCGTCGCCATGGATCTGCTCAAGACCTACGGCATCAACGAGTTGCCCACGCGTCTGTTTGAACTCAGCGGGCAGGCGGCGGTCAAGGCGCTGCGCGACGGCGCCATCGACGCGGCCTTCTTTGTACAGTCCCCCAAGGCACCGATCACGGTCGAACTGCTGCGCGACAAGAAAATCAAGGTGGCAAGCTTCGACCGGGCCGATGCGATGGTGCGTATGTCGCCTTACTTGCGAAAGATCACTCTGCATGCAGGCGTGGTTGATCCGGTGGCCGACCTGCCGGCGCAAGACGTGACGCTGGTCGCTACCACCGCCGTACTGCTCGCGCGCGAGGAACTGCACCCGGTCATCATGGCTCTGCTGATCGAGGCCGCACGCGAAGTGCATGGACCGGGCTCAGTGCTCGCCCCGCCAGGGTTGTTTCCCAATAACCAGCCTGGCCAGTTTGAGCTGGCGCGCGAGGCCCAGCGCTTCTACAAGGAAGGCCCTGGCACGCTGCGCGACTATTTGCCGCTCACCACGGCGATCTGGACCCAACGCATGCTGTTCCTGATGCTGCCGGCGCTGGCCATTCTGGGGCCGCTCCTGCATTTCGGGCCGATCGCCTGGCGCTGGCACATGCGCCGACGCATCTACCGCTGGTATGGCGAATTGCGGCTGATCGAGGATGCGATCACCGGTAACCGCGGCGACGCCAAGCAGCAACTGCGTCGCATCTTCTACATCGATAAACAACTGCAATCGATGGGCACACCCCTTGCGTTCAGCAACGATCTGTATTCGCTGCGTGCCCACCTGCGATTCGTGCATGACATGCTTGAAGAGCGCATCGGTGAGCGCAGTCGGGCCATTCTGACGGGAGCCACAGCGGTCGCGGCATCATGAACCCTGAGTCTGCGCGGTCCGTCCTGCCGACCCTCCTGGCAGCGCTTGGAGGGGCCTGCCTGACGCTCCTCGCCGTGGCCTGGTTCGGTACCCGCTACCTGCCACAGTTGAGCGTGAGCGATCTGCGATTCAGGCTGTCGACCGCGCCGCTCAGCACGGACGAAGTTCAAGGTCGCATGCGGGCCCGCCTGTACACCGCCGATTTTGCAGCGCGGGTGGAGCAGACCGCCGACCGGATCACCGCCCAGACGACCGACGGTCAGGTCAAACATGCGGCCCTGCGCTGGAAGCTCGGCGCACTGGAAGCGGCCACGCAGGCCGGGCTGCGTCCCAGTGCACAACTGGCGCTCATCGATGCCTGGGCACTCAGTCTGCAGATGCAGGCCTTTACCGACTCCGACGCCGGGCGATTGGCCTTCGGTTCCCAACAACCACTGGCGCGTGCCACGGCCCGTGCACTGGCCACCGAAGGCGAGGCGCTGGCCGTTGCACGTCTTGAGCCCGCCGCGCTCGCAGTCTTGCGGCCGATGGTCATGGGCTATGTGCAACGCACGCCGATCATCGAACCTTCCATGCAGCGGGCATCCATCGCGATGGACTGGATGCGCGCCGCCTCGGTGCATGGCGATGTGCCGGTGAGCACGGGTTCCGCGGCCGATATGGCCGGTCAGGCCCTGGCGCTTGCTGACACCCATCTGCGCCAGTTGCCGCGCGCCCTGCGCTGGCGGGGCGAAGTGTCGCTGCTGGACAATCAGGAGCGCCTCAGCGCGCTGGGCCAGGTCGTGGATGACACGATCAAAGAGGCCAAGCGCGATGGTGAGTTCAAACTGCGCGCCTCCACCATCCTGGCGGCAGGCGAACGCCTGGCACGGGTCACTGGTTGGTCCTGGCTCAAACCACTGAGCAGCTGGATCGCCGACGTGCTGAAGTGGATCGCCCTCTTCATGCTCATCACGATGGCCCTGGGCGTGGGCGTGGGGTGGTGGGTCTGGGGCCGCGCGCTTGCACGCGAGCGGGCCAACTCCGGCAACCTGGTCAGCCCATCCAGAGTGCGGCCAGGAACAGTCCCACCATCACAAAGCTGATCACCACCTTGGCCACCGTGCCGATCAGCAGCCCTACCCAGGTGGACAGTCCCACCTGGGCGGCCCGTGCGGCATCACGCTGGGCCAGGTACTGACCGGCTGCAGCCCCAAGCAGGGGCATGAACAACAGGCCGATCAGTCCGGTGAACAGACCCAGCACCGTGCCCAGCGCCGCACCGATGATCGCTTCCCGACTGGCACCTGCCCGCTTGGCCCCAAGCAGGGCCGACGCATAGTCGGCCGCCCAGGACAGCAGCATCAGCAGTCCACACACCACCACCACCGTGACACCCACCCGCTGAAAACCGTCGATCCACGCCCCCAACAGAATCCCGCCAAACACCAGAGCCGCCCCGGGCAAGGCGGGCAGGACCGTCCCGGCTAACCCGGTCACGATGAGCAGGGTCACACCTATCCACAGCACATAAATCATTGCGTAACCGTGTCAAAAAAGTGGCGTGATGTTGACTAACCCCGGGGCGATGGTGGGAACATATGCCTTTGGATGGGGGCCATGAACGTTCCGAGCTGCCGTTATACCTCGTGCGCAGAGCCATTTGCGCCTTGCCGCTTCGTGATGCAAGCCTTCTTGCGCCCTCGGCGCCGCGCATGACGCTCAGCAACACGCGCCTGCGCCGACTGCTGGCTGCTCTGGTCTTGCTGCTGCTAGCCGCTTTATGGCTGAGTGCCTACGCGCTCCTGGAGCGCACCCGTGAAGGCGAGTTACAGGCGGCCAATGCGCGCATGGAGGGTCGGACCGCCATCTTTTCCGCCTACATTCGATCGGTGTTCGCCCATCTGGACGCGGTCCTGGTAGACCTGCGCGATCACGTCGGACCTGACGGAAAGCTGGCCGAGTCCGAGGCCGCACGGCATCTGAAAGACCTGGAGGGCTACTCGAGGCAAATCTCGATCATCGATGCGGATGGCCGTCTTCACTTCTCCACCCTGGGCACCCGGTCGGTTGACCTGAGCGATCGCGAGCAATTCAAGTTCCATCGTGATGCCCACGACAGTGATCAGCTCTACATCACCCGCCCGGTGAAAGGCCGGATTTCCGGTGAATGGACGATCTTCGCCACACGCGCCCTGAAGGGCCCAAACGGATTCGGCGGCGTACTGCAGGTGTCAATCAGCCCAGAGGTGTTCGCGAAGTTTGCGAAGGAACTGGTCAGTCGCAACGATGACATCTTCGCGCTCGTGCGCAGCAGCGGCGAGCTGATATCGACCTTTCCTGAGGCCGGGCCGCGGCTTGGCGCCGTCCTCCAGGGCATTCCGATCCTGGAGCCTGATGCGCCGGCCTTCGGCACCTTCTTGCAACAGGGACTGGACGGCGTGCGACGCTTCTATGCGTACAGCGCCCTGCCTGACTACGGAGTGATCGCAGTCACCGGGCGCAGCGAAGCCGGGGTGCTGAAGAACTTCGAGATTCGAAAAAGGCGCATCTATATTGCGGCCAGCTGCATCACGACGCTGCTGCTGGCCATGCTCTGGGCATTGTGGTTTGCGCTCAAACGGAATGACCAGATTCAGCTGCAACTGGAGCAGGCGGCCAGACAGGCCGAAGCCGCCAACGAGGAAAAAACCCGCTTCCTGGCCACCATGTCGCACGAGCTGCGCACCCCGCTCAATGGCGTGGTGGGTTTGTCACAGTTGCTGCTCGAAACGCCTCTTGATTCGAAACAGCAGGAATTTGCAGTCGGCATTGCCCGCTCGGGTCAGGAGGTGGTGGCGCTGGTCAACGACATTCTGGACCTGTCGAAAATTGAAGCCGGGCGGGTCGATCTGGATCCGCAGCCCTACCGGATCAGCGAATGCATCGACGCGATCAGGGACATGTTCGGCAACCGGGCGATTCAAAAAGGGGTCGCACTGCGCGTGGCGACCCATGCATCGGCCGAGGGCACGTATCTGGGCGACCTGCATCGCATCCGCCAGGTGCTGATCAATCTGGTGGGCAATGCACTCAAGTTCACCGACCAGGGCGAGGTGGCGCTGGAGGTCTGGAGTGCCAACGACATGCTGGTATTCGAAGTGACCGATACCGGGGTGGGCATTCCGGCTGAATCGCGTGAGCGGATCTTCGAACGGTTCACGCAGGTCGATATGTCCAATGCACGCCGTTATGCAGGTACGGGGCTTGGGCTGGCCATCTGCCGACAGCTGGTCGAGGCCATGGGGGGAAGCATCGTGTGCGACGCTCGGGGCGAGGGGCCTGGGACCGTGTTCAAGGTGCGTCTGCCCGCCATCAAGGTCGACAGCCCCGCCGCCGCCGTGGAGCCTCAGATCACGCAGCCCCGTCTACCCGAGCCTGAGCCCTCGCATGTACCTGAAGGCAACCATCAGACTGCCCAACCCTGTCTGCTGGTGGTGGAGGACAACCCGGTCAATCAGAAGGTGGTCATGCTGATGCTGGAGCGCTTGGGATATCGCGCGGAGGTGGCCAACGACGGCGAATCGGCGCTGGCCGCAGCACAGCGCAGGACCTACGCGACGATCCTCATGGATGTGCGCATGCCTGGCATGGACGGCATGGAAGTCACGCGCAGACTGCGGGCAGGGACTGGCCCCAATGCGCACACCCCCGTGATTGCCGTCACGGCCAATGCCCTGCAGACGGAGCGCGATGAATGCATGGCCAGCGGGATGAACGATTTTCTGTCCAAGCCGCTGATCCTCGAGACACTGAGTGCGCGTGTGGCGTATTGGGTAGGCATGGGTGCCCATCAGCCGACGCAAAGCTCAGCACACGGCGATAGGGCGCCGTGAGCGCAGGGCATGCTGACTGACCAGGCAGGCGGCGCGCCATTGGCTCGACTGGCGGTCTGACCACACAAGGAGACCGCCATGCTGCATCCTCAGGCCCGCGCGCTACTGGACCTCATCGACCAGCGCGCCGCACCCGCCGTGCATGAACAGACCCCGCTGGAAGCGCGCGAGTCGTACCGGGCGCGGCGGTTCTTCACTCAACCCGACGCGCAGCCCGTGGCACAAGTGCGTGAGCTGACCGCAGATGGCCCGCACGGCCCGATTGCAATGCGCCTGTACCGGCCAACCCCAGAGACCAGCGGCGCCTTGCCGGTGCTGGTGTACTTCCACGGCGGAGGCTGGGTCATCGGCGATCTGGACACGCATGACGCGCTGTGCCGCGCGCTGGCCAACGGCTCGGGGTGTGCGGTGGTCTCGGTCGATTACCGCATGGGGCCTGAACACCGCTTCCCGGCTGCCGTGGATGATTGTCTGGCCGCCACCTATTGGGTCCGGCGCAACGCGGCCACACTGAACGTGAGCCCTGACAAGCTCGCGGTAGGCGGCGACAGCGCAGGCGGCAATCTGGCCGCAGTCATTGCGTTGGCCGCTCGCAATGCCGGCGACCTGCCGGTGGCCTATCAGCTGCTCATTTATCCGGCCACCGTGCAGCGGCGCGTCACGCGCTCAGGCGCCGTGAATGGCCAGGGGCTGCTGCTCACAGTTGACTCGATGCGCTATTTCCACGATCACTACATCGACGACGACCGCCATGACCATGACTGGCGTGCCGCGCCGCTGCTGTGCGACGACCTGGGCCGCCTGCCGCCCGCGCTGGTGCTGACGGCGGGCTTCGATCCGTTGCGCGACGAAGGCATTGAATACGCGCATCGCCTCACGCAAGCGGGCAACCGCGCCACCCTCATCAGTTTCGAGCGGCAGATCCATGGCTTCATCACGATGGGCAAGGTGATCGATGAAGCGGAAGAGGCGGTCGCGATGTGTGCCGCGGCGCTCAAGCGTGCGCTGAGCTGATGCCCCGACACTGGGGTGGCCCCGAGTGAACCTTGTACTGAGATAGAGGTCACATCGGCGCTCGAGCTGCCCGCGCGCTTGCGGGCAGCCCGGTGCGCGGTTCAGTGTGCGTGCGCCATGGCGTCGAGGCCGGCCTGCAGGTCGGCGATCAGATCGGCAGCATCCTCCAGACCACAGTGAATGCGGATCAGCGGACCACCCGTCCAGGGCTGGACCGTGCGCAAGGAACCGATCTTGGCCTGCATGATCAGACTCTCGAAGCCGCCCCACGAATAACCAATCTTGAAGTGGCGTCGGTCTTCGCACAGCGCGGCAATCTGCGCTTGCGTAGCGGCCTTGAGCTCGAATGAGAACAGCCCGCTCGATCCCAGAAAATCACGCTTGAACAGCGCGTGCTGAGGATGCGACGGCAGTCCGGGGTGCAGCACCCGTGCCACCTCGGGGCGCCCTTCCAGCCAGCGCGCCACGGTGAGCGCGGTGGACTCGTGCCGGCGCATGCGTACATCGGCCGTGCGCAGACCGCGCAGCACCAGATACGCATCGTCGCCACCCACCGCAATGCCCAGTTGCCGGATGGCCTGCCACAAAGGCAGCCAGTGCTCTTCACGCACCACGGCTGCGCCCATCAGCAGGTCAGCATGACCGCCCCAGTATTTAGTGAGGGGCAGCAGCGAGATATCGATGCCCCAATCGAAGGGGCGTGCGAACACTGGCGAGGCCCAGGCGTTATCGATCATGGTGAGTACGCCATGCGCACGCGCCACGTTGCAGATGGCCGGGACATCCTGAATCTCGAAGGTATAGCTGCCCGGGCTCTCCAGATACACGATGCGCGTGTTCGGGCGCAACAGCGCGGCAATGCCAGCGCCGACATGCGGGTCGAAGTATTCGGTCACCACGCCGTACCGCGCCAGCATGGTCGTGGCAAAGGTGCGAGCGGGGCCATACACCGAATCACTCATGAGGATGTGATCGCCCGGCTTGCAGTAGGCCAGCAACGGCACCGAGATGGCCGCAAGCCCAGAGGGCATGATGGCTGCGCGACAGGCATGCCCGCCGCCCTCGATGTCGGCGAGCGCATCGGTCAGCGCAAAGGTAGTCGGTGTACCCGATGTGGCGTAAGTAGTGCGGTGGCGCTCA
>JBIKKG010000142.1:0-8368 GCA_044360485.1 Burkholderiaceae bacterium | reverse complement strand
GCAGGGTCGATAGCCTGAGACTTCGGCACCGGCTGCGGTCGTGTAGAACCGGCAATGTTCGCGCCGCGGCGTGCGCGCCGGGCAGATCGGCCGGCAATAAATGCCGGTACTGGTCACGCCCACAAAAAAGCGGCCATCTGCACGGACATCGCGTGCACTCAACAGCGGCCAGCACAGCGCTGCGTCCAGGAGCGGCACGGATGGATCTGAGTGTGGCAGCATCTGAGACATGCCGGCATTATCCGGCTGACCCACTTTTCTGGCTCGCCATTTTCGGACATGACAGCACACCCAGCGGATCCAGACCTCACACCCGCAATCTGCGTGGACACCCTGCGCAGGCATGCTGCTCGCTTCACTTTGCTGCATCTGCGTGAACTGATTCATGCCGATCCACAGCGTAGCCAGAGGTTGTCTTTGGAAGTTGGCGGCGTCTACGCCGATTTTTCCCGACAGCGCCTCGACTCAAGCGTGCTGGACGCGCTGCAGGCATGGGCACAGGTTTGTGGATTCGATGCAGCCCGCCAAAGGCTCTTCGATGGCGAGATCGTCAACCCCACTGAAGGGCGGGCAGCGCTGCATACCGCCTTGCGCGGCGTGGGAGGCTCGGCCGAAGTGGCCCAGGCCGTGCGGGAGCAGCGCGCGGTCATGACCGCACTGGCCGACAGGCTGCGCGCGGGGGAACTGACTGGATTTGCCGGCGACCCGCTCCAGGCGCTGGTCTGTATCGGCATCGGCGGCTCCGATCTGGGTCCGCGCCTGGTGTGCGATGCATTGTCATCGCCCGGTGGGGTGGACGTGCGTTTCGTGGCGAATGTCGATCCCGAAGATCTGGACCGCGCCCTGGCGGGCTTGAACCCTGCGCGCACGGCCTTTGCCATCATCTCCAAGACCTTCACCACGCGCGAAACCTTGGCCAACGCACAGGCGGCCCGCCACTGGCTCACCGCGGGGGGATGTCCGACGACCGACTGGCCGGCCCACATGATCGGTGTGACGGCAGCCCCGCAAGCGGCGCTGACCTGGGGCATTCGTGCAGACCGGTTGCTGCAGTTCTGGGATTGGGTCGGCGGTCGGTATTCGCTGTGGTCCACCGTCGGACTCGGTGTGGCCGTGGCCTGCGGCCCGGACGTCTTCGATGCGCTGCTCGCTGGCGCGGCAGACATGGATCAGCATTTTCGCGATACACCGCTGAGTGCAAACCTGCCAGCCCGCATGGGGCTGGTGTCGGTCTGGAACAGAGCATTCCTGAACCTGCCCTCCCAGGCACTCATTCCCTACGCTGAACGCCTGCGCTTGCTGCCGGCCTGGCTGCAACAACTGGCCATGGAGAGCAACGGCAAATCGGCTGCACTCGACGGCCATCGCGCAATGCTCCCGACCTCACCGATCATCTGGGGCACCTCGGGCACCAATGCCCAGCACTCGTTTTTCCAGCAATTGCATCAGGGTCCGGACAGCGTACCCGTCGACTTCGTGCTGGTCCGCTCGCCGCGCGCCGACCTGGCCAACCTGGCCGACGCTACGGATGATCGGCATCGCATCCTGCTGGCCAACGGCATCGCTCAAGCAGCCGCCTTGGCACTGGGCAAACCGGCTGCGCCAGGCGATCTGCATCGGGACTTCCCCGGTAATCGGCCCAGCACGACACTCGTGCTACAGCGACTCGATGCGCACACGCTGGGCGCGCTGCTCGCTTGCCACGAGCACGCCACGTACACCGCAGCCACGGTCTTGGGCATCAACCCCTTTGACCAGTTCGGAGTAGAACTGGGCAAAGTGCTGGCCAGCAACGTGGAGCGCGCACTCGCCGGTCAGCGCACCGGCGAACTGGACACGGCCACCGCAGCGCTGATCGCCAGACTGCGCTGAATCAGCGGGCCATTAACTCAATCGCAGCGGCAGCGAGCGCAGCCGCGTACCCGTCGCGGCAAAGACTGCATTGGCCAGCGCAGGCGCAACCGGCGGCAACGGCGGCTCACCGACGCCCTCGGGTGGCTCACTCGACGCAATGATCTCCGTCTGTACAGGCGGACATTCAGCCATCTTCAGCAAACGGTAGTCGTGAAAGTTGCTCTGCTGCACACGCCCGTCGGCCACAGTGATGTCCCCATGCAGCGCAGCACTGAGTCCGTAAACAATCGCACTGTCGACCTGCTGCGCAATCAGATTCGGATTGACCGCCTGGCCGCAATCGATGACGCACACAATGCGATCCACATGCAGCGCACCCGCTGCGTCGACCGACACCTCCACCACTTGCGCCACGATCGATCCGAACGACTGATGCAGCGCCACGCCACGGCCGCGCCGCATGCCCTCGCGTGGCTCAAGCGGCGCACCCCATCGACCCAGGGCAGCGGCCCTCTGCAGCACCTTCAGATGCCGGGGATGACGGTCCAGCATGGCGGCACGAAACGCGACCGGATCCTGTCCGGCTGCGCTCGCCACTTCGTCGACAAAACACTCCTTAAAGAACGCCTGGTGCGAATGCCCCACCGAGCGCCAGAAGCCGATGGGCACCGGCAACTCGACCGCTGAATGCTCGATGCGACAGGCCGCGAATTCATAGGGCTGATCGAACGCCCCTTCGCTCGTGGTTTTGTCGGGGCCCGGCACGCTCAAGCCGAGTACCCGCTTGGCATAGGCGGGAACAATCGCCTGGCCTGCCGTGCGCAACTGCCAGGCAATGGGTCGACCCTGCGCATCCAGCCCTGCCTCAAATCGCGCGACACAAGCCGGGCGATAGAAATCATTGGCCATGTCGTCTTCGCGCGACCAGACGGTCTTGACCGGCACACCACGCATCGCCTTCGCAATGAAGCTCGCCTGGGCAATGAAGTCGACATCGAGCCTGCGACCGAAACCGCCGCCAAGGAAAGGGACATGGACCGTGATCCGATTGGCTTCCAGACCGGTGACCTGTGCCACCGTTGCACGCGCCAGATCGGGTACCTGGGTGGGCGCCCAGACCGTCGCCTGATCGTCATCCACCTGCACGGTGCAATTCATTGGCTCCATCGGCGCATGGGCCAGGTAAGGCGCGCGGTAATCAGCCTTCACACGGCGGGCAGCCTGCTTCATCGCCGCCTCAACATCCCCCACCGAACGAAACGCATGCGCACTGCCTGACGTGAGCGCAGCCTGCAGTTGCGTCGTGATGGATTCACTGCTCAGGCCAGCGGCGGGCCCCGGCTGCCAGCGAATCGATATCTGATCCAGGGCACGGCGCGCCTGCCACCAGGTGTCTGCAATGACCGCGACCGCACCGCTGCCACCATGCGACGCCGGCACGCTCACGACGGCCCGAATACCGGGCAGTTTCTCAGCCGCAGCGGCCTGCATCGACCCCACCTGCCCGCCCAGGTCCGGCGCCATGCGCACGGCCGCTACGCGCATACCCGGCAGCTGTATGTCGATCCCGAACCCGGCCAGTCCGTTGGACTTCGCCACACTGTCCAGGCGTGATTGCGGCGTGCCGATCAGCTTGAACGCCGAAGCCGGCTTGAGGGGCGGATCCTGCACGACCGGGAGGCGACCTGCGGCCTGCGCGAGTTCGCCGAATCCGACACTGCGCCCGCTCGGCGCATGGCTCACTCGACCGTTTGCGACCGTCAGCTGCTCCGGTGATACACCCCATTGCTGCGCCGCTGCGGCCAGCAGCATGGCGCGCGCACTTGCGCCAGCACGGCGCATGGGCAGCCAGAGATCCTTCAGGCTGGAAGAGCCGCCGGTCATCATCACGCCCACTTCACGCATGACCTTCGCAGTCATCCAGCCCGCGAACTGTTTGATCAGTCCGGTGTCATCAGGATGAAAGGGCAATCCATCGACGACGGTGGCCAGGTTGTTGTAGATCGGATCGATCGGTGCTTCACCGATGCGCACGCTCGCCCAGTCGGCATCGAGCTCTTCAGCCAGCAGCATCGCCAGGCCTGTGTGTGTGCCTTGACCCATTTCGGACTTGGGCATGAACACCGTCACCATGCCCTGCCCATCGATCGCCACCCACCCATTGAAGGGCACCTGCCCCGAGGCTACAGGCAGCGGTCTGTTGCCGGTCAGGCGTTGCCGCACTGGCAGCAAGGACCATCCCACCGCCAGCCCGCTGATCGCAGCCAGGCTACCCAGCACCATGCGTCGAGTCGTTCCCATATGTCTTTTCCCTCGACTCAGGGTGCCACGGGGTAGCCTTCCTCGCGGATGGCCTCAGCAATGCGCGGACGCGGCTGTGTGGAGTCGACCGTCACGGTGGCGGCCTTCAGATCGACCTGAACGGCAGCCTGTGCATCGAGTTGCTGGACAGCGCGCGTGACCGCGCGCACGCAATGTTGACAGGTCATCCCTTCCACATGGAACTGCTGCTGCATGGTGGCTTCCTTTGATCCAAGGCCAATCTGGCGTTCGTCGCAAGGGTACACTCGACCGGACCATGAGCGATTCCGCTGTCCGTACGTCCGCTGCGGTAACTGACTACGCTCAGGCCGGCACCATGCTGAGCCTGCCCGTGGAAGGAATGACCTGTGCTTCATGCGTGACGCGGGTCGAGCGCGCCTTGCGCAAGGTACCTGGCGTGAGCGACGTCTCGGTGAATCTGGCCACTGAAGCCGCCATGGTCAGCGGCACCGGCCTCGTGCGCGAGGTGCTGGTCAAGGCCATCACAGATGCCGGGTACGACGTGCCGGCTGCACCCGATCCGGTACAGGTCACTGCACAAGCGCTCGACAGTACGGCCTCGGCAGCCCCACAGCAGGATCGCATCGAAGCCCGCCTGGCGCGCGAACGCCTGATGCTCGTTGCAGCGATCGCCTTGGCTGCGCCATTGGCGCTCCCGATGTTGCTCGCGCCTTTTGGCATTCACGCCATGCTGCCTGCGTGGGCGCAATGTGCCTTGGCCACGCCAGTGCAGTTCATTCTGGGTGCGCGCTTTTATCGGGCGGGCTGGAAGGCCTTGAAGGCCGGCACGGGCAACATGGACCTGCTCGTGGCCATCGGCACCAGCGCAGGCTGGGGTCTGTCGGTGTGGTTATGGTCCCGTGCTCATGATGGCCATGCGCCACACCTTTACTTCGAATCGTCAGCTGTGGTCATTGCGCTGGTGCTGCTGGGCAAATACCTTGAATCGCGCGCCAAGCGTCAGACGACCGAAGCGATTCGGGCACTCCAGTCGCTGCGTCCGGACACTGCACGCAGGCTGGTGGGGGGTATCGAGACCGACGTGACGTTGAGCGTCGTCGCAGTCGGCGATCGACTGGTCGTGCTGCCCGGCGAGCGCATTCCTGCCGATGGCATCCTGCATGCCGGTCACACCCAGGTCGACGAATCGATGCTCACAGGCGAGCCCTTACCGGTCGAGCGCGGGCCCGGCGATCGGGTGGTGGGAGGCTCCATCAATGGCGCAGCCCGCATTGAACTCGATGTGTCGGCCGTCGGGACGGAAACCGTCCTCGCGCGCATCGTGCGCATGGTCGAGGACGCGCAGGCAGCCAAAGCCCCCATCCAACGCATTGTCGATCGCGTCTCGGCCGTCTTTGTCCCAGTGGTCATCGGCATAGCCGTACTCACCTTTGCAGGCTGGCTGCTCAGCGGGCATGCCGCAGAGCCCGCCATCATCGCGGCCGTCGCTGTGCTCGTGATCGCCTGCCCCTGTGCATTAGGGCTGGCCACGCCTGCCGCGGTCATGGCCGGCACAGGTGTAGCGGCCCGCCATGGTGTGCTGATCAAGGATGCGCAGGCGCTCGAATTGGCACATCAGGTCAAGGTCGTGGCCTTCGACAAGACTGGCACGCTCACCATGGGGCATCCGGTGCTCACTGAAGTACTGGTGGCGCAGGGCGAGACTCGCGCCGAGATGCTGGCCGATGCCGCAGCGTTGCAGCAAGGCAGCGAACATCCGCTGGCGCATGCCACCCTGTCTGAAGCCCGCGCCAGCAACGCCCCGATCCGCCAGGCAGCCGAGGTGCGTGCGCTGCCCGGACGGGGCATCGAAGGTCAGGTGGACCACAGAACGGTCACCATCGGCAGCCCACGCCTGGCTGCGGAACTGGGCGTCGCGGGTGACGATCCGAACACCGGTGCAGATACCGATCTGACGCGACAGGCTGAAGCACTCCAGGTCTTGGGTCGCACCGTCTCCTGGGTGATGGCAACGCGCCAGGACGGATCGGTGCGCGCAATCGGGGTGCTCGGCTTTGGCGATGCACCCAAGCCAGGCGCGCGCGAAGCGGTGCAGCGACTGGCCGACATGGGCGTGCGCAGCGTGATGCTGACCGGCGACAATCGGCAGGCGGCGCTGGTGATGGCCGAGCAATTCAGGATTACCGAAGTCGTGGCCAATCTGCTGCCTGATGACAAGGCCCATGCCGTCACCGCACTGAAAGCCAACACGACCGGTCGCGTGGCCATGGTGGGGGACGGGATCAACGATGCGCCGGCGCTGGCTGCGGCAGATGTGAGCATCGCCATGGCCACGGGTACCGATGTCGCCATGCACACTGCAGGCATCACGCTCATGCGCGGCGACCCTGGCCTTGTACCGGCTGCGCTGGAAATTTCTCAGCGCACCGTGCGCAAGATCCATCAGAACCTCTTCTGGGCCTTTGCCTACAACATCGTCGGAATCCCACTGGCTGCCCTAGGGCTGCTGTCTCCGGTGATTGCGGGGGCCGCCATGGCCATGAGCTCGGTGAGCGTCATGACGAATGCCCTGCTGCTGTCTCGCTGGAAGCCGCGTTCCACATCGCCCGGTCAGGCCGCCAACACGTTGGATTCGGTCGCTGCCCAGCGCGTGCAGTCCAAGCCTGCCGCCTGACGGCGCGCTGGACCGTCATCGGGGTATTGCACCCCACATCCCACCAAAACGGCCAGCAAACAGCCTCGCTCGAGACCGTCTGTCTGATCCAGGGCAACGTGCAACCTGGATCTTCGAGGTCGTTCTCCGCTCACGCTAACAGAATCGATTCACAGATTTCGTGATCGGAGGTCACCCATGGAATCCGGATTCAACCACGGTTTTTCAGCATTCGGCGAAGGCCGCTCCAGCAACGCTCCCACCCCGAATCCAACGGCCTTAGCCGACTTCGAGGTAGGCATCATGGGCCGATTCAAAGCCCGGTACGAAGCGCAGCAGGAAGAGGAGTATTCGCTGCAGGAGTACCTCGACCTGTGTCGGCGCGATCGCAGTGCTTATGCCAGCGCGGCCGAGCGCATGCTCAGCGCGATCGGTGAGCCGCAATTGCTGGACACACGCGCCGACCCTCGGCTGTCGCGCATCTTTTCCAACAAGGTGATGAAGGTCTATCCCGCCTTCAAAGACTTCTACGGAATGGAAGAGACCATCGAGCAGATCGTGTCGTTCTTCAAGCATTCAGCGCAGGCACTGGAAGAACGCAAGCAGATCTTGTACTTGCTCGGACCGCCTGGGGGTGGCAAATCGTCTCTGGCCGAAAAGCTCAAGCACCTGATGGAGCACGCGCCTCTTTATGCACTCAAGGGCTCCCCGGTCAACGAGTCACCGCTCGGTCTGTTCTCTCCCACCGAAGACGGCCCTGCGATCGAAGCCGAGTACGGCATTGCACGCCGGTACCTGAACCCGATCATGTCGCCGTGGGCAGTCAAGCGGCTGGCCGAATATGGCGGCGACATCACGCGCTTTCGGGTGGTGAAGCTCAAGCCATCCATCCTGCAGCAGATCGCCATCGCCAAGACCGAACCTGGCGACGAAAACAATCAGGATATTTCGTCGCTGGTGGGCAAGCTCGACATTCGGCAGCTGGAACGGTTTTCTCAGAACGACACCGACGCCTATAGCTATTCCGGCGGCCTATGCCTGGCCAACCAGGGCTTGCTGGAATTCGTGGAAATGTTCAAGGCGCCGATCAAGGTCCTGCACCCGCTGCTCACGGCGACACAGGAAGGCAATTACAAGGGGACCGAAGGTTTCGGTGCGATTCCCTTCGATGGCGTGATCCTGGCGCACTCCAATGAAAGCGAATGGCAGGCCTTTCGCAACAACAAGCACAACGAAGCCTTTCTGGATCGCATCTACATCGTCAAAGTGCCGTATTGCCTGCGCGTCTCGGAAGAAGTGCGCATCTACGGCAAGCTGCTTGAAACCAGCTCCTTGTCACATGCACCCTGCGCCCCGGGAACGCTGAAGATGATGGCCCAATTTGCCATCCTGACGCGGCTCAAGGAACCCGAAAACTCGAGCCTGCTCTCGAAGATGCGCATCTACGACGGTGAAAATCTCAAGGACGTCGACCCCAAGGCCAAGTCTCTGCAGGAATACCGTGATTTCTCAGGGGTGGACGAAGGCATGAGCGGCCTGTCGACGCGGTTCGCATACAAAGTGCTCTCCAAGGTCTTC
>JBIKKG010000141.1:0-8406 GCA_044360485.1 Burkholderiaceae bacterium | reverse complement strand
AGCGTCGCACGGCATCTGCCGCTTGGTGGTAATCATGCCGATCGTCGAGTGCTTCGCCGATTTCACCGAGCAGACGCGCACGATGAGCGCTCATCATGCGTGCCAAGCTAGAGAGCGCTGCACCATCGCGGGCATCCCGAGCCTCCTCAAGCGCCTCGCGCCATTGCATCTGCTGCGTGAGGAATTCCCGCGCCATGACGGTGTTGGTCTCGGCTTTGATTGGTGCGCCACGCAATTCACACAGATACGCTGCCCTGCGCCCCGGATCGAGGAGCGTACGGTACGCCTCATTGACCTGCGTCGCCAACTGCATGGCGATACGGTGCTCCGTGGCACCTGCATTGGCATAACGGTCTGGGTGCACCGCAGCCTGCAGCCTCAGATAGACCTGCTGCAGACGCGTGGTGTCGAGTTCGAAACGCTCAGGCAGCCCTAGAAACTCGAAATGATTTTTCTTCGGACTCAAACCTTGAACGACTCACCGCAGCCGCATTCGCTCTTGACATTGGGATTATTGAACTTGAAGCCCTCGTTCAATCCTTCGCGGACAAAGTCCAACTCGGTGCCGTCGATGTAAACGAGGCTCTTGGGATCAACCAGTACGGTCACCCCATGACTCTGGAACTGAACGTCTTCTGGCTGCAGTGCGTCGGCGTACTCGAGTTTGTAAGCCAGTCCAGAGCAGCCCGTCGTCTTGACGCCGAGTCTGAGTCCGAGCCCTTTCCCGCGACGCTCCATGTAGCGAGACACGTGTCGTGCAGCAGCTTCAGTCAGGCTGATCGTCATGTCAGATTCCTTCAGGCATCAAGCGGCTTTAGGTTGCGCGTCGGCACCCTGGGCATGCTTGGTACGGTAGTCCTCGATCGCAGCCTTGATCGCATCTTCAGCCAGAATCGAGCAATGAATCTTGACGGGCGGCAAGGCCAGCTCTTCAGCGATCTGAGTGTTCTTGATGGACATCGCCTCATCCAGCGTCTTGCCCTTGACCCATTCAGTCACCAGCGAAGATGAGGCAATCGCCGAACCACAGCCATAGGTCTTGAACCGCGCATCCTCAATCACGCCCGAAGTATTCACGCGAATCTGCAACTTCATCACATCGCCGCACGCAGGCGCGCCGACCATACCTGTGCCCACCGAAGGATCTTCCTTATCCAACGCGCCCACATTGCGCGGGTTTTCGTAGTGGTCGATGACCTTTTCGCTATACGCCATGATTTCCCCCTGTCTGCTCTTGTTAGTGTGCTGCCCACTGAACGGTATTCAGATCGATGCCCTCTTTGACCATCTCCCACAAGGGCGACATGTCACGCAGGCGGCTGACCTTGTCACGCAGCAGCTCGACAGCAAAATCGACTTCTTCCGCAGTCGTGAACCGACCAACCGAAAAGCGGATGGAACTATGCGCCAACTCATCGCTGCGGCCCAAGGCACGCAACACGTAGGAAGGCTCTAGGCTTGCAGAGGTGCAGGCCGAGCCGGAGGACACAGCCAGGTCCTTGACCGCCATGATCAACGACTCGCCTTCCACGTAGTTGAAGCTCGCATTGAGGTTGTGCGGCACCCGTCGTTCCATGTCGCCGTTGATATACACCTCTTCCATGGAGGTGATGCCACGGTACAGGCGATCACGCAAGACGCGAATGCGTTCGTTCTCGACGGCCATCTCAGCGCGGGCGATCCGAAATGCTTCACCCATCCCAACGATCTGGTGGGTAGGCAATGTGCCTGAGCGCATGCCACGCTCATGCCCGCCACCGTGGATCTGGGCATCGATCCGTACACGAGGCTTGCGACGCACATACAGCGCACCGACGCCCTTCGGCCCATAGCTCTTGTGCGCGGAAAAACTCATCAGATCAACCGGAAGACTTGCCAGGTTGATCTCTACCTTGCCGGTGGCCTGAGCACTGTCAACATGAAAGAAAATCCCACGCTCACGGCACATGGCGCCGATAGCCGGAATGTCCTGGATCACACCGATCTCATTGTTCACATACATGACCGACACAAGCAGCGTGTCTGGCCGCAGGGCTGCCTTGAACACATCGAGATCGATCAGACCATTTTCGAGCACGTCGAGATAGGTGACCTCAAACCCCTCGCGCTCAAGCTCGCGCATGGTGTCGAGTGTGGCCTTGTGCTCGGTGCGCACCGTGATCAGGTGACGCCCTTTTTCCTTGTAGAACCCAGCAACGCCCTTGATCGCGAGGTTGATGGATTCGGTGGCGCCTGACGTCCAGACCAAATCTTTCGCGTCACAGCCAACCAGACCCGCGACCTGCTCACGGGCCTCCTCTACCGCATGCTCAGCGTCCCAACCGTACGCATGACTGCGCGACGCTGGGTTACCAAAGCGCTGGCCAAGCCATGGGACCATGGCATCGACCACGCGCGGATCAACCGGAGTGGTTGCCGAGTAATCGAGATAGACCGGCAGCTGCATGTAATCCTCTCCCTGTATTTTTTCTTAGAAACACGCAGACATCATGAGATGGGCGTGAGCCTTGAGCCCTGGATGCCAATCGGTTGCAGCGTGGACGTCGGAAACTCAAGCGCAGCCTTGTGCTCTCGCAGCACCGACACTTTGCGAGTCGGCTCCTGCTGGGCACGCGTTTTTTGCTTGTCGACGAGCTCCTGAAGCGTAACGCCGTCCAGGAACTCGACCATTTTCTTGTTCAGGCTCGTCCACAACTCGTGGGTCATGCACGGACCATCGTCATGGCAATTTTCCTTGCCGCCACAGTTGGTGGCATCGATCGGCTCGTCCACCGCAAAAATGATGTCGGCCACCGAGACGTCGCGCATCGGACGGGCAAGCGAGTAGCCACCACCCGGGCCCCGCGTGCTCTCGACCAACTCATGGCGACGTAACTTCCCGAAGAGCTGCTCGAGGTAAGACAGCGAAATCTTTTGCCGCTGGCTGATTCCAGCGAGCGTCACTGGACCGTTGTGCTGGCGCATGGCCAGATCGATCATGGCGGTCACAGCGAAACGGCCTTTGGTGGTCAAACGCATGATGGGCTCCGGAATCCCGAGTAAGTCGCTCAAGATTACAGATATCCGAGCAGATAAGTCGAGTATCCGTATCTTCCGTAGGGGTTTTGTCCTGGACAAAACCCCTGGACGGATCAGGCGGCGGCGACTTGGGTGGCCCGGCGACGCGCGACTTCAAGCAGACCTGCGCAAGCATCCTCGATCAGATCAAGCGCTTGCTCGAAGCCCGGCTGTGCACCGTAGTAGGGATCGGGAATGGTCGCCGACTCATGTTCGGTCGCAAAACGCATCAGCAACTGAATCTTGTGATGCGACTTTTTCGGGGCCATTTGCTGCAACAGACCGAGGTTGTCCCAGTCCATCGCAAGGATCAGGTCGTATGCGTCGAAATCTTTCTCCCCGACCCGGCGCGCCCGCAGATCAGAGATGTCGTAGCCACGCTTGGATGCGGTCGTCAGCGCGCGGCGATCAGGCGACTCGCCAACGTGAAACGCATGGGTGCCCGCGGAGGAAACCTTGACCACTTCATCCAGGCCCGCCTGGCGGACCAACTGCCTAAAAACGCCCTCGGCCATAGCCGACCGGCAGATATTGCCCATGCAGACGAACAGGACCCGGGTGTTCATCGCCATTGAGAGAGGTTCACGCTTTGCCATGTGAGTATCCAAACGGAAAACAAAAAAGAGGTTTAAACCTTTGCGAAAAGCATTGCATCAGGCGGCTTTGTCGGCAGGAAACGGCACGACATTGCCACCGCCTGCACCAAACAGCCGCTCCTTGAATCGGGCCAGTTGATCGCGCACCTGTGCAGCCTTCTCGAACTCCAAATTGCGCGCGTGGTCGAGCATCAGTTTTTCCAGTCGCTTGAGTTCACGAGCGGCGCCTTTCTCACCGAGCGACTCGTACTCCACTATCGCCTCGGCCGCTTTTAGTTCCTTCTTGTCCTGCGAGGGGTCATAGACCCCGTCGATCATTTCGCGCACCTGCTTGACCACGCCACGCGGCACGATTCCGTGCGCCGCGTTGAATTCAAGCTGGCGGACACGACGCCGGTCGGTTTCACCCATCGCCCGGCGGATGGACTCGGTAACGACATCGGCGTAGAGGATGGCGCAACCGTTGAGGTTGCGCGCCGCGCGCCCAATGGTTTGGATCAGGCTGCGCTCCGAGCGCAGGAATCCTTCCTTGTCGGCGTCAAGAATGGCCACCAGAGACACCTCCGGAATATCCAGCCCTTCGCGCAGCAGGTTGATGCCCACCAACACATCAAACACCCCCAGGCGCAAATCACGGATGATTTCCACCCGTTCGACAGTATCGATGTCCGAGTGCAAATAACGTACCTTTACCCCATGCTCGGTCAGGTAATCGGTGAGGTCCTCAGCCATGCGCTTGGTCAGCGTCGTGACCAATACGCGCTCCTTGACGGCGACCCTCACATGAATTTCGGACAGGACATCATCCACCTGAGTGCCCGCGGGCCGAATCGTGACCACCGGGTCAACCAGGCCAGTCGGGCGGGCGACCTGCTCTACGACCTGCCCGCTGTGCCTTGACTCGTAGTCGGCCGGCGTGGCTGACACGAAGATGCACTGACGCAGCTTGCCCTCGAATTCCTCGAACTTGAGCGGCCGATTATCGAGTGCCGAGGGCAATCGGAATCCGTAATTGACCAGTGTTTCCTTGCGGGCGCGGTCTCCGCGATACATCCCACCTAATTGCCCGATCGAGACATGGGACTCGTCGATCACAAATAGAGCGTCGTCCGGCAGGTAGTCGACCAGCGTCGGGGGCGGCTCCCCGGGGGCAGCACCCGACAGATGGCGGGTGTAGTTCTCGATGCCTTTGCAAAAACCGAGCTCTGAGAGCATTTCGAGGTCAAAGCGGGTGCGTTGTTCGAGGCGCTGAGCCTCCACCAGCTTGCCCTCGGCACGGAAACATTCGAGCCGTTCTGACAACTCCTGCTTAATTGTCTCGAGCGCTCGTAGCACGGTGGCGCGAGGGGTGACGTAATGCGAAGACGGATAGACCGTAAAGCGCGGAATTTTTTGTCGCACTTTGCCGGTCAGCGGGTCGAACAACTGAATGGCCTCGACCTGATCGTCAAAGAGTTCGATCCGCACCGCGAGCTCGGCGTGTTCGGCTGGAAAGACGTCGATGGTGTCACCACGCACGCGAAACGTGCCGCGTGCAAATTCAGTCTCGTTGCGCTTGTATTGCATGGCAACCAGCCGCTGCAGAATGTCGCGCTGCGACATCCGGTCATTGACCCGCAGCGTCATGACCATGGCGTGATAATCGCCCGGGTTGCCGATACCGTAGATGCAGGACACCGTGGCAACAATCACCACGTCGCGCCGTTCGAGCAATGACTTGGTCGCCGACAAGCGCATCTGCTCGATGTGCTCGTTGATCGAGGAGTCCTTTTCGATGAACAGATCGCGCTGAGGAACGTATGCCTCGGGCTGGTAGTAGTCGTAGTAAGAGACGAAGTACTCAACCGCGTTGTTTGGAAAAAACTCGCGCATTTCGGCATAAAGCTGCGCGGCAAGCGTCTTGTTGGGCGCCAGCACCAGGGCGGGCCGACCGCTTCGGGCGATCACGTTGGCCATGGTGTAAGTCTTGCCCGAGCCGGTGACACCGAGCAGTGTCTGGAATGACAGTCCATCGGACAGCCCCTCGAGCAGACGCTCAATGGCCCCCGGCTGATCACCGGCCGGCGGAAACGGCTGATGCAGCTGGAACGGACTGCCCGGAAAGGACAGTGTTTGGGGGGCGGGTTGAGGGCTGTTCATCGGGATTTCAGGCGCGGGCTGCGTGTTAAACTTCGCAACGCAGCATGACGACCGCGCAAGCCGCAATTATCGCTCGGACGCTGCGGAAAAGCCAGCATTCTGCCTAAATTGTAGGCAGGCCCATGGCCCTTCGGGGCGGGTAAAACCCGACAATCCTTTGAGTTTTCAAAACACTACGATGACCTCTTCGACGTTTTCTGCGCTTCCTATGGCTGCTCGAGATCCAATTCTTGGACTCAATGAGGCCTTTGCAGCCGACGCGCGCACGCAAAAGGTCAACCTTGGCGTAGGGGTCTACTGCGACGACAACGGCAAGATTCCACTGCTTGATGCCGTGCGTCAGGCCGAGGCCAGCCGTACCGAATCGCTGCCGGCTCGCGGCTATCTGCCGATCGACGGGCTGGCTGCGTACAACCTGGCGGTCCAAACCTTGCTGTTCGGGCAGTCGTCGCCTCTCGTTTCAGGCCAGCGGGTCGCCACCGTGCAGGCCTTGGGCGGCACGGGCGCACTCAAGGTCGGCGCCGACCTGTTGAAGCGTTTCGTGCCGGAAGCCCAAGTCTGGATCAGCGATCCCAGTTGGGAGAACCATCAGGCGCTCTTCGAAAGCGCCGGATTCACGGTCAACAAGTACCCCTACTACGACCCGCAGACCCATGGCGTACGTGCTGACGCCATGCTCCAGACCCTGCGCGGGCTGCCTGCGCGTTCAATCGTCGTGCTGCATGCCTGCTGCCACAACCCGACTGGCGTCGACTTGAGCGTTGAACAGTGGTCGCAGGTGGTAAAGGCCTGTGTCGAGGGCCAGCTGATCCCGTTCTTGGATATTGCCTATCAGGGCTTTGGCGATGGAATCGATGCCGATGCCTTTGCCGTTCGGATGTTCGCTGAAGCCGGCATCGATCTGCTGGTGTCCAGTTCATTCTCGAAGTCGTTCTCGCTCTACGGCGAGCGGGTTGGCGCGCTGTCCGTCGTCGCCCAGGACAAGGACGAAGCCGCTCGCATCCTGAGTCAACTCAAGCGCGTCGTGCGCACCAACTATTCCAATCCGCCGACTCACGGCGGCGCCGTGGTGACCAGCGTCTTGAACTCACCCGAGCTGCGTGCCTGCTGGGAGCAGGAACTGTCCGGCATGCGCGACCGTATTCGCGCCATGCGCACCGGGCTGGTTGAGCGCCTGGCACAGTTGGGCGTCAAGCGAGACTTCAGTTTTGTTGCCAGGCAACGTGGCATGTTCTCGTATTCCGGGCTGACCAGTGCTCAGGTCGATCGGCTGCGCGAAGAGTTCGGCATTTATGCCGTGTCCACGGGCCGCATTTGCCTCGCGGCCCTGAACACCCGGAATATCGATGCGGTCGCCCAGGCGATCGCCAAAGTCATCGAATCCTGACCGCCGACTTCAGCCTCGCCCGATGAAGGGCATTTTCGTGGCCATGACGGTCACGAACTGAACATTGGCATCCAGCGGCAGGTTCGCCATGAACGAAATGGTCTTACCCACATTGTCGACATCCATCACCGGTTCCGGGCGGACGGACCCGTCCGGCTGAGGCACGCCATTGAGCATGCGCCCGGTCATGGGCGTATGGGCGTTGCCAATATCAATCTGACCGCACGCAATATCGTACTTGCGGCCATCGAGCGAGGTGGCTTTGGTGAGCCCGGTGATCGCGTGCTTGGTCGACGTATACGGCGCTGAATTCGGGCGCGGCGCATGCGCTGAAATTGAGCCGTTGTTGATGATGCGACCGCCCCGGGGATTCTGGTTCTTCATGATCCTGAAGGCATGCTGGGTGCACAGGAAGGGGCCAGTCAGATTCGTATCGACAGCCGCTTTCCATTGCTCATAGGTCAGGTCCTCGAGGTTGATCGGCGGGGCGCCGACACCAGCGTTATTGAAGAGCACGTCCAGCCGACCGAACGCTTGCACCGTGCGCTCAAAGAGCGCCGCCACGGACGCCGGATCGGTCACATCGGTTCTGACCGCCAGCGCTCTGCCCGGCTGCGCGCCCGAGTCCGCAATCACCTGATCCAGCATGTCCTGCCGGCGCCCGGCCAGCACCACTCGGTAACCATCCGCCAGGAGCGTGAGCGCGGCCGCCCGTCCGATCCCTGTGCCGGCGCCGGTGACGAGCGCTACTTTGTCGAGTGAATTCATGTGCCCTCCTGCGTTTGAGGGCCGGATGGTAGCGCGTTGCGCTGGCAATTCCTTGTGCGCCTGAGGTGGCCCCGCTCCTCTCATTGATGCGACCACGCACATAGTTACAATCTAGACACTTGTTAATGGAAGATTTTTCCATTTATACTTCGCTCACACCGCCAAGCCATGGATTGCCTCGGCTCGGCTCCTCAAATGCGTAGAACCCTCGGAGAACTGGAATGAACAAACTCACTCACCCCCGTCATTGGATCCTGATCGCTGGCGCAGCCGCTGTCCTGTCGGCGTGCGGCGGCGGCGGCGGTACCGACGCCTCCAATGGCGCGGTCACACCCGTCCAACCAACCAGCCTGAATCAAGTGGTACTGGGCACGGTGACCGGATTCGGCAGCGTCATCATCGAAGGCGTGAAGTACGACGACAGCGCCGCCTCGGTCAACGTGGAGGACGACTCTGCGT
>JBIKKG010000140.1:0-8410 GCA_044360485.1 Burkholderiaceae bacterium | reverse complement strand
CAGGTTGCTTTCATTGGCGGCATCCAGCGCGCTAGTGGCCTCGTCGAGCATCGCGAACTGCGGCTGTGCCAGCAGCACCCGTGCAAAGGCCAGGCGCTGCTGCTCTCCGATCGACAGCACCTTGCCCCAGTCGCGTTCGGCATCCAGCCCGTCGAAGCGGTACGCCAGATCGGCCAGATTGACCTGCGCCAACAGCTCTTGCAGGACAGAGTCAGCGACTTCGCGTGTGCAGTCCGGGTACAGCAACTGGCGACGCAGGCTGCCCAGCGTCATGTAGGGCTGCTGTGGCAGGAACATCAGCTCGTCTTCCGGCGGACGCTCGATATGCCCCTCGCCCGAGTGCCACAGCCCGCCGATCACGCGCAGCAGCGAGCTTTTGCCACCGCCACTGCCGCCCACGATCATCAGACCCTGCCCGGTCTGCACATTCAACGAGAGGTCCTTGATCAGAACGCGTTCCTGCCCTGGCGTGCACACCGTCAGATGCTCCAGGCGCAGATGCCCGGCGATGACGGTGCGAATGTGCGTGTGAATGTCCGTGCCATGGATGGGCCCAGGCGTTTCCTCGCGCAGTCGCTCGGAGAAGTCGTGCAGTCGGTCCACGCCCGCAGACAGCCGACTGAGCCCTTCGAAATGGTCGATCACCACACTCAGCGCAGACAGGATGGCCGTGAACGCTCCGCCTGCCTGCACGGCAGCGCCGACCTCGAGCTCGCCCGATAGGACGCGGTTGGCGATGATGGCACTGGGCAAGACGATCGTCAGGAAGCTGAATGCGTACTGAAAAAGGTTCAGGCCGAACTGACGCCGTACCAGGGCGCGCGCATTGTCAAAGAGCGCCGCAAACCAGCCGCGAGCCTGCTGCGCTTCGTCGCGCTCGCCGCGCATCATCGCAATCGCCTCGGCATGTTCGCGGATGCGCACCAGGGCAAATCGGAAATCGCCCTCGCGGCGCAGCTGGCGAAAGTTCAGTGCCACCAGGGGACGCCCGAAAATCAGGGTCGTGCCCAACGTGCCGAGCAAGGCATAGCCACCCAGGAAATACACCAGCTCATGCGAGATCGACCACAGCATGGCGGTGAAGGCGGCCAGCTGAATCAGCGCGCCCAGCGCGATCATCGAAAAGTACAGAGACTGCTGCGTGAACGTGGCGACGTCTTCGGCGATCCGCTGGTCGGGGTTGTCGATATCGCCGCTGGTACTGAGGGTGTAGTACGACCGATGCGCCAGCCAGGCGTCGAGAAACCGGTGGGTCAGCCACCTGCGCCAGTGCAGACCCAGCGTATCGCGCACGCGGTAGTAGAGCGCCCAAATGGGCACCGCGACGGCCAGCACGACCAGCGATGTGCGGATGGCGCTCCAGAACCGGTCGGCATCGCGCGCGGCCAGCGCGGAGGTGAGCTCACCGCTTAGCTCCACGAAACTCAGATTGAACGCAGTCTGCCCCAGCAGCAGCAGGATCAGGCCGGTGAGCAGGACACCGGCACGCCAGCTGTCTTCGGAACGCCAGTACGGGGCGGCAAGGGCCAGAAACCGCCGCCAGCGGCGAGCAGCATGTGCAAGGCTGCCCGACGCCATGGCGCGATGACTTATAGCCAGTTGGCCAGGGATACGCCCAAGCCGATGGTGGTCTGGCGGTGGTTGTAGTCGATGAGCGTGTCGCCGTAGCCGGTGAACATCTGCAGATGACCCTTCAGGTAACCCGAGATCGGGAACGACCAGTCGATCTGTGCACTGCCCCGATTATTCTGCCCGCCGCGCAGCGAATGGCGTAGCTGGGCTGCAATCTGATAGCCACCCAACTTGCGCACGATCACCAGTTCGCCACGCCCGATGTAATTTTCGATCCCCGGATTGTCGTCGTTTGCCGCATCTTCCTGAATACGCCACCAGGGGCGCACCAGCACCATCCAGTCGCCGCGGTCGAAGCCGGCCTGCGCAATCACCCGATTCCAGCTGCGAGACAGCGGCTCTGCACGCCCGTTGGACTGGTGGTTGACGCCGAGGCTCAGCATGCGCGCATTCCAGCCAAAGAGCTCCCAGTTGGTGCCCCAGACCGCGAACATTTCGGGTTCATAGTTGGTTTCGCGAAAGGGCCGCGAGGTGGCGGGTGTGTAGACCTGCCACTGTGAACTCTGCGTGTAACCGACCCACAGATCGACATTGCTGCCGAACATGGTTTCCCAGACCTTGGATTTCAGGCTGATTTGGAATTCTGCTTCGACACTCTTGAGTCCTTGGGGTTCACTCAACGAGTTGCCGACACCGTCACTGGTGGGCGTCTGGTTGGGCGAGCTCATCCAGCGGATGGGCAGCACGTACATCTGCTTGTACGGCCGCAACAGGAAGGTGCCCTGCTTGCTGGCGGCATCCAGTTCCCAGCGGTCGGTCATGGTGGCACCGCGGGCACGGCGCTCCTCGCGAGCAGCCTGCGCAGAGGGATCGAGCAGCGTGGACGAGGCGGATGCGCCGGCTGCGGTGGTCGGAGCGACCTGGTCGGTGCCCTGGGCCCGGCGCATGGCGCGGTCGTAGCACGCGAGTCGCTCGGCATCGATTGCGATCGACCCGCACATGAGCGCCCCGGCTGAGCCGGACGATTGGGCATGGGCCGGGGCACCGGCGAAAAGACACACGGCGCCGGCGAGCGCGGCGCGCGGCATCATCCTGAACAAAGAAAACATGAATCCAGTCCTGACCTGTCAGAAAAACCCGGCATGCTACTGCACAACATGCGCTGAAATCAGGAGCTTGGGCGACCGCCCAAGGAGACCGCACCGCATGCGGCCAGTGAGCCAATGCGGGTTTCGTCGTAGCCCAGATCGCGCAGGACGTCATGCCCATGTTCGCCCAGCGCGGGGGCTGGTTCAGGTTGAGGCCGTGGGCCTGATCCGAACCGTGCTGCTGCTCGCGCGAGCCGCACCCGGCCCAGTTCGCCATGATCGACTTCGGCCAGGCTCTGACTGTGTAACACCTGAGGATCCGTGATCACATCGTCGTGCTCGTTCACCTTGCCGATGGGGGTGCCTTCAGCGCGCATCCGGGCCACGCACTCATCGGTGTCCTGTTGTGCGGCGAGCGGCTCGATCAGTGCGCGCAGCGCCGGCGCATTGCGCGCGCGCATCGGGGTGGTGGCAAAGCGAGGGTCCTGAGGAATGGAGGCGTCGCCGAACCCGCGGCACATGGCCTCGAATTCGTCCTGTTGCGGCGCCATGAGTGCCACGAAGCCATTGCGAGTGCGGTAGGGGCGTGTGGTGGCGCCCACACGCGGAAATGCGGCCGGCGCATCCTCCATAAAGGTGTGATTGAACATGCCGTCACACCATTGAAAGGCCAGTGCGGCATCCAGCATGGACAGCTGCACATGGGTGCCCTCACCGGTACGGGCGCGCCCCAGCAGCGCTGCGGTAATGGCCTGTGCGGCAGTCAGCCCGGTGAGCTTGTCGCAAATCAGCGTGGCTGTGAGCATGGGGTCATCGCTGCCGCGTTCGCGGTGCGAGGCGCACATGCCCGAGACCGCCTGGACCACCGCATCGTAGACCCGGCCTTCGGCATAAGGCCCGGTGGGGCCGAACCCGGTGATCGAGGCATAGATCAGCTTCGGGTTCACGCGGGCCATGGGCTCGTAGCCCAGACCCAAGCGGTCCATGGCGCCGGGTCGGAAATTTTCGACCAGTACATCGGCCCACTTGACCAGATCATGGATCACCTCGCGGGCTTCAGGCCGCTTCAGGTCCAGCACGATCGAGCGCTTGCCGCGATTGCAGGTGATGTAGGTGGCCGACATGTCCCCTTTAGCCGGGCCGATGCGTCGTGACAGATCGCCACCGGGGGACTCCACCTTGATGACATCGGCACCCTGATCGGCCAGGAGGGCGGTGCCCGTGGGCCCCGAAATGACTGCGGTCAGATCGAGGATGCGAATGCCTTCCAGAGGCTTCATGGTGAGGGTCTCCTGCGCTTGAATGCGCGTGTCGTGGTGTGCCCTGGTGAGCGGGCCTTACAAGTGCGGGCAGTGTAGCGCGCAGCCCGCAGTGCCGGCTCAGGGCGAGCGATGTTTCAGCACGACCACCCAACGGCGGCGTGCATCTGCGCGCAGTCGCCCATCGGGCGCGATCGGCATGCGGGTCATGGCCACCGTGTCGGCCACGTTGCCGCCAATGGCTCGCACATGGTCAGGGGTGTGTTCGACCACCAGGTCGCAGTGGTAAGGCCCGCGTCGCAATGAACCGAAATCAGGCACCTGACCCGCGAAGTCGGGCTGCCTGCCATCGCTGCGCGCATTGCACACGAGGTCGCCCACTTCAGGCGCATGCAGGGCAGGGTCACGCGCCACGAAGGGCGCGCTGGAAGGCGCAAGGATGAATCGCTCGATGTAGTCCCAATGCAGCACCGTGGCCGGAAATTCTTCTGGCCCGTATCCGGCCGCGCGGGCGAGCCAGGCAATGAAGGCGGCCGACCAGGGACGCAACTCACCCTGATAGCCCACGATGGGCAGGTGGCTCACGCCATACCAATACGCCAGGACCCGGCTGAGCATAGGGCCCTGCAGCTCATGGGACGGCATCACGCCGGGTGGAAAGTCCAGCCGCGGGCCGCCGTTGTCGTCTTCCTGCACCACGGGCGCACCGAACAGGACCCACTCCTGGCGGGCCAGGGTGACCATGCGCTCCCGGCGGGTTGGAATATCAAAGGCAGGCGCGACTGCTGCGGAGACGCTCAGAGGCGCGGGGCCTCTTGGGATCGGGACCGCGCAGGCTGCCGCGAGCAGTGCACACCCCATCAGAGCGGCTGCCCTCAGGATGCGCAAGCGAACACCGATCTGGCGCGCCGGCTGCAGCGAGTGGCCGGAAGATCCACGCGTGCCGTTGCGATCAGTGCACGTAGATTTCGCTGATCAGCGCGCGTTGCACGGGATCCATGGTGGTTGCCGTGTTGGCGAACTCAAACCTGTAGCCCGCACAGCCTGTCAGCGTGGCCGCGAGCGCGATCAGGCATAGCCATCGAGCGCCAACAGTACGGGTGCGGGATGGAGTCGGTGTTGTCATGGCAGGCAGTACGTAGTCAAGTCAGCTCACCAGTATTGTCGAATTCGATATGACCGGCAAACGCAGTCGGCGATGGGCTCCGATTGCCGGCGTAAGATCATCCGACTCTCCCACACGAGGCACGAGCGAGCTTGGCGCGCGAACCTTCAGTTGCGACCTCCGCTGCCGCGAACGCACCGCGACCCTCCGCCGTGCCGCGCGCCATGGCCTGGATGGCGCTGGGCGGGTTGCTTCTGGTGGCGATGAATGCGCTGATGCGCAAGATGACCCTCGAGATGGATTCGTTCGAGGCGCAGTTCCTGCGCTATCTCTTCGGTCTGCTGGTCATGATGCCGCTGCTGTTTCGGGACGGCCTGGCGGCCTACCGACCCCGCAACATGACAGGGCAATGGTGGCGCGGCGCCATGCATGCCACGGCACTGTCGCTCTTTTTCCTGGCGCTGCCTCACGTGCCGCTGGCCGACATGACCTCGATTCTGTTCACGTCGCCGATTTTCACGCTCATCGGCGCGGCAGTGGTCTTGCGTGAGCGCGTCACCCCCGCACGCTGGTTGGCCGCAGTGGTGGGTTTTCTCGGCGTGATCGTGGTGGTGTGGCCGCATTTGTCAGGGCGTGGCGCAGGCATCTGGAGCCTGGTCATGCTGGCCTCGTCGCCCTTTTTCGCCGCCTCCTTCCTGATCACCAAGGCACTGACGCGCACCGATGGGCCCAACACCATCGTCATGTGGCAGAACATCACCGTCACGGTTTTTGCCCTGCCGCTGGCACTGCTGAACTGGACGTCGCCCACGTTGGCACAGTGGGCGTTCTTTCTGGTGTGTGGCCTGCTGGGCAGCGGCGCGCATCTGTGCATGACGCGAGCCTTCAGCCTGGCAGACATTTCCGCCACTCAGCCGGTGCGCTTCCTCGACCTGATCTGGTCGGCCGCCTTCGGTTTTATGCTGTTCGGCGAGTCCCCCACGGTGTCGGCACTGATCGGAGGCGCGATCATCGTCGCCTCGACCGCCTGGCTGGCCCGCCGAGAAGCAATGGAGCGATCAGCGGCCCAGCGCGCCCAAAGCGCCTGACCCCCTGACCGCTGTGCGCAGGCCGATCAGTCTGCGCGTACCTGCAGCACCATTTCCACTTCCACGGCGATCTGCCCCGGCAGCGCGCCCATGCCGACGGCAGAGCGGGCGCCACGACCCTTTTCAGGTCCGAGCAGTTCGACGAACAGATCGGAAAATCCGTTGATCACCTTGGGCATGTCATTGAATGCGGGTGTGCAATTGACCATGCCCAGCGTCTTGACCACACGCTCGACACGATCGAGAGACCCGAGCACGGCGCGGATATTAGCCAGCATGTTGAGAGCCACCAGGCGTGCCGCTTCGTAGCCGCGCTCCATGTCCACATCGGCGCCCAGTTTGCCGGTCATGGATCGGCCATCGGCGTGACGTGGCCCGCAGCCCGACATGAACAGCAGGTTGCCCACCAGTACGCCCGGCACATAATTGCCCACAGGTTTGGGCGCGGGCGGCAATTCGATGCCGAGTTCCTTCAGGCGTGTTTCGATGCTCATGGTGCAGTCTCCGTGTGCGAGTGGAAGGGCGGTACAGTCGATGACTCTGCGTCCTGCCTCTCTGTGGTGATGAATCAGTCCGAACCCCGGCCAGGGTCTGTCGACCTTGGCATCATCGAAGGCTACTACGGTCGCCCGTGGAGCTGGTTTGAGCGTGCCCGCGTGGTGAGCCGGCTTGCGCCACATGGTTACCGGTTCTTCTTTTATGCACCGAAGGCGGCGGTTGCGCTGCGCAAGGGTTGGCGCGACCCCATGTCGCAGCTCGACTTGCAGGAACTCGCCGGATTCGCCCGCCACTGTCGCGCACACGGCGTGCGATTCGGGGTGGGTCTGTCACCCCATGCATTCGATGACGCGCCGGGCAGCCCGGATTGGAGCCGGTTGCAGGCCAAGCTCGCCCTGCTCGATGCGATGGTGGGCATCGACGAGCTGGCCCTGTTGTTTGATGACATTCAGGGCGACGATCCGATGCTTGCGCAGCGCCAGGCACGCATCGTAGCGTTTGCCGCGCAACACACCCGGGCCTCCAGGATGGCCGTGTGCCCGAGCTATTACAGCGATGACCCAGTGCTGGATCACGTGTTCGGTACGCGACCGTCGGGCTACCTCGAAGCGCTCGGTGCGCGGCTCGATCCGGCGGTGCGCATTTTCTGGACGGGCGAAGAAGTCTGTTCGCGTGAGTATGGCGCAGCCCATCTGAGCGACGTGGCGCAGCGACTGGGCCGCAAGCCCATGCTCTGGGATAACTATCCGGTCAATGACGGCCAGCGCATGTCGCAGTACCTGCATCTGCGCGCGGTGACTGGCCGTCCGGCTGCCCTGGGCGATCTGGTCAGTGGCCACGCGGTCAACCCGTCTTTGCAGCCCACGCTGGCGTGTATCCCGGCGATCTCGCTGGCGCACCGTTACCGCGTGGGCGATGACCACTACGCCTACGGTGCTGCCCTGGCGCAGGCCGCGCGCGAGGTGCTGGGCGACGCGCTGTCGCGCATGGTGATCGGCGATCTGATCTCGCTGCAGGATCTGGGGCTGGATCGTCTCGAAGAACAGGCGGCGGTGCTGCGCGCCCGTTACGAGCAGGTGGATCACCCCGGCGCGCGCGAGATCGTGGCGTGGCTTGACGGTGCCTGGCGCATCACGGATGAAATCGTGCGCACGCAATAGTGCGGCGCGTGCGCCGGGACCCGATTACATACAGATCACACCGGGATCAGGCTGATGCCTTGGTCCAGGTGAACACGCGCATGGGTGGAAGGTTGAATACTTCAAGCTGTTTGCGCGGGACGCCAAGGTAAGGCGTGGTGCGCTCAGCGACTACTGGAGTCCACTGGTATGCGACGAAGCGACCGCCCGGGGCGAGGTGTTGCGCGATGGCTTGTGCGATCCGATCGCCCACTTCGAACGGCATGGTTGAGAACGGAATACCGGAGACCACCACGTCAGCAGGCGGCAGGCGACGCGAGGCGAGATAGTCGCCAATGTTCTCTGCGCTGCCGAGCTCCAGTTGCAGTCGGGGATCGCGCACCACTTTCTTCACATGCGCATGAAATTCCGGATTGAGCTCGATGGCGAGCAGCCGTGCCTGGGCGGGCATGGCCCGCAGCAACGCCCGCGTGGTACCGCCCGTGCCAGGGCCAAGTTCGATGACACATCTGGCCTGCGACAGTCCGGCTGCGTGGACCACACGTTGCTCCAGCCAATGCGAGCTGGGCACCATCGAGGCCACGCCGTTGGGATTGCCCAGGAAGCCTTTCAGGAATTCAAACCGGTCGCGCAGGCCACCGAACAGGGTCGCAGGTGCGGC
>JBIKKG010000022.1:0-26379 GCA_044360485.1 Burkholderiaceae bacterium | reverse complement strand
GAACAGGTCGGCCAGCTTCAGGCACACATGCTCATAACTCATTGTGGTTCGCGGGCTGGGTACACACAGGGGCACTTTTTCCGAGATTTGATCCGCCGAGGCAGGCGGGTCATCGCCGCCGCAACCGGCGAGCCCAGCCATCGCCAGCAGGAGCGCTGGGCCGAGCACGGTACTCGTCATGCTGCGTGAAGCGGGCGGGTTCATGCCCGACCTCTCGGCATTCAGCAAGCCCCTACCCCGAAGCTTGGCCGGGTACCGAGGGACCCGACTGGAATCAATATCGGCACGGTTGAAGTGGTTGCTCATGATGGAGGTCTCTTGCTAGGGGGGGGTTGATGCTGGGAGCTTAGGCTCGGCCGCATGGAGTGTATCGACGCCTCAGTCGCGTGCGTATAGTCCATTCAGACTGCCCGTCAACGCAGATGTTCAGGACGGACTAAGGCACTGCCACCACCCCATGAGTGACCCCGCTTGGAACTTAGTTCCCTTGCCAACCATCCTGAAATCAATGGTTTGTATTCGTTTTACTTGACGGTTTGCGGCCCTGGCGGTCCTGCCGTGACATGCTGTTTGAACAAGTACGACCCTGCTCTCCCCGGATGCCCTCATGCCTGATTGACAACATCTGCTCCCGCGCCAAGAAGCTCGAACATGAGCGTCTTTGAAGCTGTGAAGAAACGGAGTCCGCTGGCTCAGCTTCAGGTGGCTTGAAAGCACACCCCTAACTTGCGCGCCAACCCGGCCAGGTTGCGATCCAGGGTCCACAAGGTGGTGTGAGGCGTCATCCGCGCTGCGGCCAGCAGACACAGATCAATCGCACCGCATCCGCTGTGATGCAGCCGATGCGTGGCGATGAAGGTGAGCGTTTCTTCTGGTGACACTGGCGCCGACTGCCGCAGGGACTGCAGGCTGCTCAGGGTGCGCGCCCGCGGCGCAGGCGGGGTGCCGCAGGCAATCTCCAGAACGATCAGTGGGTGCGACAGCACCCGATCTTCAGACAGCAGCGACTGCAGACGCGGATCGCCCTGACGAAAGTGCGCCACCCAGACGGATGTATCGACCAGCACCCCACTCATCGGGCAGGTTTGGCGGCCGATCTGCGGCGCGGGACGTCCTGCATGGTCGGCGCGCGGCCCCCCAGCGCGGCTAAGCGTTTGGCCGCTTGCACCCGGATGTAGGTCCGCAGGGCCTCGCGAAAGAGATCACCTTTCTCCAGCCCGGGTTCGGCGACCTCCAATGCGCGCTGATAGAGATCGTCGTCAATGGTGACGGTCGTTCGCATGGTGAACCCTCGCATCAAAGTTGATGCACTCTAACGTCACATTTGATGCGCAGCCCGCCTCAACGTTTGCCACCCTCCTGACCCCTCAGCAGCTCCGCATTCCCCTCGCCCAGCCTGGGCGCAGGCTTGCGCGGTGCCGGCGTCTGGCCATCGGCCTTGAAGCCTGGTCCCAGGTCGAGCACGCTGCCGCCGGGGTATGTCACGCTCGATACCGGCGCAGTCAGCATCCCGCCCGCGGCGTATTCGCCCACGAACTCTGACAGAGACCGCACCCGCGCCACCGGCACGCCCACTGCCGCCAGCTTGCGTTCCAGCTCGCCAGCAGGCTGCCGCGCAAAAGCCGCAGCCAGCCGCTCATGCAAGGCGGCCTCATTGCGCGCCACCACAAAGCCTTCGCCGGCCCGCAGCGCCTGCACATCGAGCAGGGTCTCGTCATCGCACAGCGCCGCATCGCCCAGCTCGGCGCACAGCCGCTTGAATTGCGGGCCGGTGTTGGCCGCGGTGGCCACCCAGCCGTCGGCGCAACGAAAGGTAGCGGCGCCTGGGCTGCCCGAAAATCCGCGATTACCTGGCCGGGGTCGGTCGCGTCCTTCGAAGCCGGCCGCCACCGCGGGCGAGAGCATCAGCTGCAGCGCGGCCTGCGCCATCGAGACATCCAGTCGTGCGCCCTCGCCTGTGCGCAGCCTGCGCACCAGCGCACTGAGCACACCCTGCGCAGCCACCATGCCGGCGGCCGCATCGATCACCGGAAAGCCCACCTTGATCGGGTCGTCGCCCTCCGAGCCCTGCAGCGACATCATCCCGGTGAGCGCCTGCACCACGTGGTCATAGGCGCCGCGCGACGACCACTCGCCCTCCTGACCGAAGCCCGAGATCGACACATAGATGATGTCGGGCTTCAGGGCCCGGATCGCATCAAAGTCGATGCCCAGGCGCTTGACCACGCCAGGTCGAAAATTTTCGATGAACACGTCTGCGGTGGCCGCCAGTTGCTTGAGCGCCGCAATACCTTCCGGCGTCTTGAGGTCGATCGCCACGGAACGCTTGCCGGCATTGAGCGTGGCAAAGCCCACGCTCACACCTGCGTCGACCTGCACACGCTTACCCGCCCGCAGCACGTCGCCCTGCAGCGGCTCTTCCACCTTGATCACCTCGGCGCCCTGTTGCGCCAGGTAATGACCACAGGTGGGGCCGGCAATGACATGAGACAGGTCGATCACCCGAAAACCCTGCAGTGCATTCATGGTGCTTTCACTCCAACCAGTTGTACGACGCGCAGCCACTGCTTGGTTTCTGCGCGCATATGGGCCGCGAAATCGGCCGGTGATTTCGACTGCAGCACATCGGTGCCGCTGGCGTCAAAGAATTCGAGCAGGGCATAGGTCTCGTGCGCATGGCGCGTGGCCGTGCCCACGCCGACGGGTGCATGGCTCATTCCGGTCTCCTGATGTACCGCTTTGCTGTGTGACGCAAGCATACCGCGCAGCGGCTCGCGCAATACGTTGACCTGTTATGACAGGTTGGCCTACGATGCGCCTCTTGGAACGCATGCTGCGCCCGCCGCTCCATCGCGTCGAATGTCGGCATGAACTGATGATCCCGGAGACACGAACGATGAGCGCACCCCGATGAGCGCACCCGACACCCGCACCTACCCGGGCTTTGGCGGTACCGTGGGGCGCACCCGCGAGGACTCCGAGCGCCTGCGCGCACTGACCGAGGCCTTTGATGCAGCGGCCTGGTCGAACATGGTCTATCCCCTGGACAACCGCACGCCGCTGCAAAAGTTCAATGAAATTCCTCCGCAGCAGCGGCCCGCCCCAAGCAGCACGCGGCGTTTTTTGCCGGGCGGACAGACCGTGCATCGCAGCACCCTCATTCCGCTGATCGCCGACCGCGCGTTTCGCATCAGTGTGCGCGCCCGCTACACGGCCACCGACGAAGGCGTGCTCTTTGCCATCGGCGAAGTGTTCGGTGGCATGACGCTGTTCATCGAAGACGGCATGCTGCATTTCACGTACAACGGTTTCGGGCAATACACGCGGCTGGCGCCGGCCAGCATCCCCGCCGGCGCGCAAGCCTTTGCCATCGACTATCAGGCGCTGGGTCAACGCACCGGACAGGGCAGACTGATGATTGACGGTGCGCCCTGCACCTTAGCCGCCGGCCAATGGACCGCGTTGAGCCCGACCGTGATGGGCGGCTTTCGTGAAGGGCTGGACATTGGCCTGGACCGCCGCGCGCCGGTGGACTGGCCGCTGTATCAGCGACGCCGTGCGTTTCGCTACAGCGGGACCATCATTGATCTGACGATTGAATCGGGTGCCTTTGCGCCTGGCTCAGCCTATGCCAAGGGCTGAGCGCTTGTATTGCGGGCAGTCGGCGCTTGCCGCATGCTCGTGCGGTTTGCGGCCGAATGCCGTGACTGAACTTTGTTGAATCAAACCACTAAGGACTGCTTCATGACCTCCCTTCGCATCAAACCGTCGTCTGCAGCCCGCAACCCGCGCGCTGCAACCAACACTTCGACCCAGACGGCCACATCCATCAGCCCGTCACGGCGCGCGCTGCTGCAAGCCGCCTCGGCCGCGGCGCTGGGTGCGGCCACAGGCAGCGCATCAGCCCAGACGGTCTGGCCCCAGCCCGGCAAGCCCATCCGCATCGTGATTCCCAGCGGTGCCGGCGGCGGCGCAGACATCTTCACGCGGCAGTGCGCCGAATGGCTGACCAAGGAACTGAACACCCAGGTCATCGTCGACAACAAACCGGGTGCTACCGGCATGCTCGCCACGCAGGAAGTGGCGCGCGCCGTGCCCGATGGCCACACCCTGCTGGTGTCCTTCACCGCAGCCACCGTGGCCAACAAGCTGATCATGCTCAAGCCGCCAGTGGATCCGCTCGATTCGCTCACGCCGATCGCACGCGTGGGCGGGCGTGGCGGCAACCTGCTGATCGTGAACCCGCAGGTGCCGGTGAAAAACCTCAAGGAGCTCATCGAGTACTCCAAGACGCGCAAGGATCTGTCTTACGCATCCTGGGGCGTGGGCTCGGGCGGCCATCTGGTGATGGAGTGGCTCAAGAGCATCACCGGGATGCAGATCGTGCACGTGCCCTACAAGACCGTCGCGCAAATTCCGCCGGATGTCATCTCGGGTGTGATGCCCGTGGCTACCATCGACAAGGCCACGCCCGTGACCCATATCAAGTCAGGGCGGGTGCGCGGCTTGTCCACGCTGGGCAACCAACGCGCCCCGCAATTGCCCGATGTGCCCTCGCTCGCCGAACAGGGCTACAAGATCGACGCCATCCCCTGGTACGGTTTCTTCGGACCCAAGGGCCTGCCGCGCGACCTGACCGAACGGATCAACGCCCTGATCAATCGCTGGATGGTGACCCCCGAGGTGGTGGCCTTTTTCGAGCAGAAGCAAAACGACCACCCGCCCATTCCGATCTCGGTGGATGACTTCGAGAAAGTCATCCAGGCCGATCTGGTGAGCTGGAAGAAGCTCATTGATGCAGCGGGTGTGAAGGCCGAGTAAGGGCGCCATGATGTAGCCGTCGCGCGCTTGGCGATCGAGCGCGCGACGGATCATGATGCAAAGCGCTGACTGCGAAGCCTCGACGCCTCACGAGGGCTCAGCCGCGCGGACGCCTGCCTGATCAGAGCATGTCCACCCGAGCCCGATCAGCCTGCACGTAATCCACGATCTCGCGGGCAAACGGCCCGGCCACGGCCAGCGTGCTGAAGTCGATCGGCACGTTGACGTATTGCAGGCGCAGCACATCGTGACCCTCGTCAAAGAGCGGGCACAGGGCCGCATAGTGAAAACCCAGCCGCTCGGCGGCCTCAAGAGCCACCGGGCAGCACGGGTCGTCCAGACGCAGCGACAGCAGAATCACGCGCGTACCGGCGTCGCGCACCAGTTGCTGCAGGCTCTGGCGCAAACGCAGCGCCACGTCCTGACCGGCTTGTCGCAGCATGATGAGCCCCAGATCAACCAGCGGGACGTACTGCACCGTGACATCGGTGTGCTCGGGCGCAGGCCCGCTCGGCGCTGCGTCCTCGACTTCGATGCCGCAGTGCGCATAGGTGCGCCACAGCATCTGCCGGTGCACCGCCGGCGCATACACCTGCCGTGCAGCCTGTGCACCCAGCGGCTGGTGATAGAACATCACGCTGGTGCGCTGACCGGCCGTGGGTGAATCGATCGCCTTCAGACCCAGCAGACGACTGTCCAGCATACCCAGCACGACGCCGCTGGCACGCGAGCCCATGCTCTCGTTGGCCTTCTGGCTGAAGAGATGGGCCATGGTCGGTTCGCTGAACACGGAGGTCATGCCGCGCCGGCGGGCTTCGTCCTCCACGAAACGGCGCATGCGTTCCATCAGGCCGCGGCCGCGATGCGCCGGGTCGACCACCGCCTTGCCCAGCTCACCGGTAAACGGCTGGCGCACGCCAAACTGGCCGAAGCCCTGCACATCGAGCGCATAGTGGCCCACGACCGCTCCTGCCGTGGTGACCGCCACCGCCGACATCACGAAACCCGCCTGGTTGAGCTCCTGAATGCGATCAGGCAGATAGAAGTCGTCGACCGGATACGTGAAGCCATAGGCGCGGTACATTGCTACCGCAATCTGGTGCCAGTCGGTGTCCTCACCGCACAGGCGCACCAGGTAGTCCTGCGGTGGAGCGAGGGGCACCTGTTCGTCGAAGGCCTGCAGGGCAGTCTGTGGTTCGAGCGCTGCGATGGCAGGCTGTGGCCGGTTGAACGTCATGTGCGTGCGATGACCCAGCCGACCCAGTGGCGTCCAGGTCACTGAATCGGCAGCGGCCCGGATCAGGCTGCGCGACACCGCGTTTAGGTCCACTTCGTCCAGGCCGCTCGGCGCGTGGCCGCCTGGCGCATCCTCGATCGCTGCGGCAGGGGCTGCCTGGTCATCGAATGCAATGGTCAGCGCCAGCACGCTCAGCTCAGTGACCATGCGTACCGGCGGGTCGGTCGGACCACCCGAGGACCGCTCCGCGATACGCCCGAACGCTTCCTCGCACGCCAGCTCAATGGCCACGGCGCGCGCCTCATCGAAACCGCCCAGCGCCGCAACGCTGCGGGCATGCGACTGGACCAGCGGCGTTGCATCGGCCCGCCCCGGCACCTCGAGCACGATCTTCATGCTGGCCACTCCACTCATCGCAACATGCCGGGCATGATCACCCGACGCTCGACCCAGCGCGCAGCGACGACGATCACCGACACCAGCGCCAGGTACACGACGGCGGCCAGCATGTAGGCCTTGAAGAACTGAAAATTCGTGGCCGCCAGTTCCTGCACACGCGCAAAAAACTCGGTGTATTGAATGAGAAAGGCTACAGACGTGTCCTTCAGATTCAGGATGATCTGATTGGTCAGTGCCGGCACCGACAGCCTCATCACCTGGGGCAGGGTAATGAACGCAAACATCTGGCGGTCATTGAAGCCCTGCGCACGGCCCGCCTCCAGCTCGGCCGGGTCCAGCCCGTTATAGGCCGTGCCCATGTAGCCGGCATTGTAGGCAGCGATATTGAGCGTGAAGCCCACCACGGCGATCCAGAACGGCGTGACCCGCACGCCCCACTGCGGCAGCCCGTAGTACATGAGAAACAGCAGCACGATGAGCGGCATGCCAATGAAAAACGAGATGTATGCCTGCGTCACACGCCTGACCCAGGGGGTGCGGCTGATCGACAGATAGAACACGAGAATGCCTGCCAGCAGACCGGTGACGCTGATCACCGCAGCCAGCATCACGGTCTGACCCAGGCCGGCCCAGATCAGCGGCCACTGCTCGAGCAGGTCGCGCAGGAAGCGGTCCCAGGCGCTCACTTCTCCAGACCCTCGCGGCCGAAAAAGGCGCGCAGTTTCGGGTCGTCGGGCCGACGCGACAGGTTCGCGATGCTGTCGAGCGCATGGATGCGGCCTGCATCCATGAATGCGACCCGGTCGGAGATATAACGGGCGAGGTACAGGTCGTGCGTGACGCAGACCATCGTGACGTTGTCCAGGTACAGCCGGTTGATGAGCGCACACACCTCGCGGGTGAGCACCGGGTCCAGTGCAGAGGTGGGCTCATCGAGCAGGAGCACCGCCGGATCCATCGCCAGGGCGCGGGCGATGGCCGCACGCTGCTTCTGGCCGCCCGACAATTGCGCCGGAAAGTCGTTGCGATGGCCCGCCAGCTCCAGGCGCGCCAGTTCGTGCATCGCACGCGACTCGGCCTGTACACGGCTCATGCCGCGCAGCTTGCGCAAGGCGAGCGTCACGTTGTCCAGCACCGTGAGGTGGCGGTACAGGGCGAACTGCTGAAAGACGAAGCCGATGCTCTGGCGCAGGGCGCGCACATCCACACCCGGTCCGGTGATTTCCTGCCCGCGCAAGCGGATGGATCCCGAGGTGGGCTCGACCAGCCGATTCAGGCAGCGCAGCAGCGTGGATTTACCGCAACCGGACGGCCCCATCACGACTGTGACGGCGCCCTCCTCGATATCGAGGTCGATCCCGCAGATCACCTCGCGATCGCCGAACGTCTTGACCAGCTTGCGAATCTCGATCAGCGCCATCTGAACCTCAGGCGGGCGACAGCCCGGGCACCCGAAAGCGGCGCTCCAGCCAGCGTACGCCGACCAGCAGCATGCGGTAAATGCAGAAGTAGAGCACCCCCACGGCCAGATAGATCTCGATGCCTCGCAGGGTCGTGCTGGTCAGGCTCATCGCCTGCTTGGTGATCTCAGGCAATCCGACCGTAAACGCAAACGGGGTGTACTTCAGTATGGTGGTGAATTCGTTCACCAGGCCTGGCACTGCCATGCGCAGCATCTGCGGCCATTCGATCGAGGTCAGTACCTGCACGCGGCTCAGACCCGCCGCCTGTGCGGCCAGGATCTCGTAGGGGTCGATGGCATCGAGTGCGCCGCGCAGGACCTCGGCCACGTAAGCCCCGGCAATCAGCCCAAGACTGAGCATCATGGCCCAGAGCGGAGAGACCTTGAGCCCAATGCTCGGCAGACCGAAATACACGACGAACAGCATGACCAGCACCGGCACGCTGCGATAAATGTAGGTGTAGAGATCAAGCAGGCGTGTGAGCCCGGGCAGTTGCAGCCGCCTGAGCGAGGCCACTGCAAGCCCCGACGCCAGTGCCATGGCCGAGCAGGCCAAGGTCACGACGATGGTGTAGACGGCACCCTGAGCGAGCTGAGCAAGGATGCCGCCAAAACCCATCAAACGATCACTTCATCCATTTGTCGAGCACGGCCTTGACCTTCTCGGGGCCCAACTCGGTGAGGTACTTGTCGAAGTCGTCGCGCATCGGCGAGCCCTTGGCAAAGGCGAAGCCGAGCTTGTCGAAGCCGGTGAACGCGTAGCTGCTCTCGAAGGGCAGATTCTTCTTGAACTTGTAGTTGGCGAAGACTGGCTCCTCGATGAAGGCCAGATCGAGATTGCCGTTTTGCAGGTCGGCGATCACCTCGTTGTAGCTCGGGTAGAGCTTCGCCTTGTCGAGCTGGTAGAAGCCCTTGGGCTCAAGCTCGTTCTTGATGAGGTCGGCGTAGGCCATTCCACGCGGAAAGCCGATCGAGTACTTCTTGAGTTCGGCGAGGTCGGTGATCTTGAGGTTTTTGCTGCTCAGGCTGACCAGGTGCCAGGCGTTGTCGTAATAGGGCTGCGAGAAGTCCATCGCCTCTTTGCGCTTGTCGGTGATGGAGATCCCCGAGAAGGCGACGTCGGCCTGGCCGCTGGTGACCGCACCCAGCATGCCGGCCCAGTCGTAGGCAGTCAGCGCAAGGGTGCAATTGCGGGCCTTGCAGTAACCCTCAAACAATTCCATGTCGGCGCCTACGGTCTTGCCGTTCTCCTCAAAGACCATGGGAGGCGATGTGGGCGAGACCGCCACTTTCACCACTTTGGCGGGAGCGGGCGCAGACGCCGCTGAGGCTGCGGGCTTCGCAGGCTCTTCTTTTTTCGAGCAGGCTGCAAGCGCAAGCAGCGCGGTTGCACAAACGGCAAATAAGCGGCGATTCATGGTGTGGTCGACCGTTGGTCAAGTGGGGGACAATGCACTTTTACCACATTCACCCCTGAATTTGACCTGTTGCCCTCGGCGGCACGGGCCCACGCGGGGCCGTGCTGACACCTGACGCGATCCGCAACGGGCGCGCCAGGCGCGCCCGCAGATCAGGCGGCGAGCCGTTTTTCCAGCGCCGCTTTGGTTTCGAGCAGGTGATGCGGCAAGCCCTGCGCCAGCAGGGTGAAGAGTTCCGAGTGCAACTCGAACTCACGTTGCCACTGGGCCTTGTCGATGGCGGTGATCTTGTCGAATGCGCCGCGGCCAAAATCCAGGCCGCGCCAGTCGAGGTCTTCATAGCGCGGCGAATGGCCGAACACATGCTCTGTGGAGCCTGCCTTGCCTTCGATGCGCCCGATCATCCACTGCAGCACCCGCATGTTCTCGCCGTAGCCCGGCCACACGAACTTACCCTGTTCGTCGGTGCGGAACCAGTTGACGCAGAAGATCGCGGGCAGTTTGGCGTGAGCGGCTTCCAGACGATGGCCCAGGTCGAGCCAGTGACGGAAGTAGTCGGCCATGTTATAGCCGCAAAACGGCAGCATTGCGAACGGGTCGCGACGCACCACGCCCTGGGCGCCGGCTTGTGCGGCGGTGGTCTCGGAGCCCATGGTGGCGGCCATGTACACGCCTTCGACCCAGTCGCGGGCTTGAGTCACCAGCGGCACGGTGGTCGAACGGCGACCACCGAAAATGAAGGCGTCGATCGGCACGCCCTCGGGGTCGTCCCACTGCGCGTCAATGACTGGGTTCTGCGAGGCCGCCACGGTGAAGCGTGCATTCGGATGCGCCGCCTTGCGGCCGGTCTTGCCGTCTGCGGGCGTCCAGTCTTTGCCTTGCCAGTCGATCAGGTGCGCCGGCGGCTCCTTGGTCATGCCTTCCCACCACACGTCGCCGTCGTCGGTGAGCGCCACGTTGGTGAACACGCAGTTCTCTTTGAGCGACGCCATGCAATTGGGGTTGGTGGCGTCATTGGTTCCGGGGGCCACGCCGAAGTAGCCCGCCTCCGGGTTGATCGCATGCAGGCGGCCATTGGCTTGCGGCTTGATCCAGGCAATGTCGTCGCCGATGGTGGTGACCTTCCAGCCGCCCAGATCTTTCGGCGGGATCAGCATGGCGAAGTTGGTCTTGCCGCAGGCCGACGGAAAGGCGGCCGCCACGTGGTACTTCTTGCCTTCGGGCGAGGTCACGCCCAGGATCAGCATGTGCTCGGCGAGCCAGCCGATGCCCCCGGCGGCCACATCCTGGCGGCCCATGTTCGACGCGATGCGCAGCGCAAAGCACTTCTTGCCCAGCAGCGCATTGCCGCCGTAGCCGGAGCCGTACGACCAGATCTCGCGGGTCTCGGGGTAATGCACGATGTACTTCGTGGCATTGCACGGCCACGCCACATCTTTTTCGCCTGCGGCCAAGGGCTTGCCCACGGTGTGCACGCAGGGCACGAACCCGCCGTCTTCACCCAGCACGTCGAACACGGCACGGCCCATGCGGGTCATGGTGCGCATGCTGACCACCACATACGGGCTGTCGCTGATTTCGACGCCGATATGGGCGATGGGTGAGCCGATCGGGCCCATGGAGAACGGGATCACGTACATCGTGCGCCCGCGCATGCAGCCTTCGAACAGACCGGCCAGCGTCTGGCGCATCTCGGCCGGAGCCATCCAGTTGTTGGTCGGGCCCGCGTCTTCCTTGCGCTCGGAGCAGATGTAGGTGCGGTCTTCGACGCGCGCCACATCGGTCGGATCGGAAATTGCAAGGTAGGAGTTCGGTCGCTTGACAGGGTTCAGGCGGCGCATGGTGCCTGCTGCCACCATCTCTGCGCACAGCCGATCGTATTCTTCCTGCGATCCATCGGCCCAGACAACGCGCTCGGGGCGGGTGATGCGGGCAATGGACGCGACCCAGTCGATCAGGCCCTGATGCCTGACATATTCCGGGGCGGTCACGCCGGCGCTGATGGCCGGGGCGACATACGGGTGGTTCATGCGAAACTCCGATGCAAGGATGTGAATGCGGTTCTGTTCCGTATGCGCTGCCCAATCGGCGGGCTCGCGGAGCCCTGCCGGCAGCAGAAGGAGCATCTGGCGCCGCCTCCAGGGGCGTCACCTTGAAATCTGGTTCGAATCAATCCGGGCCGTTTGCCGATGGCTCACCATCGCCGCGCCGCACAGGACGCCCAACATGCCTGGCCCCGACAGCCCGCGCTGCCCGAACCGGCCTGCCCATCCGGGCCGTCGCGGAAAGGCCGGCAGTTTACACCTGCGTGCCCCGCTGCGTGGCCTTTTATCCCGTGCGCCGACGGTAAAAGTGCCACACCTGGGCATCGGGTGGATTGACCGAAGTCACGGGCAGGCTGAGCTTGGAGGCGCCGCCCTGTCGAATGCGGCCCGGATGAGGCAACGATTCGCTGTCCGCGCAGGGCTGCATGGGCCAACTGGGCGGCTCGCATGCTGACCCCACTGCGCGGCCTGCCATCGGCGGTCTGGACGCTGGGTGCCATCAGCCTGCTTAACGATGCGGCCTCCGACCTGGTCTATCCCCTGGTGCCGATCTTTGTGGCAACCGTGCTGGGCGCCGGCGCACAGGCTCTTGGGCTGATTGAAGGCATCGCCAATGCGACCGCGGCGCTCCTGAAGCTCGCCTCGGGCGCGCTCTACGACCGGTTTCCGCGCGCCAAGGGCTGGCTGGTGGCGGGTTACGGGTTGCCGGCCGTCGCCCGGCCATTGATCGCCTTGGCCACTTCCACAACGGTGCTGGGTGTGTTGCGGGTAGCCGATCGGATCGGCAAGGGCCTGCGTTCGGCACCCCGTGATGCGCTGCTCGCCCGCTCGGTGGCGCCTGCGCGCCGTGGCCTGGCCTTCGGGGTGCACCGGTCCATGGACCATGCCGGCGCGGTGATCGGGCCGTTGCTGGCGGCAGCGCTGCTGGCCTGGGGGGTCGGCCTGCGCGAGATTTTCCTGTGGACACTGGTGCCCGGCGTGCTGTGCGTGGGACTGGCGCTGTCCGTGCGCGAACCGGCGGGCGCACTGATGGCGCAGACGGCCATCGACTGGCGCCTGAGCACCCTGCCAGTGCGGTATCGCCTGTACCTGGTGGTGATGGCGGTGTTCACCCTCTCCCAGGCCAGCAACATGTTCCTGCTGCTGCGGGCCGCCCAGCTCGGCGTCACGCCGGCACAGATCCCGTTGCTGTGGGCCTTGCAGTCGGTGACCGCCATGGTGCTCAGTACGCCCCTTTCCGCTTTGTCGGATCGGCTGCCACGCATGCCGCTGATCGTGGGCGGCTGGCTGCTCTATGGCGCGGTCTTCGGCGGCCTGGGTGCGCAGGCCGAATCGCCCGCGGCCATCGCTTTGCTGCTGGTCCTGTATGGCGCGGTGCTGGCGCTGACCGAGGGCGTCGAGAAGGCACTGGTCGCCGACATGGTGCCCCCCGAACGACTCGGGACCGCCTTTGGCTGGTTCCACCTGGTGAGCGGGCTGATGCTGGTGCCGGCCTCGATCGGTTTTGGCTGGATCTGGGAGCGCAATGGCCCGCAAGCCGCCTTCGGCCTGAGCGGCGGGTTGGCCGTCTTGGCGGCACTGGGCCTCGTCGCCCTGTGGCGGCGGCGATCTTAGAGTAAGTGTGTACCAACTATTGAGCGCCGCTTGTCGAGCCTGCGTGGTTCGGATAGCGTCGGCCGACACGTGCCAGAGCCGCCCATGCCCCCTATTCCGTCTGATTTCAACCGCGCACCCGATGGCCCGGCTATCGAAGCCGCCGCCTCACTCATCGCCCCCTGGGTCCGGGTGACGCCCGTCATCGCCGCCGATCTGGGCGGCCACCCGCTGACCCTGAAGCTCGAATGTCTGCAGGTGTCGGGCACCTTCAAGGCCCGCGGCGCTTTCACCCGGCTGCTGGGTGCCCAGCAGGCCGCGCGACAGGCTGGCCAGCCGCTTCCCGAACGGGTGGTGGCTGCGTCGGGTGGCAACCACGGGATTGCCGTGGCGCAGGCGGCCCGAGCGGTCGGCATGGCCGCCGACATCTTCGTGCCCCACACTGCGCCACAAGCCAAGCAGGATCGTCTGCGGGCGCTGGGTGCCACCGTTCATGCCCAGGGCGAGGAGTACGCCCAGGCTTTATCGGCCAGTCAGGCGTTTGCTGCGCGCACGGGTGCGCTGGTGTCCCACGCCTACGACCAGTACGAAACGCTGGCGGGCCAGGGCACCCTGATGCGCGAATGGCTGCAGCAAACGCCGGATCTGGATGTGGTCCTGATTGCGGTCGGCGGTGGCGGCCTGATCGGCGGCATCGCCACCTGGCTCGAGGCTCAAGCCGAGGCTGGCCAGCGGGTGCCGCGCCTGGTGGCGGTCGAATCCGATGGCTGCCCGACCCTGCACGACGCCCTGGCGGCAGGGCGCATCGTCGACATTTCGCCGCAGGGCATGGCCGCCGATTCGCTGGGCGCACGGCGGGTGGGCGAACTGATGTTTCCGATTGCACAGCGCCGGGTGGCGCGCAGTGTGTGTGTGACCGATGCCCAGATCCGCGCGGCCCAGTCCCTGCTCTGGTCGCAGCTGAGGGTGGCGGCCGAGCCCGGTGGCGCCTGCGCGCTGGCGGCCATCACAGGTGGCGCCTGGGCCCCGCAAGCCGGCGAGCGTGTCGGCGTGCTGGTGTGCGGCGCCAATGTGTCCCTGTCCGATCTGGCCGAAACCGTCGCAGTACCCGCGACGCGCCCTTGCTGACATTGCGCCCACGCCTTGTCGTGCTGCATGCCTATGGAGGCCATTCTGGTGCGTCATCAGGAGGATGTCGGCCCGGCGCTCAGCGTGCCGCCCTGCGGATGGAGATGCCAGAGGCGTTCCGGTCAGCGAGCGCGGCCTGGCAGCATCAGTTGACCGCCGCTGGCGCGATGCGAGTGCGGCAGGGGTGCGACCACTTTCCGGGTGCCCGCGGCCACCGCTGACGCGCTTGAACCCCTGATGCCGACAAAATTTTCATGCATTGCGCCGCGAGTCGGCTTAGGATGGAGCCATGCCTGAACTGTCTCCTGCCCAACGCACCGCTGGTACCGCCCGTATCCTTTTGACTGCGGGCGCCGCTGTCGCGCTGGAAGCCATGTGGCGCGGGTCGGTGGCCCGTACCCTCATCGCCAGCGCGCTGCTTGTATTTGGCGGCGGCCTGCTGTTCGTAGCCAAGCGGGCCGACTGACCCGCTTCACGTTGCGCGCTCACGCACGGTCCGCCCCGCTGCGCTGAACCCCCGGGTGCCCATGGACTTCGAAGCCATCCGCGTCGACGCTTACCCCATTGACGTCGAGCTGCTCGATCCAGGCCAGGTCGGGCCAGAGCTGGCGGCCAGCGCCCATGCCTATCTGGCCACGCCGCGCGCGCTGCTTTGGCGCAATCCTTCCCCTGACTGGCGGCTTTTTGCGCTGACCTTGCCGCTGGCCTCGCGTCTGTCGCTGATGGCCAACCCGATCTTTGCGCAGCTCACCCGCGATTGGGGTCATGGCATCCGGTTCATCGGCGTCGATCGCCATCAGTGCGTCTACGACTTTCGAAGCCTGCTGACCGATACCACCCTGCGTCGGCTGGTTGACTCCCTGGCCCGCTGGGTCCACGCGCAGGCCGAACCCAGCGCGACGCCGCCGCACGCGGGCAGTGCATGGCCGCTGCAGGCAGCCCAGGCCGCCACCCTCGATGTGCTCTTTGCGGCGCTGGGCGAGAACATGCTCACGATTCTGGAGGCGCGCCGCGACGACTGGGGCAGCCACCTCGCACGCGAGCATCGCCTCGAGCCCGAGGTCGCAGGCAGTCTGTTCGATCGCAGCGCCCGATATCCCGATTTCATGGCCCAGTTGCGTCAGGCCCTGCGTCGCGAGGTGATCGATGTCAGCTTCTATGGCCGTGTGCTGCGCTCGATCGACCTGCGCGAAGGGGCGGCCGAGCGGCGCATGGCGGCGCTGATCGAAGCCACGCTTGAGCCGATCACACTCGTGAAATTGGGGCGCACGCGTGCAGGCCACCATCTGGGCTGCTACAACTGGTTGCTGACCGGCTCACGGCACGCCGCGCAGCGGGCTTATGTATTGAGCAAGCTGCCGGCCTTCGCTCAGTGCTTTGCTGAAACCCTCATCGAGGCCACGCCCCGACGGCGCATCGGGCTGGTTGCGGCCGCAGAGCATGACCCGCGGCCGGCGCTGCTGCGCGCACCGGATGGACGCGAAGCACTCCGTCATGCTGTGGATTCGGGTCAGGACCGATGGGTGATCGAAGCCTTGTCGGCCCACTTCGACGTGCAGCACAACACCTTGCGCGCCCTGTGGCGACATTGCCCGCCTGCACTGGGGGCTCCGCCCACCTGGCATCTGAAGCAGATCCTGCGACACCTCGATGAACTGCCCGAGCGAGCCTGGCCGCGCGACGATGCGCAGTGGCTTGAACTTGCCAGTCGGGCGGTGCCGGCCGTGGCGCGCTGACCGCGGCGCTTGAGTAGGCAAGGTGCGCCGCGCGCGCACCACGCGTATCGTGCGGGCTTCGTCGTTTTTCAACATGGATACTTCGATGTCCCAGCCCACCCTGAAGCAGACGCTCGCACAGATCGACCACTGGATCCGTTCCGGTGCCGCAAGCCGCGATGTCGAAACCCTTGCACACGAAACCCTGCTGCGGGCTTCCAAGCACATTCCGCCCGCGGCGCTGCGTCGGGTGATCGTCATGCTTGAAAAATTGCGTGACCTCTCCGAGCAAACGGCCGCGGCACCCAAGGCGCAAAGCCGCAGTGGCCGCAAGAGTGCCGCGAAGGTAGTGCGCGGCGCCGTGTCGGCTGTGAAAGCTGCCAAGACCCCCGCGAAGGCTGCACCGGCCACCAAAGCGGCCAAGGCCGCAAAAAAGCGGGCGGGTGCGCCGGCACGCACGGCTGACAGCAAGCGGGCCAAGAACGCCGCGGTGCAAAAGGCTGTGGTCAAGCAGGCCGCGGCCAAGAAATCCGTGGCCAGCAAGTCGGCTGCAACCGCGTCCGCCGCGACGCTGGCGCGCGCCACCAAAGCCCCTGCGAAGGCGGCACGCCCCACACGCGCCGGCACGTCGGCGGCCAAGGCCACCGCGCGGGTGCGCGCCGTGCGTCAGCCGGTGGCGGCTAAGGGACGCTGATCAGGCGCGCCAACGCCTCCAGGTGCTGATCAGGCGATAGATCCGCGGGGTGAGCGTCAGGATCGCCACCATCCGGATCACGTGAAAGGCGGTCACCACCGGGACGCCCAACTGCAGTGTCTTGGCGGTGAGGCTCATCTCGGCAATGCCGCCGGGGGCCGTGGCCAGCACCAGGGTGGCTGGCGCAATGCCTGCCACACCGCTCAGTGCCCAGGCGGCCAGCGCGGTGAGCCCCATGCCGGTCAGCGTGGTGGCGGCCACCACCATCAGGAACCGCGGCGCCTGGGCGAAAAACGCCGGCGTAAAGCGCGACCCAAGCGACGCGCCAATGGCCAGCTGCCCGGCAATGATCATCGGTGCCGGCAGCGCGCTCCAGGTCTGACCGCTGCCGGTCAGCACGATGGTCACCGCAAGTGGGCCAAGCACCCAGGCGTTGGGCCAGTCGCGCCAGCGAAAGAACCAGCCGGCTGCCAGCGTGCAGGCGGCCAGCATCGCCAGCCCGCGCAGATCGACTGCGCTGGCACCCATCTGGTACGGGTCGCTGCCATGCAGATCCAGCAGCCGATAGGCCATCGGCACCACCAGCACCACGAGCGTGATGCGCAGGCTGTGCGAGGCGGCGATCTGGTCGACGCGCGCACCCGCCCGCTCGCCCAGCAGCGCCATCTCGGAGGCGCCGCCGATGGAGCCGGCAAAGAACGCCGTGTCGCGCGAGACCCCCGCAAAACGGCGCAATGACCAGGCAAACGCGAGCCCCAGGCCGATCGCCCACACCACGCCCAGCGCAATCCAGGGGGCCTGACCGATCACCTGGCGCAGCACGACTGGTGTGAAGTACAGCCCCAGCACCGTGCCGATCACCCACTGCCCGTAGTTGCGCCCGGCTGCTGGCAGGCGCAGTTGCGCACCACCCATGTTCGCCAGCGCACAGGCGATCAGCGGCCCGAGCATCCAGGGCAGGGGCGCATGGATGGCATGGAAGAGCGCACCACCGGCCAGGGCCACGACGAGCGTGCGGGCCAGTGTCAGTGCGGGCGAGCGCACCGAGGTGCCTGCAGAAGGAGGGGCGTTGCGCTGCATGCGCTGGAGGGATCGCGGCGGGTGAATGTGCGCCCAGATGTGCGCGATCAGGTCGCGCACGGGGTCGCTCGAGTGTAGCGAACTCAGCGACGCAGGCGCCTTGCCGGCACAATGGCGGTTCCTTCTTGCCGATGCCCTGCATGTCCGCTCCCCCCGATCGCTCTGCCGACACCGCTGTCCGCCCACCATCTGGCAGACCAGTCCGCGTGCAATGGGAAGACACGATCGCTGTGCTCTGCATGGCCGGGCTGGTGCTCCTCACACTGGCCAATGTGGTGGTGCGCTACCTGACTGACGAAACGCTGGCGCCGACCGAGGAAGTGTCGATTGCGCTCATGGTGATCATGACGCTCGCTGGCGCATGCGGCGCCGCCACACGCGATCGGCATGTGCGGATTGAATTTTTCTATGAGACCGGACCGGCGCAGCGCAGGCGGCGCCTGGGCCTGCTTTCTGCTGCTGCCACCTGCGGCTTTTTCATCCTCCTGGGTCTGCTGTCTTTGCGTGTGGTGTGGGACGAGTTTCACTTTGCCGAAACCACCATGGCGCTGGGTGTGCCGCGCTGGTGGTACACGGTGTGGGTGCCGCTGCTGTGTTTTGCGCTGGCCGCGCGTGCCGCGCAGGTGTTCGTGCGGGTGCGCCGCGGTCAGATGCTGCCCGGGGGCGACGCAGCCCAGAGCACTCACAGCCTTGACACGACACCGCCGTCCGGTTCGAGTGGCACTGACCGATGATCGGCGCGCTGCTCTTTGTGTCCTTTCTCGTCCTGATGATGCTGGGCGTGCCAATTGGCGTCGCGCTGGGCGTGGGCGGCGCATTGGCCATTGCACTGGCCAATGGCGAGTCCATGTTGTGGGGCTTGCTGGCCGCCCCCCAGAACTTTTACGCCGGCATTGCCAAATACCCGCTCCTGGCCTTGCCCATGTTCGTACTGGTGGGCGCCATTTTCGACCGCTCCGGTGTCGCCAAACGCATGGTCGACTTTGCAGTGGCCTGCACCGGGCGCGCACCCGGCATGCTGCCGATGGTGGCGATTCTGGTGGCCATGGTGATGGGTGGCATATCGGGTTCGGGCCCCGCCAATGCGGCCGCGGTCGGCGGGGTCATGATCGCGGCCATGGCGCGAGCCGGTTACCCGGCGCCGTTTTCGGCCTCCGTCGTGGGTGCCGCCGCCGCCACCGATGTGCTCATTCCGCCCTCCATTGCCTTCATCGTCTACAGCGTGATGGTGCCGGGCGCCTCGGTGCCGGCACTCTTTGCGGCGGGCATGGTGCCAGGCATTCTGGCCGGGCTTGCGCTGATCATTCCGGCCATCTGGATGTCGCGCCACCATGGCCTGGGGCAGGCCGAACGAGAACTCCCGCGTCCGCCCTTTTGGGCTTCCCTGCGGGAAGCGTCCTGGGGTCTGGCCGCACCAGTGCTCATTTTGGGCGGCATGCGAGCCGGCTGGTTCACGCCAACCGAAGCGGCCGTGGTGGCGGTGGTCTATGGTCTGGCAGTCGGGATGTTTGTACACCGGACGATCGGCGTCCGAGACCTCTGGGGCATCTTCCTGGAGGCTGCCGAAACCTCTGCGGTGATCATGCTGGTGCTGGGCCTGGCGGCGATCTTCGCCTACTCGGTGGCGACCCTGGGTCTGGCCGATCCGCTGGTCGATGCGATCCGCCATCTGGGGCTGGGCAGCGCCGCCACCCTCGCTCTGTTGGCCGTGCTGCTGCTCATCGTGGGCATGTTCCTGGATGGCGTGTCGATCTTCCTGATCTTCCTGCCGCTCTTTGTGCCGCTCATGCGCCTCTTCGCCTGGGACCCGGTCTGGTTCGGGGTGCTGCTCACCATGCTGATCGCCATCGGGCAATTCACTCCGCCTATGGCAGTGAATCTGCTGGTGGCCTGCCGGCTGGCCGGGGTGCGCATCGAGCAGACCGTGCCCTGGGTGGGCTGGCTGGTGGTGTCTTTTTTGGTTGCGGCGGGCTTGGTCGCGGCGTTTCCCGAACTCGCACTATGGCTGCCGCGAGCCTTGGGTTATTGATCTGCGGTGAGCCCGGGTGATTGACACGGCGGCTGCGGCCTGTTTGACTCGCGCCCTGCTGCAGGCCCGCAATCACGCGAAATGCGGCGCGAAACACCGCGCAGAACAGTTCCATACAACGGCTCCACCACGAGCCCCCCTCAGGAGACGCCTCCATGCAGCGACGTGACCTTCTCAAATCCTCCGCCACCGGTGCGGCGGTGCTGGGCTTTCCCACCATCCTCAAGGCGCAGCAGCAGTACCGCGCCGAGTACAAGATGTCGACCGTCGTGCCACCGAGCTTCGCCTGGGGCAAGGGCGGTGAAATTTTCGCGAACCTGGTGCGCGAGCGCACCAATGGGCGCATCAACATCAAGCAGTACCCGGGCGCCAGCCTGGTGCAGGGTCAGCAGGATCGCGAGTTCGCGGCCATGCGCCAGGGCATCATCGACGTGCTGTGCGGCGCACCCATCAACTGGTCGGGTACGGTCAAGGAGTGCGGCATCTTCGCCATGCCGTTCCTGATGCCTGATCACAAAGCCTACGACGCCGTGGTGGCGTCTGACGCGGTGCAGAAGGACTTCTTCGACATCATCCGCAAGGCAGGTGCCGAGCCGCTGGCGATTGGTGAAACCGGCTACCGGCAGTTGTCGAACAGCAAACGCCCGGTGCGCAAGCCCGAAGACCTCAAGGGCCTGAAGATCCGCATGGTGGCGAGCCCCATGTATCTGGAGATCATGTCGGGCATGGGCGCCAACCCCACCGCGATGAGCTGGGCCGATGCGCAGCCCGCGCTGGCCTCCGGCGCGGTCGACGGTCAGGAGAATCCGATGGAGCTGTTCATGGCCGCCAAGATTCACACGCTCGGCCAGAAGTACGTGACCAAGTGGAATTACTCCAACGACATCCTGCTCTTTGCCATCGCCAATCCGGTGTTCCAGTCCTGGTCACCGCAGGACCAGAAGATCGTGCGCGAGGCGGCACAGGACGCCGCCGCGCAGCAGATCAAGATCGTGCGCGACATCTACGCAGTGGATGTGGAGCGGGTGCGTGCCCTGGGCGTCGATGTGGTCGTGCCTACGCCTGCCGAAATGGAGCAGTGGCAGATTGCCTGCCGTCGCCCGTATGCCCGCTGGAAAGCGCAGCTGGGCGCACCGCTCGTGAGCAAGATCGAAGACGTGGTGGCGCGCAGCCGCAAGGCCTGAGTCCACCCAGAGGGCAGGCCGACTGGCGCGCGCGCCGGCCGGTCTGCACGTGCGCGGCGCGTGTTACTGCTGACGCAGCGCTGCGCGCAACTCGCCCTGCGCATCGGTGACCTGGTCATCGGCCAGGTCATACACCAGCGTGTGCAGCACGCCCGTGAACGGGAAGGGCGCTTCGAACTCGCCGACCGAAGGGCGCGGTGCTCGGCCCACTTCCAGACCGATGAATGACGCCTGCGCGCGATAGGTTTGCGGCAGCGCCACGCTCCCGCAGGCCTGTCCATTGATGTAGAGCGTGCCCTCGCCGGTGTACTCGCCGGTCTTGCGCATGGCATAGGTCAGCTCGCAGCGCCCGCTGGGCACGGGGCGGTCCGAGCGCACGATGTAGTGGCGATTGACGAAGTTGTAGTCGTGCACCAGATGGCCGTCCTGCAGATAGAACGCATAGCCGCCGCACCAGTCACCCTGCGCTACCAGCACGCCCTGAGCACCGCCCGCGGGAATGTCGACATGGGCGGTGATGCGGTAGGAGCGGTTGCGGATATCGGGTGATGCCGCCTGCGGAATGCGCCCGCCCCCGGGCTTGAGCTCCCAATGACGGCGCGCGGCCACGCTGTGCGGGTTGGAGCTCACGAAGCGGTTCAGCGTGTCGTTCAGGGGCAGCACCTGACAGGCGCCGGCCTCCGAGAACCAGCGGGCAATCATCTCCTGCAGCTTGGCGGGCTGTTCGGCAGCCAGGTCATGCATCTCGTTGAAGTCGCTCGCTAGGTGATAGAGCTCCCACTGATCGGCCTCGAAGGGCGTTCCCGGCCGATGCCAGGTGACCGCCTTCCAGCCTTCGTGCCAGATCCCCCGATGCCCCAGCATCTCGAAGTACTGCGTGTGCTTGCGGGTCGGTGCATCGGCTGCGGCGAAGCTGTAGGCCAGGCTCGTGCCTTCCAGCGGCTGCTGGGTCACCCCATTGATGCTCGCGGGCACCGGCACGCCGGTCAGCTCCAGCACGGTAGGCGTGATGTCGCACACATGGTGAAACTGATGGCGCACGCCGCCACCCTCGGTAATGCGCTTGGGGAAATGCACGATCAGCGGATCACGAATGCCGCCACCGTGCGTGTTTTGCTTGTAGCGCTTCAGCGGCGTGTTGCCCGCCATCGCCCAGCCCAACGGATAGTTGTTGTTGAGCCGCGCCTGACCGATCTCGTCGAGGTGCGCCAGGTTCTCTTCGAGCGTGTCGCGCACGCCGTTGAAATAGCGCAGGGCATTGACCGTGCCGAAGGGCGACCCTTCCTGGCTTGCCCCGTTGTCGGAAATCAGCGCGATCACGGTGTTTTCAAGCTGACCCGATTGCGCCAGGAACGACACCAGCCGCCCGATCTGCAGATCGGCGTGCTCGAGCATGCCCGCAAACGCCGCCTGCAGCCGCACCGCGAGCCGGCGTTCGCCATCGCTCAGCGTATCCCAAGCCTTGACCCCGGCGTTGCGCGGAGGCATTTCCACATCGGCCGGCACGATGCCCATCGCCTTCTGGCGCGCCAGCCGCTCGCTGCGCACCACATCCCAGCCCTTCTCGGCCGCGTCCATGTACTTGTCGACGAAGTGCGCCGGCGCATGGTGAGGCGCGTGCTGCGCGCCCAGGCACATATAGAGAAAGAAAGGTTTCTCGGGGGTGATGGCCTTTTGCTCGGTGATGAATTCGATCGACTGATCGACGATGTCCTCGGACAGGTGATAGCCCTCGTGGTCCGGCGCTTCGATATGGTGGTTGTCGCGCACCAGCTCGGGGTGCCACTGGCTGGTTTCGCCTTCCAGAAAGCCATAGAAGCGATCAAAACCGCGTTGCAGCGGCCATTGGTCGAAGGGCCCCGATTGCGAGGTTTCGAACGTCGGCGTCAGATGCCACTTGCCGGTGGCAAAGGTGTTGTAGCCCGCCAGCCGCAGCATTTCCGCCAGGGTGCCTGCGCTTTTGGCAATGCGCCCGCGCATGCCCGGAAAACCCAGGTCCCAGTCTGCCAGCCCGCCCATGCCCACCGAGTGATGGTTGCGTCCGGTCAGCAAGGCCGCACGAGTGGGTGAGCACAGGGCGGTCGTATGGAAGTTGGTGTAGCGCAGCCCGCCTTTGGCCAACGCGTCAATGTGGGGTGTGGCGATCTCGGAGCCGTAGCAGCCCAGGTCGGCAAAGCCCAGGTCATCGAACACGATGTACACGACATTGGGCGCCCCGGCGGGCGCACGCACGGGCTGGGGCCAGTAAGGCGTGGACTCAGAGGCGGTCAGGCCAATGATGGCCTGCGTCGGCGTGGTGCTCATGGTGTCTCCCTGTGGCCGTGGCCGTGCCCCGCGGGTCGGCCTGTCGTGATTGACGGCTCAACGATACCCGAAGCGCCCTGCGCGCACTGACGGCGCGATCGGTTCGGGTTCAGAGTGATGACCGCACAGCGCGGCCATCAGGGGCGATCTCGAAAGAGGAGAGACACTTTGTGGCGCACTAAGTGGCGCGCTATGTGGCGCGTCACGGCAAACAGGGGAGCGAATCAGCCGAAAAGAAGAGGGCCAGGCATTGCGTTGAAAAAAGGTCGGTCAGTCAGCGGAGTTTCGAGCGTTGAATCGGCCGGTTCAGTGGGCCAGCGATGATGTTTTCGCGCGGTACAGCGCTGCATCAGCGATGCGCACCAGGGAATCCAACCGACGCGGCTGCTCGGCCAGCTGTTGACTGCAGGCAGACCCGATGGTGCAGCTGAGCTGCCATTCCCTGCCGGCGATCGACAGCCGCATGCCTTTGACGCCGTCGCGCAGCCGCGCCTCGATGCGCGGCAGATCGGCAGTCTGTGCCCCAGGCAACACGGCCATGAATTCGTCTTCGCGCAGCAGTGCCAGACGGTCTCCTGGCCGCAGCCGGCGGCGCAGGGTCTCGGCGACTGCCTGGGCCAGCTGTTCGCCCGCAGCCGAGCCGTGGCGCGCCCGAATCGCAGCCGATTGATCCACGTCGATGATCATCACGGATTCGCCGATGCGCTGGGCGCGCGGCACGTGATGCCCGCCCGCGCCGTCGTCATGGGCCTCTGCAGCGCTTTCTGTCCTGTCGTCGAAAATCATGGCGGTACACCGGGAGTCGATGTAGAAAAGTGTAGGGATCGCACCCCCCCCGAACGAGGGCTTTCGTCACGTGCCGTTCACACTGCGAGAGCGGCCATTGATGCAAGTCACGGCGGACGTCCGGCGCGCGGCGCGCGGCCCGTCTGAAGCGCGTTGTGCTTTCGTGGCGCGCCCGCGGGCCGCCTTTGCTGAGCGTGTGTTTAGCGACGCAACAAGGCCTGTGCAGCCGCCACGATCTTTTGCGCAGACAGGCGTGCCAGCGCCTCCAGCCCGGGCGCATACCCTACGGGTGCGCGCGGCGCACCCAGCCGCGCCAGCCGCGCGACCCCTTCCTGCGCCAGCGTGGCCACAATTTCGGCGCCAAATCCGGCGACCTGCACCGCTTCATGCACGACCAGAACCCGACCGGTGCGCGCCGCCGAGGCCAGGACCGTGTCGCGGTCCCAGGGCCATAACGTGCGCAGATCGATCACTTCGGCCTGTACGCCTTGTGCCTCGAGCTCGACGGCCGCCTGCAGGCAGCCATGCACCGCCTTGCTCCAGCTCACCAGCGTGAGATCGCGTCCCGCACGCGCCACGCGTGCACGGCCCAGCGGTACCGGCTCGGCAGGGTGCACCAGGCCACTTTCTCCCCACAACTCCTTGTGTTCAAAGTAGGCCACCGGGTCGCCGCAGTCGATCGCGGCGCGCAGCAGGCCGTGGTTGTCCTGGGGCGTGGCGGGCGCCACCACCACCAGACCCGGCACATGGGCAAACCAGGCCTCGAGCGACTGCGAGTGCTGGGCTGCCGACGCGCTCCAGATGCCGATCGGCATGCGAATCACCGCTGGTACCCTGCTCTGGCCGCCGAACATGAACCGGTTCTTGGCGGCCTGGTTCACGATCTCGTCCATGGCGCACAAGGCGAAATCGATCACCCGCATCTCCACCACGGGCTTGAGGCCGGTGAGCGCCATGCCCACGGCAGCGCCCACGATGGTTGATTCGGAAATCGGCGTATCGATGACGCGCTGCGCGCCAAACTCAGCCTGTAGCCCGGCGTACTGACCGAAGATACCGCCGCGACCCAGGTCTTCGCCCAGCGCCACCACCATGGGGTCCTCGCGCATGGCTCGTGCCAGCGCATCGGCGCCGGCCTGGGCATAGGTCATGTGCTGAGTGCTCATGCCCACCTCCCTGCGCCGATATCCTGAATGTCCGTGAAGGCCGCTTGCGGGTCGGGCCAGGGCGCAACGGTCGCGGCGTCCACTGCCGCCTGCACTTCAGTGCGTGCGTCGTGCATCGCGCGATCCACATCGCCCTGCAGCAGGCCGCGCGCCAGCAACCTGGCGCGGGTGAGTGGCAACGGGTCGCCTTCCAGTGCACGGGCCACTTCGGCCGGATCGCGATAGGCCGCCGGATCGACCGACACATGTCCCTTGAAGCGATAGGTGCGCGCATGCAGCAGGCGTGGCCCCTGGCCTGCACGGATCTGCGCGACCAGCCGCCCAGCTGCCGCATGCACTGCTTCGACGTCCATGCCGTCGATCGTCTCTGACGGCACGCCTGCAGCCTGCGCCCGAGCCGCTGCACCGTCACCCGCTGACATGGCGGAGGTGCGCGTCGTGGCTGACCACTGGTTGTCCTCGCACACAAAGAGCACTGGCAACGAAAACGCAGCCGCCCAGTTCAGACCTTCGGCGAAGGGGCCGCGATTGATCGCGCCATCGCCAAAAAAGGTGACGGCCAGGGCGTCCACGCCCCGGACCTTGAGCGACTGTGCAGCCCCCACTGCAATGGGAATGCCCGCAGCCACCACGCCATTGGCGCCCAGCATGCCGACCGAAAAATCGGCGATATGCATGGAGCCGCCCTTGCCGCCGCAAAACCCACCGGCGCGCCCGAAGAGCTCGAGCATCATGCGCGACAGATCGGCGCCCTTGGCCAGCGTGTGACCATGACCGCGATGTGTGGAGGTCAGGCAATCGGCCAGGCGCAGATGCGCGCACACGCCTGCGGCCACCGCCTCCTGGCCGGTCGACAGGTGCAGCGGGCCGCGTACCAGCGCGTTGCCAGCGGTTTGGCCAAAGGCAGCGACGCCGCCCCGGCTGGTTTCCTCGGCCGCGTCCTCGAAGGCGCGAATGCGGCACATGGTGCGATACAGGCCCAGCAGGGTGGTGTCGGACAGGCTCATCGATATTTCGGTGAATGCATGGGGTCGGGCGATACTACGTCATTGATTGCACGCAGCATGGCGTGAGGAACATGCCGCGCTGACGGACCGACATTGAACTGATCCACATTGAACATGCGGCGGTCAACCGCTTCCCCGGAAGCCTTGCGCCAGGCCGCCTCCGATGCACTGCACATGACCGCACCGACCGTACGCCAGGCCACCGCGCCCATGATTTATCTCATCTCGCCTTCCGGGGCGGTGAGCAAGCCCGAACGCGCCCGTCAAGCCGCGGGCATTCTCAAGTCGCTGGGCATGCCCGTGCGCTTTGA
>JBIKKG010000139.1:0-8440 GCA_044360485.1 Burkholderiaceae bacterium | reverse complement strand
CGGCGCCACTTTTTCCATGCGCTCGATCGCCTTGACGCGGCTTTGTGCCTGCTTGGCCTTACTGGCCTTGGCCTTGAATCGATCGATGAACTTCTGCAGATGCGCGATCCTGTCCTGCTGCTTGGCAAAAGCCGCCTGCTGCAGCAGCAGTTGCTCTGAGCGCATTTCTTCAAACTTGCTGTAGTTGCCGCCGTAGCGCACCAGTTGCGCGTTATCGATGTGCAGCGTCACCGCGGTCACCGCATCCAGAAACTCGCGGTCGTGGCTGATCACGATCATCGTGCCGGCATACGACTTCAACCATGCCTCCAGCCAGACCAGCGCATCCAGGTCGAGGTGATTGGTCGGTTCATCCAGCAACAGCAGATCGCTGGGGCACATCAGCGCACGGGCCAGCTGCAAGCGCATGCGCCAGCCGCCCGAAAAACTGTTCACTGGCTGCTCGAGCTCGTGCACCCCAAAGCCCAGCCCCAGGATCAGGGCCTGCGCACGCGCGCTGGCATCGTGTTCGCCGGCATCGGCCAGGTCGCTGTAGACATGCGCAATCGCCATGCCCGCTTCCTCGTCATTCGGGTCGGCGGCAAAGCGGGTCTCAGCCACCTCAAGCGCTGCGCGCAGCTCGGTGAGCCGTGTATCGCCCCCAATCACGAAGTCGGTGGCGCTGTCATCGGTCTCGGGCATGTCCTGCGCTACCTGGGCCAGACGCCATTGCCGCGGAAAAGAAAAGTCGCCGGCATCTTCATGCAGGCTGCCATTGAGCAGCCCAAAGAGCGTGGATTTGCCCACGCCATTGCGCCCGACCAGGCCCACTTTTTCACCGGGGGTGATCGTGACCGAGGTGCGATCGAGCAGGACCTTGGCACTGCGGCGCAGGACCAGATTGCGAAGAGAGATCAAAGCGGAGCCGATACGAAGGACGAACGAGGCGAGACGATACAGGGAGTCTCGGAATCACCCCTGAGTCGTCCGCCCCAGGCACGGCCTGTCAGTCCGGCTGTGCAGGCTCCGATGGCCCCTGGATGGCACTCAAATAGCGCCGAGACCTCACGCCCGATCCGTGCGCGCTCGCGTGACGGTCAATCAGCATCCCGCCCCGCCAATAACCCCCTGGGCCGCCAGCGCATTGATCTGCCCCTCATCAAATCCGTGCTCACGCAAGACCTCGCGCGTGTGCTGGCCCAGCGCCGGCGAGGTGCCCTTGAAGGAGCCGTCCACAAACGGCGCCATGCCGGGCAGGTTGGCCACCGGCACCGGACGCGGGATGCCGGGTTGCGACAGCCAGGCCACAGCATTGGTCTCTATCACCTGGGGCTCCTTCACGAAATCCGCATAGCGGTTCACCCGCTCGTGCATCACGTTGGCCTGCGCCAGGCGCGCGCACCAGTGGGTCGAGCCTTGCGTCTTCAAATATGCGCGCAGTTCGGTCACCAGGACTGCTTCGTTTTCAAAGCGTGCAGCCACCGTCGCAAAACGCGGGTCGGTGGCCCACTCAGGCCGCTCAAAGGCTTCGCAGGCGGCACGCCATTCACGGTCATGGATGACAGCAATCGTGATCCAGCCATCGGCGGTCTGAAACGACCCACCAGGCACACCGCCCGGGCGCACCGGGCCGCCTTCCAGAATCGCCGAGATCATGCGAATGGCCTGCAGACCCGCGCCGCCTTGCATGAGGCTCGCATCCAGGTACCGGCCACGCGGCTCGCTGCGTCGCGCATAAAGCGCTGAGGACAGCGCCTGGAACGCATAGAGCGAAGTGACCATGTCCACCGGAATGACCGGCACCCGATGCGGAATGCCATCTTCACCATGGTTCTCTCCCGTCAGGCCGGTGAAGGCCTGCAGCACCGGGTCCATCGCCGGGCGCCCCACCAGCGGGCCGCTCTGGCCGAAACCCGAAATCGACAGATAGATGATGCCGGGCTCACGTGCCGAGACCGCTTCATAGTCGAAGCCCAGCCGACGGATCACCCCGGGGCGAAACCCCTCGATGAACACATCGGCGCCCTGAATGAGTCGCCATAGCACCGACTTGCCCGCCTCGGTCTTCAAGTCGAGGGCCACGCTGCGCTTGCCCAGATTGCCGATCACCGAAAAGGCGGAATGGTCGCCGTAGCGCTTGCCCAGCACCCGGCTCCAGTCGCCTTCGCCCGTGCCCTCCACCTTGATCACCTGCGCGCCCTGCTGGGCCAGCAGCATGGCGCTGTACGGGCCGGCAATGCCCTGGCTCAGGTCGACCACTTTCAGCCCTGCAAACGGTGCGTCGTAACTCATGTTGTGTTCCTCTTGGGACAGACGGGCTGACAATACGGCCTGACGGACACAACGACCACTGAGGAGACCGACATGGCCTGGGATTTCGAAACCGATGACGCCTATCAGGCACAACTCGACTGGGTAGACCGCTTCGTTCGCGAAGAAATCGAGCCGCTGGACCTGGTGCTGGGTCATCCGGCCAATGTGACCGACCCGCGGCGCAACGTGCTGGTGCGCCCGCTGCAGCAGGAAGTGCGCCGCCGCAAGCTGTGGGCCTGTCACCTGGGCCCTGAGCTGGGTGGCCAGGGATACGGCCAGGTCAAGCTCGCCCTGCTCAACGAAATTCTGGGGCGCTCGCAGTACGGCCCCACGGTATTCGGCTGCCAGGCGCCCGACAGCGGTAATGCCGAGATCCTCGCCCACTACGGCACACCCGAGCAAAAGCGCCGCTTTTTGCAGCCGCTCCTGGATAACGAGATCGTCTCGTGCTTCGCCATGACCGAGCCACAAGGCGGCGCCGACCCCAAGGTGTTCAAGACCCGTGCCGTGCGTGATGGCGATGACTGGGTGATCAGCGGTCAGAAATGGTTCGCCTCGCATGCGCGCTATGCCGAGTTCCTGATCGTGATGGCGGTCACCGACCCCGACGCTTCGCCCTACAAGACCATGTCGATGTTCATCGTGCCCCGGAACACCCCGGGCCTTGAGTTCGTGCGCGATGTGGGTTTCGTCACCGAAAAAACACCGACCCATGCCTATCTGAATTTTGATCAGGTGCGCGTGCCGGCTGACCACATGCTGGGCGGTCGCGGCGAAGCCTTCGTGGTGGCGCAGGTGCGCCTGGGGGGCGGGCGCATCCACCACGCCATGCGCACCATCGGCGAGGCGCGGCGGGCTTTGGACATGATGTGCGAGCGGGTCATCTCACGTCGCACGCAGGGCGAGCGGCTGGCTGACAAGCAGATGGTGCAGGAGCGCCTGGCCGATTCCTGGATCGAACTGGAGCAGTTCCGGCTGCTGGTGCTGCGCACCGCCTGGCTCATCGACAAGCACAAGGATTACAAGAAGGTACGCAAGGACATTTCGGCCGTGAAGGCCGCCATGCCCAAGGTGCTGCATGACATCGCCTCGCGCGCGCTGTTGCTCCACGGATCACTGGGCATCTCCGAGGAAATGCCCTTTGCCCATCTGGTGATGCAGTCGTATCACGTGGGCCTGGCCGACGGTCCGGTGGAAGTGCACAAGACCACGCTGGCCAAACAGATGCTGCGCGACTACACCCCCAGCGACACGCTCTTCCCCTCGTATCACCTGCCGCTGCGCCGAGAGCAAGCCATCGAAAAGTACCGTCAGGCGCTGGAGCACATCACCGTCTGATTCCACGCCCCTGCACAGACGTCCATGACCAAGACCCTGCATCTGGGCGCTTTCATGCGCCCTGTCGGCATCCATACCGCCTGGTGGCGCTACCCCGGCGCTCAGGCCGATGCCAACTTCAACCTCAAGCACCTGGTGAGCTTCATTCAGACGCTTGAGCGCGGCTGCTTCGATGCCTTCTTCATGGCCGACCACCTGGCCGTGCTGAACATGCCGATCGAAGCCCTGCGTCGCAGCGCCACGGTCACCTCGTTCGAACCCCTCACCCTGCTCTCCAGCCTGGCAATGGTCACCGAGCGCATCGGGCTGGTGGCCACCGCGTCCACCACCTTCGATGAGCCGTATCACATCGCCCGCCGCTTTGCCTCGCTTGATCACATCAGTGGCGGGCGCGCCGGCTGGAACATCGTCACCACGTCCAACCCCGACGCCGCACTCAACTTCGGGATGACCGAGCATGTGGAGCACGACGAGCGGTACCGGCGTGCGCATGAATTTTTCGATGTGGTCACCGGCCTGTGGGACAGCTGGGCCGACGATGCCTGGCTGCGCGATCAGGACAGCGGTCTGTTCTTCGATGAGCCCCGGCTGCATGTGCTGGACCACCATGGTGAGCATCTGAATGTGCGGGGGCCGCTGAACATTGCGAGGCCGATCCAGGGCTGGCCGGTCATCGTGCAGGCGGGTGCCTCAGAGGCAGGCAAAGACCTGGCTGCACGCACCGCCGAGGTCATCTTCGGCAGCAGTCGCACCATCGAAGACGGCAGGCGCTTTTATGCCGACATGCAAGCTCGCCTGAACGCGGCCGGCCGCGCCTCCGATGCGCTGAAGGTCCTGCCCGGTGCACTGGTGACCGTGGGGCGCAGCACGCAGGAGGCCGTCGACCGTCAGGCCCTGCTCGACAGTCTGGTGCACGTGGAAAGCGCATTACCCAATTTGTCGCTGCGCTTGGGGGTGGATGCTTCGCAGTTCGAACTCGACGCCCCGCTGCCCGAGTTGCCGCGCACCAATGCCAGCCAGAGCGGTCAGGACGCGCTGGTGGCGCAGGCGCGCCGCGAGTCTCTTACGGTGCGGCAACTGGCGCAGCGCGTGAGCGGCTACGGTGGACTGAAGATGGTGGGCACCGCTTCAGAAATTGCCGACACGATGCAGCACTGGCTCGAAACCGAGGCCTGCGACGGCTTCAATGTCATGTTCCCCACGGTACCTGTGGGGCTCAACGATTTCGTGGACCTCGTCGTGCCCGAGCTGCAGCGCCGCGGCATTTTCCGCACGGCGTATCAGGGCAGCACCCTGCGCGATCACCTGGGGCTCGCGCGCCCGCAGAACCGCTTCTTCGCCTCTGTTTGAAGCGCGGGCTCAGTCACTGACTTAGCCCACCGCGCGTGTCTTGCCGGCCCAGTACGGCACGCGCAGATCGCGCTTGAGCACCTTGCCCACCGGGCTGCGCGGCAGCGACTCAATGAAGTCGACCGACTTAGGCGCCTTCATCGACCCCACCTGCTCCTTCGCCCAGGCGATCAACTCCTCACCACTGGCTGACTGGCCCGGTTTGAGCTGAACGCAGGCCTTGACCGCCTCGCCCCACTTGTCGTCGGGCACACCGATCACCGCGCAGTCCTGCACCGCTGGATGCTTCATCAGCGCGCTTTCCACCTCGAAGGGAAAGATGTTGAAGCCACCCGAGATGATCAGGTCGCGCTTGCGGTCAGTGATGTAGAAATAGCCGTCCGCATCGCACTTGCCGATATCACCGGTGTGATGCCAGCCGTATTGCTGGATCTCGGTGGTGGCCGCCTCGTCATCCAGATAGCCGTTCATCACCGTGGGGCCACGCAGCACCACCTCGCCAGTTTCGCCAGCTGGCAGCAGCCGCCCCGACTCATCCATGATGGCCATGTCTTCCACGATCACGGTAGGCCGCCCGCATGACAGCAGCAGATGGCGCTTGGCCGGGTCACGCACCGCTTCAGCCATTTCGCGCGGCGACATGAAGGTGGTCGGAAAGCCCGACTCGGTCTGCCCGAACGCCTGACATACCACCGGACCGAAACGTTGCACCGCTTCGGCGATTTTCTCCGGCGCAAAGGGCGAAGCCGCGGCGATCAGATAGCGCAACGAAGAAAAATCAGCCGTCGCTGCGCGCGGATGTGCGAGCAGCACATAGATGAGCGTGGGCGGCAAAAAGAGCGTGTCGACGCGATGCTGCTCGATCAGATCGATCATGTGGCCCACATCGGGCGTGCTCATCATGATCGTGGTGCCACCAAACTGGCCCATGCCTAAGGCAACGAAGCCCGCGGCATGCGTGATCGGTGCCACCGCCAGATTCACGGGGGGTGAGTCGTACTGAAGGCAGGTGGCCCAGGCCATGACGGCGGTGAGCATCATGCGGTTGCTGCCCACCGTGAGCTTGGAGCGGCCGGTGGTGCCGCCGGTGGCGCCCTGAAAACCCTGTGCGTCTTCGGGCAGACGCAGATCGAGCGGCGCATCCTCGGCATCACCGAGCCATGTCGCCAGCGAGGGCGCACGGGCATCGTCACCACCGATGCACACCAGCTCGCGCAAGGTCGGTACACCGGCGCGGATCTCATCGATCATGCCGGCGGCGGCTGGATGAAAGAACAGCACACTGCAACGGCCCGCTGCCAGGATGTGCAGGATGTCGGGCACCGCGGCCCGCATGTTCAGGTTGGACCAGGCACCGCCCGCACGCAACCCGCCCAGCATGGCGAGCATCGCCAGCGGTGTGTTCGGGCTAAGTACCGCGAACTTGTCGCCCGTGGCGAGTCCGCCGGTGCGCAAGCGCCGCGCGATGCGATTGCTCAGCGCATACGACTGCGCATAGGTGAGATCGCCTCCCTCCCCTGCGAAAGCCAGGCGTTCAGGATGGGTGCGATAGCCGCGAAAGAACAGATCAGTGATGTGCATGGCGATGTCTCCTGACGGCGCATCTTAGCCGCGCGCGCCGCACTGCAGACTCGCTACCAGACTGATCGTGACACGCCTGCCGGGACGCACCTGTAGGTGCCTGTACGTGCCGTGACTTGGCCTGCGCACGTTTGCACAGGCTGTGGCCGGTCACAGTGAAGGTGCGTGCGGGGCCATCTTGGCCCGCACGCGAACACTCAATCAGCCAGCCCTGAGATTCAGCTCGTTGGCGTAAGGCGCCATCCAGCGCAGATCATCGGAAATCATCTTCGTCAGCGCCTCGGACGACGACCCCTTGGCCACCATGCCCTGCGCCATGTACTTGCTGGTCACATTGGGGTGCTTGAGCACATCGTTCATGGTGCGATTGATCGATGCGATGGTGGCAGGCGGTGTACCGGCTGGCGCTGCAAAGCCGCCCCAGAAGTCGAGCTCGGGCAAATCCAGCCCCAGCTCCTTGTAGGTGGGCACGTCGGGCGCCAGCGCCGAGCGCTGATCGGTCATCACAGCCAGCACACGCACCTTGCCCTTGAACGGGATGATCAGCGGCAGCGCCGAAATGCACATCTGCAATTCGCCCTGCGCCAGCGCGGTCATGGAGTCCGGGCCGCCCTTGAATGCGATCACGGTGCCGGTCAGGTTCTGCTTACGCAGAAAGTTGGCCGCATGCAAGTGACCGAGGCCGCCCACCACCGCGCCATACGAGAGCTTGTTGGGGTTGGCGCGGATCCAGTCGGTGAGCTCTTTCACGCTGCGCCAGGGCGACGATTCACTGACGAAAATGGCGCCCGGCGTACTGCCGCCCAGGCCGATGACTGACAGCTGACGGTTCATGTCATAACGCTGGAAGGTCGCCTGGGCCGCGGTCATGTCGCTGTTCAGGTGAATCCATGTGTTGCCATCAGCCGGCGCTGCAATGATCTGCTGCATGCCGATGGCGTACGAGCCGCCAGGGCGGTTGTCTACCGTGACAGGCTGCTTGGTCTGCGTGGTCCACTGGTCCGCGAAGATGCGCACCGAGTTGTCGGCCACCCCGCCCGCCGGCAGGGGCACGATGATGCGAAGCGGTTTGGTCAGATCCTGAGCGCGAGCCGACAGGGCCGTCGATGCAGCCAGTGCAGCACCGGCCTGCAGCACGCGGCGGCGGTCATTGATGAAAGACATAGTGGTTCCTCCGTGGTTCAGTCAGTTCTTCTGTCAGCTCAAAGGGAGCATTGGTCATTATCGCGGCATCAGCGTTGCGGCACCACAGTTTTGCAGCATCAAAAACGCCCGAGATCCACCTGCCGACGCACCGTGGATGCCACCAGCTCGCGCCAGATCGCCATTTCCAGTACTTGCAGGTCAGGCGCGGTCTGCTGCGTGCTGCACGTATCGATGTGGTGATGCAGATCGGTCAGCAGGCTGCGCAGACGGTGGTTGCTGGTATCGAGCGCGCTCACCAGCAGGCTCTCGTCACGGGAGGCCACCGCCTCCTTCATTCGGGCCAGCAAGTCCGCATCGGTCACCACCTGCAGCGCCTGCGCAAACACGGCTCGCATGGCCGTGTTCTCCTCCACCCGGCGCTGCACACCGCGCTCGAGTTCTTGCCTGACCACCGGCAGCAGCGCCATGTGTCGCATGACAATCGCCTGCTCCCAGGAGCCTGGCAAGTTCGGCGCAACCTCCTCGAGCAGATCACGCTGGAGCGCACCGAGATACACATCGCAGTCGGGCTTCAAGTCACCTCCAGACGACCGAGCAGTTCCAGCGTGGCGCGATCCTGGCTGTTGCACATCATCCAGGCGGCTAGCGCCATCATCGAGTCGGTGACTGTACCGGACTGAAACTCCTTGGCGGCGGACAGCCAGATCGCTTGCCCCTTGAGGCAATTGAAGAC
>JBIKKG010000138.1:0-8468 GCA_044360485.1 Burkholderiaceae bacterium | reverse complement strand
CGCACCTGAATGAGCGCGTGCTGTGCGAGCAGTTGCAGGTGTCGCGCACGCCGCTTCGCGAAGCGCTGCGCACCCTGGCGGGTGAGGGCGTCATCGAGTTGTTGCCCAACCGCGGCGCAGTGGTCGCGGCCATGTCGCGCGCTGGCATCGCGCATGCCTTCGAGCTCATGCGCGTACTGGAAGCCACCGCCGGCGAACTCGCTGCGCGTCGCGCCACCGAAGCCGACCTCGAGGCAATCGCCCGCTTGCATGCCGAGATGGCGCGTGCACACGCTCGCCGCAATCTGCCGGTTTATTACCGGCTGAATCGCGAAATCCATGAAGCGATTGTGCGCTGCGCTGGCAATCCGGAGCTCGAAGCGGTGTACCTGAGGCTCAATGCCCGCCTGCAGGCGCTGCGGTTTCGCTCCAATCTGAATCGCGACAAGTGGGACGCGGCGCTGCGCGAACACCACGACATGATCGACGCACTCACCCGCCGCGATGGGCGCAAGTTGGGCGCGCTGCTGCGTGCCCACCTCGACGCCAAACGCGATACGGTGCTGGCGCAATGGGTTGAACCCGACGAGGACACCGCACGATGACCCACCCGCACGACACCGTCGCTTCACGCCGCGTCTTTCTGTCGCCAAGGCTGGCGCGTAACGATCTGGCCATTCGGCTGCAGCGCGAGATGCAGGGCGATGTGCTGTTTGATGCCGCCTCGCGCGGGCGCTACGCCACCGATGCCTCGATTTATCAGATCCAGCCCCTTGGCGTGGCGGTGCCGCGGTCCGAGGCCGACTTGAGCATTACGCTCGATGTCGCCCGTGATCTGAAGGTGCCGGTGCTTGCGCGTGGCGGCGGTACCTCGCAATGCGGCCAGACAGTCGGCGAGGCCCTGGTCATCGACCACTCCAAGTGGCTGGGCGACGTGGTGGCGTTTGATGCCGAAGCCGCGCGCAAAGACCCGGCGAGCGCGACCGTGACGGTGCAGCCGGGCATGGTGCTCGATCGCCTCAATGCCTTCCTCAAGCCGCATGGGCTGTGGTTTCCTGTCGATGTGTCCACTTCAGCGCAGGCCACGATCGGTGGCATGGCGGGCAACAATTCCTGTGGATCGCGTTCCATCGCCTACGGCAACATGGTGCACAACGTGATCGGGATCGACGCCATTCACGACGATGGCACGCAGGCCTGGTGGGGCACTTTCACACGTGGCGATGGGTCTGCAGGCGACATGTCGCTCTCCAATAATCGTGTGCGCAACATTGTTAGCGGTCTGCATGCCATCGCCGATCGCGAGCGCGATGAAATCCGCAGGGTCTGGCCGACCGTCATGCGGCGTGTGGGTGGCTACAACCTCGACATTTTCGAGCCCCGCTCACAACGCCCGTATACCGCCGACGGTGGCCTGAATCTGGCGCATCTGCTGGTGGGCTCCGAAGGCACACTGGCCTGGACGCGACGCCTCACCCTCAAGCTCTCGCCCCTGCCCGGTGCCAAGGTGCTGGGCGTGATCTCGTTTCCTACGTTTCGCCAGTCCATGGCGCTGACGCGGCATATCGTCGAGCTCGGCCCGGTCGCGGTCGAGCTGGTCGATCGCACGATGATCGAGCTGTCACGCGCCAATCCCGCCTTCAGGCCTGTCATTGACAGTGCCCTGGTGGGCGAGCCGCAGGCCGTGCTGCTGGTGGAGTTCGCCGGTGATTCGCGCGAGGTGCAGTATGAAAAGCTCGCACGTCTGCATGAACTGATGGCCGATCTGGGGCTGCCCGGCAGCGTGATTAACCTGACCGACGAGGCGCGTCAGAAGGCGCTCTGGGAGGTACGCAAGGCCGGTCTGAACATCATGATGTCGATGAAGGGCGACGGCAAGCCGGTGTCGTTCATCGAAGATTGCGCCGTGCCGCTGGAACACCTGGCCGATTACACCGATCGGCTCACCGACGTGTTTCATCGTCACGGCACGCAGGGCACCTGGTATGCGCATGCATCCGTGGGCACGCTGCATGTGCGCCCGATCCTGGACATGCGTCGTGCCGGTTCTGAGGGCGGAGCGAGCCGCATGCGTGCCATTGCCGAAGAAGCGGCTGCACTGGTGCGCGAGTACAAGGGCGCATTTTCCGGTGAGCACGGCGATGGACTGGTGCGCAGCGAATGGGTGGCCTGGCAGTTTGGCGAGCGACTCACGCGTGCCTTCGAGGAGGTCAAGGGGTTGTTTGATCCGGAGAACCGTTTGAATCCGGGCAAGATCGTGCATCCCTCGAAAATGGACGACGCCGCATTGTTTCGCTTTGCACCGGGCTATGCGGTGCAGCCGCTTGCCACCGCGCTGGATTGGTCTGACTGGAACCGCCTGAGCGATCCGGCCCCCGGCGCCGCGCAGCGTGAAGGCTTTGTGCTCGCGGGCAACGGTGTGGCGTTGAGCGCCGCGGGCACCGGGGATGATCCTGCACAAGGGTTCTCCAAGGCCATCGAGATGTGCAACAACAATGGTCATTGCCGCAAGTTCGACGCCGGCACCATGTGTCCGTCCTATCGGGTCACGCGCGATGAGCAGCATCTGGTGCGCGGTCGGGCCAACACCCTGCGCCTGGCGGTGTCGGGACAATTGGGCCCGGATGGATTGACCAGTCCCGCAGTGCATGAGGCCATGGATCTGTGTGTGCAATGCAAGGGCTGCAAACGTGAATGCCCCACCGGCGTGGACATGGCGCGCATGAAGACCGAATTCCTGCATCACTGGCATGCACGCCATGGCCTGTCGCTCAAGGACCGCCTGATTGCTCATTTGCCGCGCTGGGCCCCCTGGGCGGCACGCGTGGCCCCGCTGGCCAATCTGCCGACCACCTGGCCGGCCTTGGGCCGGGTGGTGGCGCGCCTGGTGGGACTGAGTCCCTCGCGCAGCCTGCCAGCGTTTCGCTCAGACGGCTTTTTGCGCAGCCTGCGCGGCCCATCCGCCTCCGGCAACGGCACAGTCGGCGGGCGGGAAGTCGTGCTGTGGGTGGATACCTTCGACGATCACCTGGAGCCCGACAACGCCCGTGCTGCGTTGCGTGTGCTCGAAGCAGCCGGCTATCACGTGCGGGTGGCAGGCGCTGCTGGCAGCGGCATTGCGCAAGGCGAGCGCGCGCTGTGCTGCGGGCGTACGTACCTGGCTGCGGGGCAGGTGGGGCAGGCTCGTGCCGAAGCACTGCGCACCCTGCGCGCCTTGCTGCCCTTTGCCCAACGCGGCGTGCCCATCGTGGGCATCGAGCCCTCGTGTCTGCTCACGCTGCGCGATGAATTCCTGGCGATGCGACTGGATGCCGAAGTGGGCGTCGCGGGTGCCGCCCAACTGCTGGCCGATCATGCGCGTCTGCTGGAGGAGTTCCTTGCCGACGAGCAGGCGGCAGGTCGCCTGCAGTTGAAGCTCAAGGCTTTGCCTGAGTCACGTGCATTGGTTCATGGGCACTGTCATCAGAAGGCTTTCGACGCGTTTTCGCCCACACTGGCCGTGCTGCGTCTGGTGCCTGGCCTGAAGGTAGAGCCGATTGAATCCGGCTGCTGCGGCATGGCGGGCAGCTTTGGCTACGAGGCGCGCCATGCCGAGGTGTCGATGCGCATGGCGGAGCTGTCCTTGTTGCCAGCGGTGCGTGCCAGCCTGCCCGACACCCTCATCGTGGCCGACGGCACCAGTTGCCGGCACCAGATCGCTGACGGCACACAGCGCCAGGCGCTGCATCTGGCGCGAGTACTGGAGCGGGCCTTAGCCTGAGGCCTGCCCCGGTGTACGCTGCCCCGCATGTAGCAGAGCATCGCGCAGGGCTTCTTGACGGAAGGGTTTGGAGACGAAGTCATCCATGCCTGCTTCAAGGCAGCGCTTGCGGTCCTGCTCGAAAGCATTGGCCGTGACCGCGATGATCCAGGGTTGCGGTCGATCGGCAGGCAAGGCCCGAATGGCGCGGGTTGCTTCCAGTCCGTCCATGATCGGCATCTGGACGTCCATGAGCACGACGTCAAACGTGGTGCTGCGCACCGCCTGCAGCGCTTCATCTCCATTACCGGCCAGCTGCGCCTGAATGCCGAATTTGCGCAGGACCGTCAGTGCCAACGACTGATTGACCGGGTTGTCTTCCGCCACCAGGACGCGCAATCGTTCAAGGGGTGTTGTGTCCTGTGGCTGAGCCGCTGCCGCTTGCAGGTCGGTGGTCGGCATATCGACCACCACAGAAAACGTGAAACGGCTGCCCACGGCTGGTTCGCTCTCGAAATCGAGCACGCCCCCCATCAGGCGTATCAGCCGTGCGGTAATGGCCAGACCCAAGCCGGGGCCATCGGCACCGGGGGCTGCTGCAATGGAAGGCCGCTGCAGGGCATCGCGCAGCCGATTTTGCCGCTCTCGCGAGATCCCGGTGCCGGTATCGCGCACCATGCTGCGCAGTCGCACCCGACCGTCGGATTCGGTCTGAGCATGCAATTCGATGCGCACGTCGCCCTGCTCGGTGAAGCGGACGGCGTTGGCCATCAGGTTCATCCAGACCTGCTGCAGATGCGTGGGATCGCCGACCAGGCGCGCTGGCAGGGGGCCGGTCCATAGCATCAGGCTCAGCCCTTTGCGCTCGGCCTGGGCGCGCATCAGCGCCACGGTGTCCTGGATCAGGCGCAGCGGCGAAAAGCCGCGACGGTCCAGGTGCATGCGCCCGGCTTCGATGTCCGAGAAATCCAGCACCGCATTCACGATGCCCAGCAGCGTTTCAGCGGACTGGTTCAGGGTCTCGACATAGCCGCGTTGTTCGCGGTCAAGGCGGGTGGCGCGCAACAGCTCGATCATGCCGACCACGCCATTGAGTGGCGTGCGCACTTCGTGGCTCATGGCCGAGACGAACTCGCTCTTGGCGCGCGTGGCCGCCTCGGCGTCCTCGCGGGCGGCTTCGGCACGCATGCGCGCCGTGCGCTCGGTTTCCAGCCGCCTGGCCAGATGCGCCAGCGCTTCCAGTCCCGTGTCTGCAGGCAATGGAAGGCTGGAAGGTCGGGATTCAGGAGGCGGGTTCACAGGCGAACGAGGGCAAAGTGGAGCAGGTCCTTACAGCAAGAGGGGGCATCCGAAAGGACGACTGTAGCGCACAGAAGTACCAGTCTGCCATGAGGCGACGGGGTGTTACACACCTCTTCGTCGAAGGACGGCATAATCCCGCTCCCGCGCGCGCTCGCAGACACTTTGAGCGCAGCCACATCCGCCTGTGAACTGGCCTCGCACCGACCGGTTCGCTGCAACGAGATCCTCCCATGGCCCAACCGCTGAATCCCGATCTGCGCCGCGCGGCGCTCGAATACCACGAGCAGGGGCATCCCGGAAAAATCGCGGTCACCCCCACCAAGCAACTGACCAATCAGCGCGACCTGGCGCTGGCGTATTCACCGGGCGTGGCCGCAGTCTGTGAGGCCATTGTCGAGGATCCGGCGGCAGCATTTCGCTACACCGCGCGCGGCAACCTGGTCGCGGTCATCACCAATGGCACAGCGGTGTTGGGGCTGGGCGCCATCGGCCCGCTGGCCGCCAAGCCAGTGATGGAAGGCAAGGGGGTGCTGTTCAAGAAGTTTGCCGGGATCGATGTGTTTGACATCGAGATCGATCAGACCGACCCGGACAAGCTGATCGAGATCATTGCGGCGCTCGAACCGACGTTTGGCGGCATCAACCTGGAAGACATCAAGGCGCCTGAATGTTTCCACATCGAGCGTGCCTTGCGCAGTCGCATGCGCATCCCGGTGTTTCATGATGACCAGCACGGCACGGCGATCATTGTTGGGGCTGCCATCCTCAATGGCCTGGAGGTGGTGGGTAAGCGCGTGGCCGACTGCAAGCTCGTGGTCAGCGGTGCCGGTGCCGCAGCGCTCGCTTGCCTGGATTTGCTGCTTGACCTGGGCTTTACGCGCGAGCAGATCTGGGTGACCGATATCGAGGGCGTGGTGTGGCAGGGCCGCACGGTGCTGATGGACGAAGAAAAGGCCCGCTTCGCCCAACCCACGCAGGCGCGCACGCTGAACGAGGTGATCGGCGACGCGGATATTTTTCTGGGTTTGTCAGCAGGAGGGGTGCTCAAGCCCGAGATGGTGGCCAAGATGGCCACGCGCCCGCTGATTCTGGCGCTGGCCAACCCCACCCCGGAAATCCTGCCCGAAGCCGTGCGTGCGGTGCGCTCCGATGCGGTCATTGCCACCGGGCGCAGTGATTACCCGAATCAGGTCAACAATGTTCTGGTCTTTCCGTTTCTGTTTCGCGGCGCACTCGATGTGGGGGCCACCACCATCACGCGCGAGATGGAAATCGCTGCGGTGCATGCGGTCGCCGAACTGGCTCGTGCCGAACAGTCGGATGTGGTGGCGGCAGCCTATGGATCGGCTGCGGCCGCGTTCGGGCCGGACTATCTCATCCCGCGACCATTCGATCCGCGCCTCATCGTGAAGATTGCTCCGGCGGTCGCCAGAGCGGCCATGGCCTGTGGCGTGGCGACCCGGCCGATTGCGGATTTCGACGGCTATCACGCGCAGCTTGAGCAGTTCGTCTACCACTCCGGCAACTTCATGAAGCCGATCTTTTCGGCTGCCCGCCGCGCACAGACCAAGCATCGGCTGGTGTACGCAGAAGGGGAGGACGAGCGTGTGCTGCGCGCCGTGCAGCAGGTGGTTGACGAGCGTCTGGCGCGTCCGACACTGGTGGGGCGCCCGGCGGTCCTGGAGCGGCGCATCGAGCGCTTCGGTTTGCGCATCCGGCTTGGTCAGGATGTGGATGTGGTCAACCCCGAATGGGACGAGCGCTTCGGTGAGTACTGGCGGTATTACCACCAGCTCACTGCGCGCAAGGGCGTCTCGCCGCAATATGCGCAAATTGAAGTCCGACGGCGCAATACGCTGATCGGTGCGCTCATGATCAAGCGTGGTGATGCTGACGGCATGTTGTGCGGCACCTTTGGCGTGTATCGCCAGCATCTGCATTACGTGGATCAGGTGGTGGGCCGCCACGCGGGCGCAAGCGTCTATGCCGCCATGAACACGCTGATGCTGCCGGGGCGCCAGGTGACGGTTGTGGATACCCACGTGAATCACGACCCAAGCGCCGAGCAACTCGCCGAAATCACGATGATGGCCGCTGCCCGGCTGCAGGCCTTTGGCATCCTGCCCAAGGTGGCGCTGCTGTCGCATTCGAATTTCGGTTCGTCTGACTGGCCGTCTGCGGTCAAGATGCGCAACACCCTGGACATCCTGTCGCGCCTTGCCCCCGAACTGGAAGTCGAAGGCGAGATGCATGGCGATGCGGCCCTCGATCCCGAGCATCGACGTACCTTGCTCCCCGAAGGTCGCTTGAAGGGCGAAGCCAATCTGCTGGTGATGCCTAACATCGATGCGTCCAACATCTCGTACAACCTGCTCAAGACCGCTGCCGGCAATGGCATTGCCATTGGCCCGGTACTGCTAGGGGTGGCCGCACCGATCCACATCCTCACGTCGGCCGCCACGGTGCGACGCATCGTGAACATGTCGGCCTGGACGGTGGTGGAGATCAACGCCGCCCGCTGAAGCGGTGCCGGCTGCCCCGGGAAAGTCACCGTCGGGGGGCGCTTAAGCAGCCGTTCGTCGGCACAGCCAGTGCGCCTGCCTCCTGGCAAGTTCATCCCCGTCACCTTCCCGTTACGCTAGTCCGTTCCGGGTCGATCCGACCTGCGATGCACACCTGGCGGCCATGTCCCCTTCCGATCCATCCTTGTCACCGACCGATCCTGCGCTGCTGCATGCCTGCAGTGCGATGCTCCTGGACCGCCTGTCGCAGGTGGTGGTCGAGGCATTGACCCGCATCAGCGACGACATGACGGCCGAGGCTTTGCGCTGCGAACGTCACGAGCGACGCGAACTGCTGCTCGATGCCGTCATGCTGGTGCGGGAAAGCCGGTTAGATATTGAGGCGCGCTTTCGTCGCAGCTTCCACGAGGTGTTTCAGGGACGGATGTTTCCGGCGCAGGCCTTGGCCACTGACTCGGCGCAGCAGTCTGCGCGTGAATTGTCGCTGGTGTCCGACGACAGTCTCACCGACACGCTTGAGGTCGGCCGACTGGCCCAGCGCGCCGGGGGAGCCCTCGATCCGGAACAGGTGTTGGGCATTCGCGCACGACTGGCGGCGCTCATCGAACGCGACTGGTTCGATGAAGCCCGTCATCCGGCATCGCCCGATGCGATCTTCGAGGCTCTGCGCATGGCGCTGGCCGAACTGGCGCCGCGTGCCGAAGTCAAATCGGCATTGCTGGACGCCTTCGAGCCGCATGTCAGCCGCAGCCTCAACGGCGTGTACGAAGCGGTCAATGACCAGCTGCGGGCACACCATGTCCTGCCGCGGCTGCGCCCGCAGGTGCAGACCGCTGCGGACGTGACGCGACGCGCTGGCGGGCACGATGCCTGCGGGCGCCCCGACGCCGAACCGGCACTCGGTGGCCACGCCCGCGCAGAAGCGA
>JBIKKG010000137.1:0-8487 GCA_044360485.1 Burkholderiaceae bacterium | reverse complement strand
TGCCAGCACGTTTGAAAATGACCGTGCGCGCCGCCTCGTGGACCGTGAATTCAATCTGTCCTATCTCGAACGCATGCAGCCGCACAACCGCACAGTCGTGGGGCGTTGGCTCGATCCGAAAGCGCAGGAGGTCTCGATGGAGGCTGGGATCATGCAGACCCTGGGCCTGGCGATCGGCGACCGACTGACGTTCGACATTGCCGGTGAACCGGTCGAGGTGACTGCAGTGGGGGCGCGCAAAGTGGCGTGGGACTCCATGCAGGTGAATTTCTTCATGGTGCTGAGCCCCGCTGCGGCGGCTGATCGCCCCCAGACCTGGATCTCGGCGTTTCATCTGCCGCCGGAGAAGTCCACGCTGGTCAATGCATTGGTGCAGCAGTTTCCCAATCTCACGGTCTTTGACACCACGGCCATCGTGAAGCAGATCCAGAGCATCCTCGATCAAGTGGTGCGGGCGGTGCAATTTCTCTTTCTCTTCACGCTCGCTGCGGGTGTGATGGTGCTCTATGCGGCCCTGGCCAGTTCCCGCGATGAGCGTATCCGCGAGGCTGGCCTAATGCGCGCGCTGGGTGCCTCGCGTGCTCAACTGCAACGGGCCCAGGGCTTTGAGCTCGCCGCCACCGGCGCCTTGGCCGGGCTGCTGGCCGCGTTGGGTGCCTTGGCTGTGGGGACTGTTCTGGCCGCGCAGGTGTTTCAGTTTGAGTTCGCCCCGCGCTGGTCGGTGATTCCCATCGGTATGGTGGCGGGCGCTGTGCTGTCATGGGTTGCGGGGTGGCTGAGCTTGCGCAGCGTCGTCGACAGCCCGCCGCTCGCAACGCTGAGGGCGGCATGACGCAAGACGGTTCTTCCGAGCAGCCCAGCGCCTTCGAGTGGCTGGGAGGCGAAGTCCGCGTGCGCGAGCTGGTCGATCGCTTCTACGATCTCATGGCCATGGATGAGCGCTTCGCAGGCATTCTTGCGCTGCATCCGCAGCCCCTGGATGGCTCGCGCGACAAGCTCTTCTGGTTTTTGTGTGGCTGGATGGGCGGCCCTGACCACTACATCAGCCGCTTCGGGCATCCAAGGCTGCGTGCACGTCATCTGCCGTATCCGATTGCCAGCGTCGAGCGCGATCAATGGCTGTTGTGCATGGGGCAAGCCATGGCCGATGTGTCCGTGCCCGAGCCACTGCTTGACCGCCTGCTGGGGTCTTTCGCGGGCACGGCCGACTGGATGCGCAACCGTCCTGGCTGAGATGACGCTCATCGAAGGTCTGCTCATGCTTCTGGTGGCCGGTGTGCTGGCCATGGTCGTGCTGCTGGCGGTGGGGTTGATACGTCGCCCGCGCGCGGCCAGAGACACTCTGCAGCAGATTGCGCAGGCGCAGCAGCAGTCCGCCGATCACATGACCCGTGAGATCCGAACCGAAGTGCTGGAGCAGGCGCGGGGCAATCGTGCGGAAATGGCCGAGTCGGTCAGCCGCTTCGCACATCAGCTGACCGAGCAGTTGCGGTCCATGTCTGGTCTGCAGCACGCGCAGATCGATGCTTTTTCGCAGCAGCTCGCCCGTCTGACCGAATCCAATGAGCGCAGGCTTCATGAGATTCGCGAGGCGCTTGAGGCGCGCTTGCTTGCGCTGCAGACCGACAACGCGGCTAAGCTCGAACAGATGCGCCAGACCGTTGACGAAAAGCTGCACGCCACACTCGAGCAACGCCTGGGTGAGAGTTTCAAGCTGGTGTCTGACCGGCTGGAGCAGGTGCATCGGGGCTTGGGCGAAATGCGTGCGCTTGCGTCGGATGTGGGTGATCTGAAGCGCGTGCTGTCGAATGTGAAGACCCGCGGCATCTGGGGCGAAGTGCAGCTGGGCTCGTTGCTGGAACAGATGCTGGCGCCCGGCCAGTACGAGTCGAACGTACCCACCGTGCCTGGCTCCACTGAGCGAGTTGAATTTGCCATTCTGTTGCCGGGCCATGCGCAACGGGTGTGGCTGCCCATTGATGCGAAATTTCCGCGCGAAGACTGGGAGCGTCTGCAGCAGGCGCATGACCGCGCAGACGCAAAAGGGGTGGAAGAGGCGGGCCGAGCGCTGGAGCAGCGGCTGCGTCTGGAAGCCCGCCGTATCCGTGAAAAATACATCGACCCGCCCCACACCACCGATTTCGCGCTGCTGTTTTTGCCGACCGAGGGCTTGTATGCCGAGGTGGTCAGGCGTGCCGGTCTGGTTGATGAACTGCAGCGCCAGCATCGGGTGGTACTGGCGGGCCCGACGACCTTGGCGGCGCTGCTCAACAGTCTTCAGATGGGGTTTCGTACCCTGGCGGTGGAGCGACGCACCAGCGAAGTCTGGTCGGTACTGGGCGCGGTGAAGACCGAGTTCGGAAAATTCGGCGATGTCCTGGCCAAGACGCGTCAGCAGTTGCAGACCGTGACGCATTCACTGGATTCAGCCGAGGTGCGTTCACGCGCCATCGTGCGCAAGCTGAAAGACGTCGAAGCGCTCCCGGAAACACAGGCACGTGAGTTGCTGACCAGGGAGGGAGATACGCAGGAGACTCCGTGAAGCACCCCGAACCCGGAAACCGCGCCCTGGGCTTTACCCCCGGCCGGCGCATGCAATTCATGATGGATCCGCGCCACGATCCGTATCAGGCGCGACGCAAGCCCCGTGGCGAGCTGGTCTGCCCAGACTGCAAGCTCGTATGCCGTGAGGGCCGATGGCAGCATGGTCTGCCCGATCCGAACGCGCACACGGAGCACTGCCCGGCTTGCCGTCGCATTGCAGACCGCTATGCCGCAGGCACGCTCACGATTGAAGGGCCATTCGCCTACGAGCATCGCGCCGATGTCCTGCAGACCGCACGTCACGTGGCTGAGCAGATGCAGGCTGAGCATCCTCTGCAGCGCATCATGGACATCGAAGCGCTCGATGGCCGCGTCACCATCACCACCACCGACATTCACCTGGTGCAGGCGATCGGCAAGGCTTTGCATCACGCCTATGGTGGCAACCTGCATTACGGATTTGCCGAAGGCCAGTACCAGTTACGTGTGGACTGGGCTGCCTGACACCTTACCCCTGATATCCCTCAAGCCAATGGAGAGCCCCATATGAGCAGCCCCAATCGATCACCGGGCGGTAACGGTCAGCATTCACGCACCGGTCCGCAGGCGCGCGGCACACACCGCTCCGATGCATCGCCACGCGAACACGACGCTGCTCAAGGTTCCTCGGCGCCTCGCACTCACGAGCAACGCGGGACTTCGGTGCGCCGAGCGAGTGATCGCATGTCACACGCGCCGGCTTTGCATGTGGAACGGGAAGGCGAAGCCGAGCTGCAGGCGCTGCGCAACGCAGACGGTCCCTCCGAGATCGACGAGACGCAGCGGCGCGAGATGATTGCCACCTCGGCCTATCTGCGTGCCGAGCAACGCGGCTTTGATGGCGGGTCGGAACTGGCTGACTGGTTGGCGGCAGAAGAGGAGGTGGACGCCTGGCTGCGTCAGATCGACCGTGGGGCCGAAGAGCCGCCGCTCTTCGAAGAGTGAGTCGATGCCCCTGCTGTCGCTGCACCCGCACCATCGGCCGCCGCAGCGGTTTGCGGACCGCCTCGCTGCGGGCAGGCAGTTGGGGCGCGAGCTGATCGCCGAAGGGTTGGTCGCACATCGCGATGACGAAACCGTGGTGTTGGCCTTGCCCAGAGGGGGTGTACCCGTAGCCGCCGAAGTGGCGCGCGCGCTCGGTGTACCGATGGATGTTCTGGTGGTGCGCAAGCTTGGGCATCCGCATCAACCCGAGTTGGCGATGGGCGCGCTCGCGCCCGACGACGCGCGTGTACTCAACGCCGAAATTGCCGCAGCGGTGTCGAGCGATGCATTCGAGCGGGTCGTGCAACGTGAGCGCAGTGAGCTCGAACGCCGGCAGCAACGCTACCGTGGCTCTGCGCCTTTACCAAGCCTGCGGCGCAAGCGGGTCGTGCTGGTGGATGATGGGGTAGCCACCGGGGCCACAATGCGCGCAGCCATTGCATCGGTGCGCAAGCAAGCGCCATCCCGGATCATCGTGGCCGTACCGGTCGGGCCTGCTGATTCGCTTGCGCAACTGGCGCGCGAGGCGGACGACGTGGTCTGTCTGAGCACCCCTGATCATTTCGGTGCCATCAGCCTGTGGTACGACGATTTCACCCAGGTACAGGACGATGCCGTGACCGCTGCCCTGCGCAACGCTGCGGCTTGGGCGAAAATAGGGGCTGAGCCTCAGACCGCTGCGCGTGTCATCCGACCGCCCTGAGCCTGTGACCCGTCCTGTTCGAGCCCTATGAGCCTGTCTGCCCCTGTTCCCCGTCGTCATCTGCATACCCGCACGATCGTGTGCGAAGGATTCCAGCGCGAAGATCAGCTCTTCGATATCGAGGCCCGCATCCTCGACGTCAAGGCCTATGCATACAGCGAACCGTTTCGCGGTATGCGTGAGCCCGGCGACCCGGTGCATGACATGCATGTGCGCCTGACGGTGGGTGACGACATGGTGGTGCGGGCTGTTGAAGTCGCCATGCCAGCCACACCCTACAACGCCTGCCAGAAAGCCAAGCCCAATTATCAGGGGCTGGTCGGGGTGACCATCGGCAGCGGCTGGCGCAAGGCGGTTCAAGCCTGCGTTGGCTCGGTCAAGGGCTGCACGCATGTGCGCGAGCTGCTGTTTCCCATGGCCACCGTCGCTTTCCAGACCATCGGCAGTTGGCAGGCTTCAAAGGGAGTGGCCAAGGAGTCGCCGATCCACCGCGGGGGGCGTCCCTACTTCATCGACGGCTGCATCGGATGGGCTGCCGATGGCGAAGTGGTGGCCACGCTGCATCCGGAATTCGCAACACCTGCAGGCGACTGAACCCACGGCTGATTCACGTTGAGCGACAGCGCAGGCATCAGTCCCGCTCTCGCAGATGGGTCCAGGCCAGTTGAAGGAAGGCCGATGCGCGGGTGCGCCAATGGGCACGCAAGGTGTCGCTGATCGGGTCGTCCAGATGCCAGGCGGCCATGCGCGCCCGCATCAGTGCGCGCTGCACGCTGTAGAACCTGACCAGCTGCATGCTGACCGCATCGCCCGAGGCGTGACGATAGGCCTCGAACAGCCAGGGTTGCACCTGCGGCGCTCCCAGGAAGTCGCATTCCATCGCAAGGCCTGCCAGTTCATCGGCTGGGTCCGCGATGCGCAAATGGCGATCAAATTCCAGGCAGTCGATGAATACGGGCGCACCCGCCAGGCACACATGTTCAGGCCGAAGGTCGCCATGAGTTTCCAGGATGCGGCCGGCTGCTGCGCGTGCTTCGAGTAGCGTGGCGTGCATCCTCAAGAAGTGCTGTTGCGCGGACTGGATCGCGTCGATCAGTGCCTCATCCTGGCGGTAGTCCGGTGCGCGAAGTGCTTGGCACGCAGACCCCAGGGCCTGCTCCTGTTGAGCCCGATACGCAGACCCGGTGATCCGAATGGGTGCTGTGCGTGTGTAAAAGTCGCTCAGGACCCTTGCTACGGCCACGATGTCATGATGCTGCAGCGCGCCGGCCCGAAGGATCTGGTCGAGCATGGAGGACGCAGGCAGGCGCAGCATCTTGACCAGCCAGTCGATCACGTTTGCGTGTGCTGGCCCTTCACCTTGCGAATGGGGGAGGGTGAGGTCCTGAAGCAGCAATCCGTCGTTTGACTGCTGAAGGGCGACCAAGCCCAGGTACACCTTCGGGGCGAGCCTGCGATTGAGCTGGATCTCCGCCACGCAATTGGCATGCCGCGACCGCACCGTGGTGAAATCGACCGAGGCGCGACGGATCGGCTTTTTCAGTTTGTACGCGTGACGGTCGGTCAGAAAGACCACAGACCAATGCGTGTCGCGCACCAGCACGCTTCCTGCTGGGTCGGGCCAAGCTGCCGCGTGTGACAGATAGTTGAGCGTGTCCTGAAATTGCAGCGCCATCTGAATATGCTGAGGCGCTCAGTTGATGCCAGGACTGAGCGTACTCAGTGGAGTCGATGGGTCGATCCATACTGCTTTCTGCACACGAAAACAGTATTCCGCATGGTGAAATACCTTGATCGCGGCGCATCAAAGCGATTTTTCAAGGTGAAAGATGATCGTGCGCATCGTGAAATATTGGATCTAACGCTATGAATCAAAAGCGTTAACTGATCCAAGTAAAACGTGACAAAAGCCTGTTGCCCCGCAGCAGCGCAGGGTTAAAGTGACGTCCATCACAAATGGCTCGCGCGTTCCATGTTGCCGCTTGCCACCAATACGCCTTTCTCCTTCTCCATGTTGTTGTCTTGTCTTTCACTTTCCAGGAGCGTTTAAACATGTCTTCACGCGAACTCGAAGCCCAGAAGCTGCAAAAAGAGTGGTCCGACAACCCCCGCTGGCGCGGCATCAAGCGCGGCTATACCGCCGCTGAAGTCGTGCGTCTGCGCGGCTCAGTCCCTGTCGAGCACACTCTGGCCAAGCGTGGCTCCGAGAAGCTGTGGAACCTGATCACCACCGAGCCCTTCGTCAACTCTCTGGGCGCGCTCACGGGCAACCAGGCCATGCAGCAGGTCAAGGCTGGTCTGAAAGCGATCTATCTGTCTGGCTGGCAGGTGGCTGGTGACGCTAATCTGGCTGGCGAAATGTATCCCGACCAGTCGCTGTACCCGATCAACTCGGTGCCCCAGGTCGTCAAGAAAATCAACAACGCGCTCACCCGCTGCGACCAGATTCAGTGGATGGAAGGCAAGAACCCGGGCGATGCCGGCTACACCGACTATTTCGCACCGATCGTGGCCGACGCCGAAGCCGGTTTCGGCGGGGTGCTCAACGCCTTCGAACTCATGAAGGCCATGATCGAAGCGGGCGCTGCTGGCGTGCACTTCGAAGACCAGCTGGCCGCTGTGAAGAAGTGCGGCCACATGGGCGGCAAAGTGCTGGTCCCCAGCCGCGAAGCGGTGTCCAAGCTCGTGGCTGCGCGTCTGGCAGCCGATGTGATGGGCGTGCCCACCATTTTGCTGGCCCGTACCGACGCCGAAGCTGCCGACCTGGTGACCTCGGACGTGGATGACAACGACAAGCCCTTCATCACGGGCGAGCGTACGGTTGAGGGTTTCTTCAAGACGCGTAATGGCATTGACCAGGCGATTTCGCGCGGTCTCGCGTATGCCCCGTACGCAGATCTGATCTGGTGCGAAACCGGTACGCCCGACCTGGCCTTTGCGCGCAAATTCGCCGAAGCCATTCACAAGCAGTTCCCCGGCAAGATGCTGTCGTACAACTGCTCGCCGTCGTTCAACTGGAAGCGCAACCTGGACGAAGCCACGATCGCCAAGTTCCAGCGCGAGCTCGGCGCTATGGGCTACAAGTTCCAGTTCATCACGCTGGCCGGCTTCCACAGCCTGAACTATTCGATGTTCAATCTGGCTTACGGCTATGCGCGCGACAACATGAGCGCCTTCGTTGAGCTGCAAGAGGCCGAGTTTGCAGCGGCCGAGAAAGGCTTCACCGCCGTCAAGCACCAGCGCGAAGTCGGCACCGGCTACTTCGATGCGGTCACCACCACCATCGAGAACCAGTCTTCCACGGCAGCCCTCAAGGGCTCGACCGAAGACGAGCAGTTCTTCGATGGACATGGTCACGGGTCCAAGAAAGCTGCCTGAAGCGACTGAGATCAGAAGGCCCGCCTGATCAGGCAGGCCTTCTGACTCGGTGTAGGTTGTTCATGGCGAAAGGCCGGCGTAAGCCGGCCTTTTTCTTTGGTGCGAGTGCGTTTGCCTGATACCTGCTGCGCATTCGAGGTGGCGCATTCGGCGCCGTCCTGCAGGGGTCGAGGCCGAACTCCGACGGTGACGCCCGGCGTCGGATGGCTGCGGATGAGGGGTCGCGAATTCAGACTGGTCCGAGGCCTGCGGCGGTGTTTCTTGCGTCGCTGGCCAGGTCGCATCGAGGCCTTCGGCTCATCGATGCGGAATCGTCAGACGCCTCGTCCAAGGACCGCCATGAAACGAACAATAATGTGTTCTCCGACCAGCCATGCGACGGCTTTAGGTTTGGTCGAACCTGTGACTGGCCGGCCGCTATGCGCTTTGCTTGCGAGCCTGAGTCTGTTTGTCATCACTCTTCCAGCATCAGCCGTGCCGTTGCTGCTCGTCCTGGAGCCTCCGCCCGGCACCAATCAGGGGGTGACCGACACCTGCGTCATTGCCGCCACGAATTGTCCACAGAACGTGATCGACTTCACGCTCTATGGCAACAACGCGACCTCGTTCTCGGGGTACAGCCCTGAGTACACGTACACCCCGGGATTGATTGGAGGCAATCACTTCGGATTCACCCGCTTTGATATCGCCATTGATTCGGGCACAAGCAGCACTCAGTCCGATACGCTCAATACTTTCCGAGTGGAGGCCGATACAGGATCGGGGTGGATTCCGCTTTACTCGTACCTCAATGGGCCTGCTGGAAACATCGGTAATCCGCAAAACAATGGCAATGGATT
>JBIKKG010000136.1:0-8497 GCA_044360485.1 Burkholderiaceae bacterium | reverse complement strand
CAAGCATCGCGCTGGCCCGCTGGGCGCAGAGGGCCGGCGTCTCACGACGGATGCGCAGCGGCATCTCGACATTTTCGAGCGCAGTAAATTCCGGCAGCAGATGATGAAACTGGTAGACGAATCCGAGTTTGCGATTACGGGCTGCACCGCGCTGCACTTCGGTGAGTCCATCCAGCCGGTCGCCCTGCAGACGCACCTCGCCTGAACTGGCGGCATCCAATCCGCCCAACACATGCAGCAGCGTGCTCTTGCCCGATCCGGATGCACCGACGATGGCGATGCGCTCGCCCGCCCGCACGTCAAGGTCTACGCCATTCAGGATGGTGAGCGTGTTCGACCCTTCGTGGTAGGACCGCGTGACCTGACGACACGACAGCACAATCGCGTCATTCATAGCGCAAGGCCTCGGCCGGTCGTACGCGCGACGCGCTCAAGCTGGGATAGATCGTGGCCGCCAGCGCGAGCACACAGGAGGTGAGACCAATGGTGATCACGTCCGAGGCATGCAGATCCGTGGGCAGGTGATTGATGAAATACACACCGGCCGGTAGCACCTGAAAGCCGAACAAGCGTTCTACGAACCCCACCACCGAGCCGATGTTGAGTGCCAGCACTGTGCCCAGCACCACGCCAAGGAGGGTGCCCAGCAGACCCACCAGGGCGCCTTGCACCACAAAAATGCTCATGATCGAGCGTGGTGATGCGCCCAGAGTACGCAAAATGGCGATGTCGCTTCGCTTGTCCGTGACGGTCATGACAAGCATCGAAACCAGGTTGAAGGCCGCCACCGCCACGATCAGCGTGAGGATGATGAACATCATGCGCTTTTCGATCTGGACCGCAGCGAACCAGTTGCGGTTCTCGCCGGACCAGTCTCGGGCGAGCAACCCGGACGGCAAGCCTGCCATGAGCTCACCGGCCACACGCGGAGCCTGCTGCATGTCATCGGTGCGCAAGCGCACCCCGCTGACGCCCTCCACGCGAAACAACCTCGCCGCGTCGTCCATTGCCGTGAGCACCAAGGTGCTGTCGTACTCGTAGTGGCCTGACTCGAAGACCGCCACCACTGTGAACTGACGCACACGCGGCACGACACCGGCCGGCGTCACAGTACCCTGGGGTGCGATCAGCGCCAATCGATCACCCACGCGGGCGCCAAGCTGAAAGGCCATGACCTTGCCGATGGCGATACCGAACTCGCCCGGGATCAGGTCATTCAGTGTGCCGGCGATCACTTGTGTGCCCACCTCCGACACACCGGCTTCAAGCTTGGGTTCGATGCCGCGCACCATCACGCCACGCACGATATCGTCACGCGTGAGCATGGCCTGCCCAGAGACGTAGGGCGCGCCCGCCCGCACCAGAGGGTGACGCTTGCTCTGATCGACCACTGCCTGCCAATCCATCAGCGGCTTGTGCGTGGCCACCACTTCAATGTGGGACAACACCGACAGCATCCGGTCGCGCACTTCTTTCTGAAAGCCGTTCATGACCGACAGCACGACGATCAGTGCGGCCACGCCCAGCGCGATGCCGGCCATCGAGAGCGCCGAAATGAAAGAGATAAAGCCGTTGCGTCGGCCCGAGCGCTTGCCGCTGCGGGTGTAGCGCAGGCCGACCTGAAGCTCGTAGGGCAGATTCACAGAGGACTCTTGGGACCAGTCAGGTTGATCAGCAGCATCGTCGGCAGCACTTGGCGAGCGGCCCAGCAGGCGTATTGCGCCCGATCAGCGCAACCGACCTCGGCAGGCGCCCGACGGGACGGGGGTGGCCAGGCGGGATGCGCAGCGCACATGCAGTCGACCCCAGCCGCCGCGCAGTGTGCCACAGCGCTCCGTGTGCCCATGGGTCAACCCCGTCCCGCCGGTATCATCCGAGTCTGTTGCGGGGTGACGCCTGAGCGGCCCAGCAATGGCCACACATGGCCTGTGATGGTCAGCATGCGGGCAAGTGCAGTCCGCTGACGCTTGTCGCGCAGTCTCCCGGCGCGCCCTCCCCGATCACTTCCCCGAACGCCGTGCCCCCTGCCCTCCCTGCCCTTTTTCCCACGTTAGTGCTCACCGGTGCACTGCCTTCTCCCGACTGGCTGGGCCAGGCCGGTCGGCAGGTCTGCGTGAACAGCCCGGGCTTGCGCGCGATGGCGAAGCGGGTGAGCACGACGGCTGTATCGACTGCGGCCACGGAAGCGATCCCTGAGCCGGGTCACGAGCGCTGGTTGCGCCAGCGCTTTGGCCTGCCCGATCGGTATCCCTTTGCCGCATGCGGGCCCGCAGCAGCAGGCTCGCCTCAGGCAGACTGGCGAGTTGACCCAGTCCATCTGCACCTGGGGCGCGATCACCTCGTGCTGACCGATCCGGAGCGGCTCGAGCTGACCGAAGCCGAATCAGCAGCCTTGCGCGATGCCGCCGCCCCGCTGCTGGCCGAAGAGGGGCTGGAGCTGATCGGATGCTCACCATCCCGCTGGGCACTGGTGCACGCTGACCCCAGTCGGGCGCTTGACCTGCAGACCCATGCCCTGGCGGGGGCGTTGGGGCGCAGCATCGACGCCTCTTTGCCGCAGGGCCCCGATGCGCGCCGCTGGCGGCGCATCCTGAACACGGTGCAGATGACCTGGCATATCCACCCTGTCAATGCGCAGCGCGAAGCTCGGGGGGTTCCCACCGTCAATGGCCTGTGGATCGAAGGACCTTGCCCGCAGGCCGATGCAGGGCTGAACGCACAGCAGCGTCAGGCTGCAGGTGCACTGGCCAATCGGACCCGCCATGCCCTCGATGCAGTGATCGTCGATGACGGCCGAGGCCTCTTGTACGTGGACGACCGACTGATGCAGGCGCAGTTGGCCGGGGATCCTCAGCACTTTCGCGACGCCTGGCTCAGGCTGGATGCACAGTACTTCGCCCCGATCGCCCAACGCGAAGGACCCTGGACGCAGGGTGCCACCGTCGTGCTTACCGGAGATTCCGGCTGGCGAAGCCTGTCGATCCCGCAGACGCGGGGCTGGCATCTGGCCAGCTTGTGGCGGCGAGCCGACTGCAGCGCATGGCTCGATCCAATCGATCCTCACCGGTGAGCGCCATGAGCGCAGCAGTCATCCTGCAAAAGCGAACGGTCGATGTGGCCGCCCTCGCCCGCCTGTCCGCAGTCGGGCATTCCCCGCTGATGGCGCGCCTGTATGCATCACGGGGGATCCAGATGCCCGATGCGCTGTCGATCGAACTCTCCCACCTGCACGCGCCCGACCAGCTGGAAGGCACGCTGGCCGCCGGGGCGCTGCTTGCTGATGCGATCGCCGCCGAGCGACGCATCCTGGTGGTCGGTGACTATGACTGCGACGGCGCCACGGGCGTTGCGGTGGGTGTCCTGGGCCTGCGTGCCATGGGCGCACGCGTCGACTATCTGGTGCCGAACCGCTTTGACCATGGCTATGGGCTGAGCCCGGAGATTGTCGATCTGGCCCGCGAACACCCAAGATTGGGCTGTCCAGACCTGCTGGTGACTGTGGACAACGGCATCTCCAGTCTGGAGGGTGTTGCACACGCGCGAGCCTGTGGCATGGAGGTGCTGGTCACGGATCATCATCTGCCGGGCACAGCACTGCCGCAGGCCACGGTGCTGGTCAATCCCAATTTGCGCGACAGCCGCTTTCCCAGCCGGCACCTGGCTGGCGTGGGGGTCATGTTCTATGTGTTGCTGGCGCTGCGGGCCGAACTCAGACGACGGGGTCGATTTACCGATCGAGCGCAACCTCAGCTGGCGGAACTCCTCGATCTGGTGGCTCTGGGCACGGTGGCCGATGTGGTGCGGCTCGATGCGAATAATCGCAGGCTCGTTGCCGCCGGACTCAAGCGGCTGCGTCATGGCCAGGCCCGTCCGGGCATCCTCGCCCTGCTGCAGGCGGCAGGGCGTGACCCGCGCCGCGCGGTCGCAAGCGATCTGGGCTTTGCCATCGGACCACGCATCAATGCCGCAGGCCGGCTCTCCGATATCACCCTGGGCGTGGAGTGCCTGCTGGCCGACTCCCATGAGGCGGCGGCGCAGATGGCGCAGACCTTGGACACCATGAACCGCGAGCGGCGCGAAATCGAAGCCGACATGAGCGAGTCGGCGCTCGCAGAGGTCGGGCAACCCGACTTGCAGCAGCGCACCCTGGTGGCTTTTGGCGAAGGGTGGCATCAGGGAGTGATCGGCCTGGTCGCCTCGCGGCTCAAGGAGCGGTTTGGGCGACCAACCCTGGCACTGGCGCGCGACGACCGAGAGCCCGGCCTGCTCAAAGGCTCTGGCCGGTCCATCGAGGGCGTACACCTGCGCGATGCCATCGATCTGGCAGACCGTTACGCACCCGGGGCGCTGGTGCGCTTTGGGGGGCATGCCATGGCGGCCGGACTGACGCTGCGTGCAGCCCATCTGGCAGCATTCACCGAGGCACTCGAGACCGCCGTGCGCACGCTTGCCGACCCAGCATGCTTTGAGCGCGCCGTGCTGACGGACGGCCCGCTCGACCCGAGCGAGCTGAGCCTCCATACACTCGCCGACATCGAACAGCAGGTGTGGGGCTCGGGTTTTCCGGAGCCGCTGTTTGCCGATCACTTCGACGTACGCTCGCAGCGGCTCATCAAGGAACGCCATTTGAAACTCGAGCTGCGACTCGGCACCCGCGCAGTGTCGGCCATCATGTTCGGGCGCACCGACCCGCTGCCACCACGCGCACTGCTGGCCTATCAGTTGCAGCGCGATGACTGGCAAGGGCGCAACGGCATCTCGTTGCGAGTGATCCATCAGGGCCAGGTGTTGCCACAGCCCTAGGCGCCGCGAACAGCTCCCCATCCGGATCCTCAGTGTGACTGACCCTGTGGCGGCGCTCCGCTACAATTGCGGGTTAGCCTGACGAGACCCGCCCATCATGGAAGCAGAACGCCTCAACCAGACCGAGTCGCTGATCGACGACCTTCGCCGTCGCGTGGGTGAACTGCGGAGGTATCTTTGACTACGATCTGAAGCGCGAGCGCCTCGAAGAGGTCAGTGCACAGCTCGAGTCCCCCGATATCTGGAACGACCCTAAACGGGCGCAGGATCTCGGGCGAGAGAAGAAGTCCCTCGAAGCCGTTGTGACCGGACTGGCCGATATCGATCAGGGTCTGATGGATAGTGGCGACCTCTTCGCCATGGCCCGTGAGGAGGCTGACGAATCGACCCTGCTGTCCATCGAATCCGATGTGAGCAGCCTGCGTGAGCAAGTCGAAGGGCTGGAGTTTCGTCGGATGTTCTCCAACGAAGCCGACGGCAACCCCTGCTTTGTCGAGATTCAAAGCGGTGCCGGCGGCACCGAAGCGCAGGACTGGGCTCAGATGCTGCTGCGCCAGTACCTGCGTTATTGCGAGCGCAAGGGGTTCTCCGCGGAACTCCTTGAGGAGTCGCCTGGCGAGACCGCTGGTATCAAAGGGGCCACCCTGCGCGTCGACGGCGAATACGCCTACGGACATCTTCGCACCGAAACCGGTGTGCACCGTCTGGTGCGCAAATCGCCTTTCGGCGCCGGCGATATCCGCCAGACCTCCTTCGCCTCGGTCTACGTCTATCCCGAGGTCGATGATTCCATACAGATCGACATCAATCCGGCCGATCTGCGCATCGACGTCTTTCGGGCGTCGGGCGCGGGCGGGCAGCACGTGAACAAGACCGAATCCGCCGTGCGGATCACTCACCTGCCGACCAATATCGTGGTGCAGTGCCAGAACGACCGTTCACAGCACCGCAACAAGGACGAGGCCATGACGATGTTGCGCTCACGGCTGTATGAACATGAACTGCGCAAGCGACAGGCTGAACAGGACAAAGTCGAAGCCTCCAAGACCGACATCGGTTGGGGCCATCAGATCCGCAACTACATCCTCGATCAGTCGATGATCAAGGATCTGCGCACCAACATGACCATCAGCGACACCCGATCCGTCCTGGACGGCGACCTGGATCCCTTCATCACCGCCTCGCTCAAGCAGGGCGTCTGATTCGAATCCTCCATCATCGATTCAGACGGCCTGTCGCCGCTGTCGCCCGGCCAGTCATCGAACCGTCCTGAGAACCGCCCTGCCCTTCCAACCCGGACTCCATGCAGTGAAGCCAGATTCCGCCACGCCACCCGCCGGTGTATCTCAAGCCGACGCGCCCGCCGCCGCAGCCGTTGATGAAAACCATGTGATCGCCGAGCGGCGAACCAAGCTGGCGCGGCTGCGGTCCGAAGGCATCGCCTTTCCAAACGATTTCGTTCCCGCGCATCGCGCAGGCGACTTGCTGCTCGCGCATGCCGAGCACAGCCGTGAACAGCTGGAGCACACACCGGTCAAGGTCTCGATTGCCGGTCGGATGATGCTCAAGCGGGTGCAAGGCAAGGCCAGCTTTGCGACCCTGCAGGACGGCTCCGGACGGCTGCAGCTGTGGCTCAACGATGAAGGGGTGGGTGTCCCCACGCATGAGAGCTTCAAGCACTGGGACCTGGGCGACATCGTGGCCGCCGAGGGCACGCTCTTTCGCACCATGAAGGGCGAACTTTCAGTACGCGCCTCCCATGTGCGGCTGCTCGCCAAGTCGTTGCGGCCATTGCCCGACAAATTCCACGGCCTGGCCGACCAGGAGCAGCGTTACCGCCAGCGCTATGTCGACCTCATCGCCAACGAGGACGCCCGTCGCACCTTTGCCGCCCGCAGTACGGCGATTTCAGCCGTGCGCCGGCACATGACCGATCACGGCTTTCTCGAGGTGGAAACCCCCATGCTGCAACCCATTCCAGGGGGCGCTGCAGCCAAGCCGTTCATCACGCACCACAATGCGCTCGACCAGGAAATGTTCCTGCGGATTGCACCCGAGCTGTATCTGAAGCGGCTGGTGGTGGGCGGGTTCGAGCGCGTGTTCGAGATCAACCGGAACTTTCGCAACGAAGGCATCAGCCCGCGTCACAACCCCGAATTCACCATGATGGAGTTCTATGCGGCCTATGCGGACTACCGCTGGGTGATGGACTTCACCGAGGCGGTCTTGCGTGCGGCGGCCCATGCTGCAGTGGGAACCACTGAGTTGACGTACCAGGGCCGCGCACTCGATCTGGGCAAGCCCTTTGCACGACTGTCCATCACCGAGGCCATTCTTCGGCACACACCGGCTTACATGGCCTCTCAACTGGCCGATGAACCGTGGCTGCGTGCAGAACTGCGCCGGTTGGGTGTGAACATGGACGATCCGCGCCACCGCCATGCGGGTCTGGGGGCCTTGCAACTGGCACTGTTCGAAGAGACGGCCGAATCTGCGCTGTGGGAACCCACCTTCATCATCGACTATCCGGTGGAGGTTTCGCCACTGGCGCGCGAGTCCGATAGCCGCCCCGGTATCACCGAACGCTTCGAGCTCTTCATCACCGGTCGCGAAATCGCCAATGGCTTTTCCGAGCTGAATGATCCCGAAGATCAGGCCGCCCGCTTTCGCAGCCAGGTCGAAGCCAAAGAGGCTGGCGACGAGGAAGCGATGTACTACGACGCCGACTACATCCGTGCGCTCGAATACGGGATGCCGCCCACGGGAGGCTGCGGCATTGGCATTGATCGCCTGATCATGCTGCTGACCGACAGCCCCAGCATTCGCGACGTGATTCTGTTTCCGGCGCTCAAGCGGGAAGTCTGATCCACCGGTGAGCCAAATCCGGTGGACGGACGCCCGCTCACGAAAAGTCAGTATTTCTGCGCGCGAAAGACCTGCGTGTCGGTCAGATAGACCGACACCGCATAGTGGGGCGCATAGTGCGCCAGCACATGCTCAGCAATGGCGTGCGCCACCTCATCACTGCACACCACCTGCATTTCGATGGAGCGGTCGGCCTCCCATTCCCCGTCACGGTGGCCGTGCGAGCCCCCGCCACGTACATCCAGAACGGTATAGCCCAGGGCTCCGAGCTTTTTGCAATCGGCGATCAGTGCACGCTCAATAGCCGCTTCGGTGATGACGGTCAGCAGCTTGCGCGGATGGGTATCCATGGAATGAGCCCTAGCGGTCTTAGTGCGTCAACCAGCGGGCGATCTCGATGTATATCGGAATGCCCAGGATCACGTTGAACGGAAACGTCACGCCCAACGCAAGTCCGATCGACAAGGAGGGATTGGCTTGCGGAACGGCCAGCCGCAACGCGGTGGGTGCAGCGATATACGAGGCGCTCGCCGCGAGCGCAGCGAAGGTGGCCACGGCTGTCGTGGACAAGCCCAGCGCCGCGCCCAACAGAGCGCCGGCCACCCCCAGCATCAGCGGCGCAATCAGCCCGAAAGCGAGCAGGCGCCAACCGGCCCGACGCAACTCACCCAGTCGCCCGCCCACCACCAACCCCAGTTCCAACAAAAAGAGCGCGAGCACGCCTTTGAACAAGCCCACAAAGAACGGGTCGGTCGGTGCCAGCGCCTGTGGCCCGGCGATCCATCCGATAGCCAGCCCGCCCAGCAACAACACCAGGGCCTTGCCGAAT
>JBIKKG010000135.1:0-8520 GCA_044360485.1 Burkholderiaceae bacterium | reverse complement strand
CGCTGGCCCAACAGGATTGGAAGCAGGCTCAGTCCGCATGCGTGCAGACCGAGCAGGCCCTTGTGCAGGCGCGCACCCGACACCATGAGCGCTTGGTGGCCCTGCAGGCACAGCGCGATCAGGCCGCGCAACTGGGCAGCCTTGAGGCGTCGGTACGATCTTTGGAGGGGGCTCTGGCGGCGCATGAAGACCTCCAGCGGGCGCTGGCAGCGCAGACCGCATTGCGTAACGATGAAGCGCTGCATGCGCAGCGTGTGCAGCTTGCTGCGCTTGAAGCGCAGCAAGCGTTCGAGCGCAAAACACAGGTGCGCCAGGCATGGATCGCCGGGCAGGCGGCGCGTTTGGCCGATGCCCTGCATGCGGGGCAACCGTGCCCGGTCTGCGGGGCGAGCGATCACCCGACGCCTGCGCATGCAGCCGGTGCAGCGCCGGTCGCAGATGACGCACTGCTGCAGGCTGACACCGCGCATGATGAGGCACAGGAGCAGTGGCAGTTGCGTCAGCAGCATCTGCTGCAGACCCGGCAGGCGCTTGTTTTTGGTGAGCACAGCGTGGCCACCTTGCGCGCTGCGCTCAGCACACATGGCGCACCACCCGAACAAATTCGCGAGCAACTCGACACAGCACGTGCGCAGGTGGTTCTGGCTGGCTTGGCGTGCTCAAGCCTTGCAGACAGCGAGAAGTCGTTGGGCGAAGCTTTCCAGGCAGTGCAGCAGGCGGAGATAGCCGAGCAGTTGAGCCAGCGCCGGCTGAGCGCTGCGCAGGCGCAGGCCAGCGCCAGTGCCGCAACGCTGGCAACGCGCGAAGAGGGAATGCCGATTGCCTGGGCCAATCTGGCCCAGCTGCAAGCGGAGCATATTGAAGCCGTGGCGCTGCGTGAACGGTTGCATGCAGCGCTCCAAGCGTCGGCACAAGCGTTGTCGGCAGCCACCCTGGAGCACACCCGCGTGCAGGCCCAGCTGCACTCAGCGCAGGCTGCGCAGGAACGCGCACAGCAGGCCTGGGTCGGCCGTGAGCGTGAGCTGGCCGCTCAACTTGCGGTGCAAGACTTTGCAGACCTGACTGCCTGGCAGGCTGCAGTACTGGATGAGGTGCAGTTGCAGGCGCTGGATGAGACCATCAGGGCGCATGAGGCTGATCTGAGCGCGGGTCTGCTGCGCATGGAGCGTGCGCTGTCGCAGACGCGCGGGTGCATGCGCCCTGACCTCGAAAGGTTGAAGGCGGATCAGGCAAGTGCGCACACTAGCCATGTGCAGGCAGTGCGGGCTGCGCGTGCAGCGCAATCGGTGCTGGAGGTGAGCCGCGCAAGCCTGAAGGCCCTGCAGAACCATGACACGCAGTTCAGGCAGATGGAGCTGCGGTACGGGTTGGTCAGAAAAGTCTCAGAGGTGGCCAGCGGCAACAATGTGCAGCGCCTCTCCTTCCAGCGCTATGTGTTGGCCACGCTGCTTGAGTCGGTCTTGTCGGCCACCACAGTGCGTTTGCGTGCGATGACGCAGGGTCGCTATGAGATGCGCAGAAAGGCTGCGCCGACCGACCAGCGCAGCGCCGCGGGCCTGGATCTGGAAGTGATGGACCAGCATACCGGCATGGCGCGTGCCGTACAGACGCTCTCGGGTGGCGAGTCATTCATGGCCTCACTCGCCCTGGCACTGGGCCTGTCGGATGTGGTGCAGGCTTACTCGGGTGGTATTCGTCTGGATGCGATCTTTGTGGATGAAGGATTCGGCACGCTGGACAGCGAGGCGCTCGACTTGGCTGTGCGGGTGCTCAAGGATCTGCAGCAATCAGGCCGCATGGTCGGCATCATTTCTCATGTGGCTGAACTCAAGGAATGGATGGAGGCGCGCCTGGAAATCCGAGCCTCAAGCACGGGCAGCGCTGCGCGCTTTGTTGTGTAGAGCCGCGTGATTGAATCGTCTTGAGAGGGCACAGTCCAATGAATGAGCGGAGCGCTCATCGCCCCAAGCTTGAGCCCTCGACACGTGGGCTCAAGTTCATGAGGCGGCTTAGTGAGCGCCGGCCCGGTACATCAGGGCGTTGCGATCAACAGATTGAATGCTCAGTCGCAGCAATTCGCCGTCGCGGCCCACTTTCAGCGGTACATCCACACCCGCCGGGCCGACCGCCCAGACCGTTCGCAGGAAGGTGGCCAGCGAATGCACGCGATGGCCTGCGACATCCAGGATCAGATCGCCCTGCTGCAGGCCGGCTTTCATGGCGGGGCCCTTGTCCGCGACACCGCCCACGATGACCCGGCCCTCGTCTTCGGCTGCATACAGCCCCAGCCAGGGACGCGGTGGCAGACCGCTCTGGCCGGTCTTCATGAGGTTGTCGAGGATGGGGTCGAGCAATTCAATGGGCACGACCATGTTGCCTTGACCGGAGTCAGCGTCGGGAGCGTTTTCAATCGCTTCTTGCAGTAGCAAAGATCCAATGCCGATCAGTTCGCCTGCCTCGTTGAACAAGCCCGCGCCGCTCCATTCGGGATGCGGAGGCGTGGTGTAGAGCGCCGCTTCGAGCAAGTACTCCCAATAGCCCGCAAACGGGCGCCTGTCGGCCAGACGTGCCTTCAGTGCGTGCCGTGATCCGCCATGGCTGATGAGGAAGACCGTGTCGCCGACTTCAGCAGTAGGGCCCTTTGCGCGCCTGGCCGGGGTTGCCTTGAGTGGGCCGAGTGCCTTGAGCAAACCAAAGCCTGTGACCTGATCGTAGGCGAGCGGGACCGCCTGGACAACCTGGCCTGAGCGCGTGGTCAGGAATGCGGTGTGAGCCTCGGTGATCAGATAGCCGATCGTGAGCACCGTGCCTCGATCATCAAGCAACACCCCGCTGCCGGCGCGAGAGGTGCCCAGCGTTTGGGCAGTGAACGCCTGCTCAGGCACCTCGGCTCGCAAGGCAACGACTGAGTCGAGCATTGCCTCGAGATCGCCACTCAGATCATCAGCCTGAGGCAGCAGGTCCTTGGGAAATGACCACTCTTTTTGTTGGCTCATGAGGCGTGCTTGGGTCCGGGGTTCGGCATGGAGCGATCAGTCAACACGTGCACCCGATGCCTTCACGATCCGGGACATGCGGGCGGTTTCACTGCGAATTTGCGCCGAGATCTGCTCGGGAGACAGCGTCATGGGCATCATGCCCTGCGAGACGAGTTGTGCGATGAACTCCCGGTTGCCCAGCAGCTTGGCCACGGCGGTGTTGAGCCGATTGACCACGTCGCGCGGTGTGCCTGCAGGGGCGAGGAAGGCATACCAGGCACCGATATCCATGTCCTTGTAGCCCACCTCGGCAAAGGTGGGGACGTCGGGCAACAAGGGCGAGCGCTTGTCGCCCGAGATGGCCAGCATGCGCACCTTGTCGGCTTTCAGGAAGCCCTGCACCGTGGTGAGCGCCGGAAAGGTGAAGAGCACCTGACCGCCAATGACATCTGCCACCGCCTGCGCTGAGCCCTTGTAGGGCACGTGAACCAGATCGGTACCGCTGATCTTCTTGTACATCTCACCCATGAGGTGGGCCTGGCTGCCTACGCCATAGGAGCCATAGCTGAGCTTGCCACTGCGCGCGCGGGTATAGGCGACGAGTTCAGAGAAGCTGTTCACGGGCAGCGTGGACGAGACCGCCAACCCCAGATTGAGGTACGCGACCGTGGCCACGGGTACGAAGTCCTTGTTCGCGTCGTAAGGCAGCGAAGAAAACAGCACCGGGTTCAGCACGAAGGTGGCGTCGTTGGTGAAGAGCAGGGTGTAGCCATCGGCTGGGGCCTTGGCCACGATCTCGGCACCGATCCCTGAATTGCCGCCGGCCTTGTTGTCGATGACCACCTGCTGCCCCATCAGCTCCGTGAGGCGCTGCGCGACCGTGCGCGCCATGATGTCGGTGGCGCCGCCAGGCGGGTATGGCACGACGACCCGGATAGGCTTGCTGGGGTAGGGCGACTGAGCGAGGGCTGCACTGCCCATGCTCAACAGCAGGGCGCTGCACACAAGGGCGCGCCGGACAAGGTTGTGCATGCGGGGGAACGCGTTCATGGGAATCTGTCCTTGATCAGGCGCAGCCGCGAGACCGCATCAGGCGTGGCGCCCCCGGCACGAATCGAACGTGCGACCCTCCCCTTAGGAGGGGGATGCTCTATCCACTGAGCTACGGAGGCTTCCTCGTATTCATGCGGGTTTCCGGGTGTTTTGCTATTCCTGAACCCGCACACTACACAACACACTACACACATCGACGACTAGGCTCTGCAGGCGTGGTGGTGCTACGCCACGGCCCACTCACCCATAGCAGATACCAACTGCGGTGAGGCCCCTACAGTCTACCGCCTAGAAAGTGGAGATCAGATCTCGGCGCCGGTGCAATGCTGAGCCACCGTGCCGACCGAATCCTGAGCCAGGGGTGGGCCAAGTGTTCAGAGCCCCAGCTCGGGACAACTATAGCTCTTGTCCTCCTTGTCTGAGCGGTTCGGGCTCCGGTACGTTCGGCTGACGCCGGCTTTCCTGGCGAGTCTGGACCCGCTTCTTGGCCGCAGCGCTGCTCTTGAGGAAGCGCATCGACTCGTTGCCCGTCATCACGAAATAGCAGTGATGCGTGAGGCGATCGAGGAGCGCCTGGGTTATTTTCGCGTCGCCAAACACACGGTGCAAGCCATGTTCAGTCACGTGATAGTCGGTGTAAACGACCCCGAAGTCTCACGCAAGTTCTACGACGCCCTGCTAGGTACGCTGGGTATTGACCCGGGCGTGGCCAACCGCAACCGGTATATCTACCGCACCGCCGCCGGCTCCTTTGCGATCCCGACGCCCATCAACGGCGAACCGGCCACCTTCGGCCATGGCAGCACGCTGGGCTTTTCGATACAGTCGCCCGAGCAGGCCGATGCCTTTCATGCAGCGGGCGTCGCTAACGGTGGCACGACTTGCGAAGACCCGCCCGCCTATCGTGAAGGCCTCGCGGGCAAGCGCTATCTGGTCAATTTGCGCGACCCGGACGGCAGCACATTTGCCGCCTCACCGATCAAATCGTGCAGCCAAGCGCCCCTCGAACCAATTCCACATCGGACTGATCAGTGACACCGTCGAGGTTCACGTCATAGACGCTGGACCGCTTCCAGTTGCGCGCCAGTGAAATGACATTGGCCAGATCGGCTGCATCGACTACGCCATCGGCATTGCCGTCCCCCTTGCAAGTCTTCTGCGTGCCCTGCAACGTAGCCAATTGTGCAGACAAGTCGTTGTAGACAGCCTGCAGCGTATCGGTGAGCGGCTGAGTCATCAGGTCGGCGTCCGCGGTGTCCAGCTTTGGCCTGGGCACGGCCTGGTCCACCGCATAGAACTCGTTGGAGGTCTGCCTCACGCACGCCTGGCTGTTCGCATCCCAGGCGAGGAAGGTGTTGCGCACCAGCTTGTAGTCGGCGTTTCGCATGGCCACCGATCCGATCGGCAACAGGGAAATCAGGCGGCCGGATTGCTCGAGCACCGCACGCTGAACCTCGCAGCAGTTCGCATAGCCCTGCTCGCGCTGGCTAGCCGGCACGGACGGGTCCGTAGCCCCGGCGCCCCACCAGACGCCGCCGTTATCTTCACAGACGGACTTGGCGGTCGGCGTGAGCGAGCACGAGCCGGGCTCGCCGCCCAGCAGACACGGGCCGTTGTTGCCGCCGTTGCGCTGCAAATTGAGGCCACCCTGGGTGTAGTTGTAGCTGCGCAGGCTGGGCTGCGATGCATTGACGAGATAGGGCAGCATCGACTCGGCGTCGATCTTGCGCGGCACACTCGCCACCACATCCACCCCGGCCAGTTCGCCAAAGAGGCGGAACACATCCACCGTGTTGACCATGCTTTCGACGTTTCGGTCGGGCGAGGCCACCAGGGGGCCCGCCACGATCAGGGGCACCCAGACACCGGTCTGATAGGCGGTGCTCTTGGCGCGGACCGGGTCAAAGGGCAGCTTCACCGAGCTGCCCAGCGAGCCGTTATCGCCAACGATCACGATCATGGTGTTGGTGGCTTCGGGCGTGTACACCAGTGATCCATCCGCGCCGCGCTGCGCCAGACCCGTCTCGACCAGCAAGCGGCCCAGTTCGGTGTCGAGCGCCTCGATCATGCGGTCCTGAGTATCGCGCTGCACGACGGGATTGCCGCAATTGCGGTCATCACTGACAAAGCTGCCCGCTTTGGTCAAGGCCGAGGGCGGTGGCTGCAGCGGCGTGTGCGCGGCACTGTAGCTCACCGTCGCCATCCAGGGGCGCTGGCCATCGCGAGCGCGAATCCAATTGATGGCGGCATCGGTTTCGATGGTGGTGCGATAGCCGCGCGCGCGGCTGTCCGTGACGGGCACGACTTCAACGCCTGCGTCGCTGTTGATGACCAGCGGCGATACGTAGTACGCGTTTTCCTGCGTGAAGTTCAGGATCGACGGCGGCGCCTGGCTGCAGGATGCTGCCGGCACGAACAAGCCGCCCTGGGCGATACAGGCCTTGCCGGGGGCGTCCCCGCTTTCCGGTGTCAGTTGCAGCTCTGAGCAGCTGCCATGGGCGAAATGACAGGCGCCGCTGTCAGCGCCCCCACCCAACTTGCTGGGCACATAACCGCAGCTGTAGGTACCCTTGGCCGCCAGGCCGCCCGCTGTGGTGTCGATGCTGGCAGGCAGCCCGCCCACCCAGCCGTAGAAGTAGTCCCAGCCGAGCTTGCGCGGTGTGCCGAATTCGTCCGGATTGTTTTCGGGGCCCGCCAGGTGAAACTTCCCGAACATGCCGCTTTCGTAGCCCGCCGGCTTGAGCAGCTTGGGCACCGTCACATCAAAGGGCGTGACCTGCGACTGGGCGAGATCATTGGGGCCGATGGCCTGATTGATGTTGGTTCGCAACGGATAGCGCCCCACCATGAGCGCGGCACGCCCGGGCGAGCATTCGGGCATCGACCAGGTGTTGCGAAAGCGCACGCCCGCAGCGGCCAATGCGTTGAGGGTGGGCGTTCTGGGCGGGTTGGCACCGCCATAACCCAGAGTGGACAACTGGTCGATGCCGACGTCGTCCATGATCACGAACAGGATATTGGGCTTGGCGCTGAATTCGGACGGCGTGAATTCGGAGGGCGTGACCGACGGGCGCTCGAGAGAGCAGGCACCGGCGAGTGCAGCAAGCGCGAAAGCGACGAGCGCAAGGATGTGCCGCGAAAACCTGAGTGTCTGTGAGTGCATCGAGGGGGCGTCCGCTCATCGTTCGGCCCGCTGAGATATCCGACCCGACGCAAGATGGGTTCGGCAAGCATTCACTGATGCTCGCTAGAGACCTAGGGTGCGGAGTGTCGCATGAAACTTCCGAACGCAACGACCCGGACAAACACCTGATGCCCGGGAACCCGATGGACAAGCACAGCAACCCGGCTTTGTGGAAGCTGATTTTGCAGATCGCAAAGGACGAAGGCGTCCAGGTGGTGGCATGCGCTGCATCGACGACCCCTGCAGTATCCAGCCTGTTTGACAGTCAAGCAGGTCTGGTTCGCGGGGGTGTTGACAACAAGGGACGGGCTAACTTGCTCGTCATGGGCGGTACGTTCGAGGTTGAGGAGTGCGCTGCGTCAAGCCGTTTCGCGGTGGAGCAAAGCACGGATGCCGCTGTCCGTGCTTGCGCAACGCATCAAGCAGTCGGCGCCAGACGCTGACCCGCTTGATGTGGTGCGCACTGAGCTTGAAGGGCTGCACGCGGAGGGCATCATCAAGGTGCCCTCTACCGTGTGGCGCCAGTGGGGCGACCTGAGTACGTCCATCACGGCATGGGCGACGATCGTGCGGGCGGTGCATGACGGGCTGCTGTGCTACGGCGACTTGATCTATGGCGCTGGCGCAACCGTCATGGGGTCTGTGTCGCACTGCCGAAGGGCGAGGTCTTGGCGCTCTGCGACCTTGATCCCGCTGGCGTGGCCATTGCGATGCGGTTGCGCCAAGCGGCGGGCCTTATGCCCGACATGAACCTGTGTGTGCTGATGCTCGAAAAGCGTGCCCTTGCCCACGCTGTGCCCAAGCCCTTCAGGCCATGCGCCCTGGGCTTCAGGTGTCAAGCGATGTGGCCCTGCACGCTGCCATGCAGTGTTCCGAGCCGCTGACCTGATCGCGTACTATTTTGCGACCACTCTACCCTCAGGAGACCCTCATGATTGGCTACACCTGCGTTGGCACCAATGACCTCGATCGCGCGGTGGCGTTTTATACCGACTTGTTTGCGCCATTGGGCGCCAAGGTGTTCTTCAAGACTGATCGGGGCGTGGGCTGGGGCGTCAAGCCCGGGCAGCCGATGTTCAGCGTCATGAAGCCTTTCGATGGACAGCCAGCCACGGCTGGCAATGGCTCCATGATTTCATTGCTGATGCCCGACGTGGCGACCGTTCAGGCGTTGCATGCCAAGGCGCTGTCTCTGGGCGCGCGGGATGAAGGCGCACCGGGTGCCCGCTCCAAGAGCTTTTACGGCGCGTATGTTCGCGACCCTGACGGCAACAAGCTGGCGTTTTACTGCATCACGCCCGCAAG
>JBIKKG010000134.1:0-8639 GCA_044360485.1 Burkholderiaceae bacterium | reverse complement strand
CCGGAGCTGCGTTGGTTGCCCTCGGCCGGCATCTCCGGTCGATTCTTCTGGTCGGGGCGCCCAGTCGGCAAGCCCAGGTCAGCCCAGGTCAGCCCAGTCGGCTGATGTAGTCGATCCCTTCAGCTGGGGCGGCGGGTCTGCTCTGATTCGGCTTCGGCGGGCGCCTCATCGATCCAGGCATCCAGCAGTGTGTGCGTGACCGCCAGCACCACAGGGCCGATGAACAGCCCGATCAGCCCGAAGGCCATCAACCCGCCGATCACACCGGCGAAGATGAGCAGCAAGGGCAGGTCTGCGCCCTGACGAATCAGCCAAGGCCGTAACACGTTGTCTATGGTGGCCACGAAAACCGTCCACAGCCCCAGTGCGATCGCCCAACCGGTTTGCCCGGTGGAAAACACCCACAGTGTGGCTGGGATCAGCACTGGCAGGGCTCCGATCTGTGCAATCGACAGCAGCACCATCACCGCAGTCAGCAGCGCGATGGCCGGGATGCCGACCAGTGCCAGGCCCAGGGCCGCCAGCAGGGACTGCACCAGTGCGGTGACCACCACGCCCAGTGCCACGCCACGCACCGAATCAGCGGCCAGACGTGCCGTGCGCTCGCCGCGTTCGCCCGCCAGGCGCCGCGCCAGGCCCAGTGCCCGGTTTGCGGCCCCTTCGCCGTACTGGTAGAAGACCGCGCACAACACGACGGTGAACAGGAACTCGGCACCCAGAGAACCGATGACACCCGCCTGTTTCAGCGCCTGTCCGGCGAAGGCCCCCGCATAGGGGGTGATCTTGGCGAGCACCGAATTCAGATTGCTCTGACCCAATTCGGTCCACAGCGCCACCAGCTTGCTGCCTGCCAGCGGAATGGCGCCAAGCCAGTCGGGTGGCGCGCCGCGGGGCAATTCAGCCAAAGTGCGCAACCAGCCGACAACGGTGTCGGCATTTTCGACGACCGTCCCGATGGCCAGACCGAGGGGCACAAAAAAGAGCAGCAACAGGGCCAGCGTCATCACGATGGTGGCGAGCGACCGGCTATTCCACAGCCAACCCTGCACGCGACGCATCAGTGACCAACTGGCAATCACGATGGTGGCCGCCCAGATGAGCGGCGGGATGAAGGGCCGCAGGACCCAGATGCTGACGGCGATCAAGCCCAGCAGGGCCAGGATGCCGAGCACCGGTCTGATCAGGTCAGGGCCGGATGGGGCTTGCGTCGGCTGCGCGTTCGCCTGCGCCGCAGCGGGTGCGGGTTCGGCGGCGACCTGGGGCGCAGGGGCCTGGCGGTCAGGGTCGTCGGCAGTGACGGGCATCTTGGGAAAGGAAAGAAGGCGCGTGGGGGCGTGCGCGGCGCTGCCACTCTAACCCACAACCTGCGCTAAGCAGCGGCTGATGTCGGATGTCAACACCGCGTCTCAAGACGGCTGTTCCAGCAGGCGTGCCACGCCCCAGCCTGCGATCAATCCCCAGAACGGCGCGCCGATGTTGAAGATCGGCTGATCGGCCACCGTGATCAGAAAGGCGACCAGGGCGCTGAGCGGAAAACCGCCCCCGAAGGCGGTCGTGAAAGCCGCTTGGAGCGTACGAATCATGGCGAGGCCAGCCAGGGCTGCGATGAACGCTTTGGGGGCGGCGAGCATCAGGGCGCTGAACGCCGATGCGAAGAGTCCGAAGCCCAGTGCCAGCAGCCCGACGAGCCATGCGCCGACGTAATGGCGCGAGCGATCGGCACCCGAGGAGACGATTGCATTGGTGGGGCCGGTCAGGCAGCTCGAGACCGTTCCCAGAAACGCAGTGCACACGGAGGCCAGGCCGCAGGCCAGCGTCACGGCATTGACGGGCGGCTCGTGGCCGGCCGCCTTGAGCACGGCGAATCCCTGCCCGTTCTGTACGAACAGAACGGTGATCGCCAGCGGCACCACCAGCTCCAGGAGGATGGCCGGGGAAAAGGCCGGTACGAAGAGGGTGGGCGCGGTGAATGCCAGCGCCGCGGCATCTGGCCAGGTCATGCGCCCTGCGATGGTGATGACGAGCAGGCCGACCAGCAATGCGCCGATCATGGGCGGAAGGCGTATCGACCAGCGCGGGTGGGCGCTCAGCACGATGAAGGCGACCACCATGCTGCCGGCCATCGCCGGATCCAGATGGACCGCGCGCACCAGATCGGTACCAAAGCGCAGGAACACCCCGGCCACCATTCCCATGACGATTGGCATGGGGATGGCACTTTGCAGCCGGCGCATCCAACCGGACGCGCCCAGCATGGCCAACAGGATGCCCGTGACGACGAAAGCTCCCAGCACTTCGGCATGGCTGGCGTGTTCCAGCGCCTGGCCGACCAGCACCGTTCCGGGGATGGTCCAAAAGCAGATCAGGGGCATGCGCCAGCGCCACGTGAGATAGAGCGTCACCAGACCGTTGACGAAGAACGCGCCAAAGATCCATGCCGCCACCTCGGTCTGCCCAAGGCCGCCGTGAGCTGCGCTGGACAGGATGATGGCCACCGGTCCGGTGGCGGCAAAGAGGAAGGCGATCAGGGCGTTGACGGCCTCGTTCGGTCCGAGGTCGGTCAGCCATTGGCGAACAGTGGGCGGGGAGGCCGCCGGAGGTTCGATGATCGGGTGGTGGGGCAAGGCAGCGCGTCGGAGGGCGGTCGTGGCCGCATCTTAGCTGGCTGCAGCTGCCGACACGTGCTGACGGCTTGAGTGCCGACGGATCAGCTGTGGCGAGTTGGTGTGGGGCTGTGTAGGCGTGCCCGACTGGAAGGCCCAGCCCGTGAACCAGCAGAGTCGATCCTGGGTTTGGGCAGCCGCTGCGATTCAGGTAGCAAGTTGCGGCACCAGGCGGTTGAGGTGCGGGCAGTCCACCCCGCGCTCGGCCAGACTGCGCCAGGTGGACAGAGCGTAATCGCGGTTGGGGCCGCGCTCACCCTGACAATGCGACAGTCTTCGCACGATCTCGGCTTCGCTGAGTCTTGCATACGCAGCACTGCAGGGGTTTGCAACAAAAGCGAGTGCTTGCTCTCTTCGTTGTGGACCGACGCAGACCGCGACGACGCGAGCCACGTAAACACCCCCGGTCATCTCGCGCTCAAAGAGGGCTTCCAGGGCGGCCAGCCGGGTTTGCTGGCGTAACTTGAATGCCATGCCGATGCACGAGCCGCCCCGATCGAGACCCAGCACCACGCCTGGCGCTTCGGGTGTGCCGCGGTACCGGGTCGAACTGATGCAAAAGGAACGGTGATAGCCGTGGACTCGGGCGAGGTTAGCCTCGGCAAAGTCAAAGCCAGGGTTCCAGATCAGCGAGCCGTAGGCAAAGACCCAGTCCGTCTCGACTGTCCCAGGGGCCGTGCAGATCCGAGGCGCGCAGCCTGACGGGGCATTGGGCGATGAAAAACAGGCATCCATCCTGGGCTTAACGGCGCCGGCGTTGTCCCGGTGGACGGGGATCGATACAGGGCTGTGGATTTGAGGTGCCAGGCCGATGTGCGGTGGGTCTGCAGGGACGGCAGACCGGGTGCGTGCAGGTGCGATCAAGCGGTGCACGGAAGCGCACATGTGCCAGGCGGTGCACGGGGCGGTATGCAGGCGGGGCAGGGCGGCATACCGGGCGCCTCCCGGCCCCGCGGGGGTCGCCGCAGCGGTATACAGCTCGAGCGGCCAGTCGCCGCCCCGAACCGGGTCGTGCTACCGTGACCGTCCCGCGCCGTGCTTCGGCTCGCGTCTGACCCAGTCTTGCACCATGACCACCCCTTTCACTGACTCCGCATCGCCGGCGCCACCCGTTTTGACCATCGGCGCACTGGAAGCCGCCATCAATCGCGCCCGCGCGGCCCAGCCTGCGACGGGTGCCGAGGCGGTCCTGTCGCGAGAAGTCTCGGTGCTGGCCAAGCTGTATGGGCGGATGATCTGGGACCGCGAGGCGCAGCGCCCCTGGGAGACGCTCACCGACACCGAACGGGTGGCGCTCCAGTTGTGGGCTGCGCCGGTGGGTCGTCAGGCCTGACCGGATCCTTTGGCGCTGCGCGCAGCAGCCGTTTTGGTCGCTGGCTTGGCCGGTTTCGCGGCAGTCCGGCTGGCGGTGCCGGCGCCTCCTGCGGGCTTCTTGGCGGTGGCTCGGGTGGCGGGTTTCGCGGCCGTCTTGGTACCAGTGCCAGTGCCAGCGCCCGTGACACTGCGGGCCGCTGCCGTGGTGGCTGCGCTCCCCCGTGTGCCTCGGCCCGCCTTGCCAGCGCTGGGAGCCGTTGCGGCGGACTGCGGCGTATCGCTCGACGCTCCCGCCTGCGCATCAGCCCCCGACGCCCCCGCTTCGGGCGGCGCCTCGGTGCCAGCACGCACGCCCTTGCCCGCTCGTGCCCCTGCCCGCGGCCCGGCTGCCTGAAACTCAAAGCCGACCTTGCCGTCGGGCTGGCGCACTAGGAACGCTTTGAATCGGCGCCGCGTGCGCGACGAGACGAAGCCGTCGAGCAGGTCGGTCTTGCCATCGGCGAGCAGCTTGGTCATTTGTGCCGGTTCGATCGGCTGCTGCAGAATCACCTTGCCTGAACGGAACTCACAGTTGCGCTCAGGGCCGACCGATTTTTCGCAGACATAGCTCATGCCGTGCTCGAAGACGCGTGCGGCACAGCGCGGGCAGGCGCCCAGGGCAGTCTGCCCCGAAAAATCGACCGGCTCTTCATTTTCCTGGGCGTCGCTTTGGCCGAAATCAAACTCGAGTTTCCAGTCGGGCTCGACCAGCTTGAGCAAGGAGGAGAAGGGCCGTCCCATCTTGCTGCGGAACCCGTGCAACGGCCCGATGGCCTTGTTGCGCATCAGCTCTTCGGCTTCAGCCGGTTCGAGCAAACGGGATGAGGGCGACTTGGTGATCGACCAGTCGCAGGCGCTGCACGCAAAGCGCCGGTAATTTTCGCGCACCACCTGCCCGCATCGGGGGCAGGGTTGAGTGAGCGTGGCGTAATCGCCGGGCACATCGGTGGTGCCATAGCCTTTGGCGCGCTCGACGATGTGCCGCGTCATTTCGGCGATTTCGCCCATGAAGGCGTCCCGGTCGAGGTGACCGCGCTCCATCTGCGACAGCTTGTATTCCCATTCGCCGGTGAGCTCCGGCATGGTGAGCTCCGCCACCCCCAGGCCGCGCAGCAGGGTCAACAGCTGAAAGGCCTTGGCCGTAGGGATGAGGTCGCGACCTTCACGAATGAGGTAGTTCTCGTTGATCAGCCCTTCGATCACCTGCGCGCGCGTGGCCGGTGTGCCCAGCCCTTTGGCCGCCATGGCTTCGCGCAGCTCTTCATCATCGACCAGCTTGCCCGCGCCCTCCATGGCCGACAGCAGGGTGCCCTCGTTGAAGCGCGCGGGCGGTCGGGTGGCGAGCGACAACGCCTCGATCGCTGTGGTGGCCACCCGTTCGCCGGGATCGACCGCCACCAGATTGCCCGCGGTGGCCTCTTCGCCTTCTTTGGCAGCCCGTGCCTCGACGGCTTCACGGCCGTAGATGGCCATCCAGCCTGGATTCACCAGCACGCGCCCTTCAGTCTTGAAGGCATGGGATTCGACCGTGGTGATCCGGGTGGTGACCCTGAATTCGGCCGCCGGAAAAAACACCGCCAGAAACCGCTTGACCACGAGGTCGTAGACCTTCTGCTCGGCTTCCGACAGCGCCTTGGGCGCTTGCAGCGTCGGAATGATGGCGAAGTGATCCGACACCTTCGCGTTGTCGAAAATGCGCTTGTTGGCCGGCTTGACCCAGTCGTTTTTCAGGACCTGTGCCGAGAACTGGCCGTAGGGCGGCACGTCGTTGAGCATGTCAAGCGTCTGCTTCACCGTGCCGACATAGTCCTCAGGCAGCGCTTTGGAGTCTGTCCGCGGGTAAGTGAGCACCTTGTGGCGTTCGTACAGCGCCTGGGCCAGCGAGAGCGTCGTCTTGGCCGAAAAGCCGAAGCGGCCGTTCGCCTCGCGTTGCAGACTGGTGAGATCGAAGAGCGCCGGGGACGCCTGACTGGAGGGCTTGGATTCTTCCTCGACCCGGCCGGTCTTGCCTCGGCAGGCGTCGACGATGCTTCGGGCCTTGGCTTCGTCCCAGATGCGCTCAGCACGGGCATCGGCATCGGCACTTTTCTGGAAGGCCGGATCAAACCAGCGGCCTTCGTAGATGCCGGCCTTGGCCTCGAAACTGGCTTTGACTTCGAAGTAGGCGCGGGGCTTGAACTTGCGGATGCGCTCTTCACGCTCGACCACGATCGCCAGGGTGGGCGTTTGCACGCGACCCACGGTAGTGAGGAAAAACCCGCCGTCGCGTGAATTGAAGGCGGTCATGGCGCGGGTGCCATTGATGCCGACCAGCCAGTCGGCTTCGGAGCGACAGCGCGCGGCATCGGCCAGCGGCATCATCTGCTGGTCATCGCGCAGTTTGGCGAAACCTTCGCGAATCGCGCTGGGCGTCATCGACTGCAGCCACAGCCTGCGCACGGGCTGTTTTGCTTTGGCGTGTTGGGCAATCAGCCGAAAGATCAGTTCGCCCTCGCGGCCTGCGTCGCAGGCATTGATCAGGCCGTCGATGTCCTTGCGCTTGATCAGCCGGGTGAGCAGCTTCAGGCGATCAGCGCTGCGGTCGATGGGGCGCAGGTCGAAGTGCGGGGGGATGACCGGAAGGTGGGCGAATGACCACTTGCCGCGTTTGACCTCGAATTGCTCGGGTGCGGCGATTTCAACCAGGTGACCGACCGCCGACGACAGGACGAATTCGTCGCTTTCGAAGAAGTCACCCTCTTTGGTGAAGCCCCCGAGTGACCGCGCGATGTCTGCGGCAACCGAGGGCTTTTCAGCGATGATGAGCGATTTTCCCATGGTTTTGGCGGCTTCTTGAAGTGCATTGCTGCGGATCTGGCCGCTCCAGCAGCGGTCGGCCGATCCGCGGGGGGCCAATCATAAGAGCGTGATTGTCAGACTGGCAAGTCAGCTTGACGGTCCTTGGCGCACGACACGCCCGTCCGGACAGCGTACGACATGCCCGTCGATCTCCAGCAGTACCAGTTGTGCGCCCAATGTGCTTGAGGGCATACCGAGGTGCTCGGCCAGGGTGTCGGGGAGCACGGGTTCATGCCCGATGGCCGCCAGCAGACGGCCACAGGCCGGGTCGCAGAGTGCCCGTTCCTGGCCAGGTGGCGCAGGTGTTGCCGAGATATGGGGCGAATTATGGGCCGAGGTCTGCGCCGCTGTATGGGCTGCGCCGTAGGCCGCGGCAGACGGGTGAGTCTGTGGCCGACCGCCTGGCCATTCGGAGAGCAGGTCTTCGACCGACTCGACCAGGCGTGCCCCCTCCTTGATGAGCGCATGACAGCCCCTGGCCAGCGGCGAGTGGATTGAACCCGGCAGCGCAAAAACCTCCCGCCCGTAATCGGCGGCCAGCCGGGCGGTGATGAGCGAGCCGCTGCGCAGGGCTGCTTCAATGACGAGCACGCCTCGGGCCATGGCGGCAATCAGGCGATTGCGCCGCGGAAACAACCCGGGTAGCGGCGCGGTGCCCAGCGGCAGTTCTGAGACCAGCGCTCCGTTCAGAGCGATACGTTCGGACAGTGCCAGGTGACGGCGCGGGTAAATGATGTCGACCCCAGTCCCCAAGACCGCAACCGTGCCCGACCCGCCTGCGAGCGCGCCGTCGTGGGCGGCTGCATCGATGCCCAGCGCCATCCCGCTGACCACGGTCAGACCTGCGCCCGAAAGTTCTGCACTGAACGCCCGTGCATGCGCGACACCGCCGGCCGTGGCATTGCGAGATCCAACCACCGCGACCATCGGACGGTTCAGTGACTGACGTTGACCGACCACATGCAAAACCATGGGCGGATCGGCCAGCTGTAGCAGCCCGCTGGGATAGTCGGGATCGTCCAGGGTGACCAGATGATGATGCGCGCTCGTACCCGACCAGTTCAGGGTGTGAGCGACCTTGGATTCGAGGGCGGCATCTTGGCCGGCCAGCGCTCGTGCGCGCGGCTCGCCCACCACCTGAACCAGATCGTGTGCAGTCGCTTGCAGGACGCGGGTCGGCGTGCCGAAATGCGCCAGGAGGCGGCGCGCGCCTTGCGACCCGATGCCGGGTGTCAGCGCCAGCCGCAACCAGGCTGCCAGCGTGTCGTCATCCGCCAGGTGGCCGATCGCCATGTTTGCACCGAGCGCCCGGTGTTCAGTGGAGGGATGCTGAAGAACCGCTCAGGGGTTCACCACCGTGGCCCCGACCGAGATGGGCTCGGTGGCGGCGACGACCAGCCCGTAAGCGATGCGATCGAACAGACGAAAGATCACAACCTGGCCGATCGACTCATTGGGCAGTTTGACTGGCTGACGCAACTCGCGGTCGGTGATGGTGCGCCCGGTGGTCTGCACCGCCAACACATGACCGATCTCCAGCCCCTGCTGGGCACCGACCGACAAGGCCACCACGCTGTGTTTGCCCACGGCGTCGATTCCACGGTAGACCGAGACAATGCGCCCCTCAACGGGCTGTTCGGGCGGTCGCGGGACCAGCGCGGGCAGTGCGGCAGATGTGGCCGGCATCAGGCGGTCGCCCTCCCCGACTTCCTCGTTGTTGGCCAGGATGCGGAAGGTGGACGGATCGCCATCGCGAATCATCTGGGCGCTGCCCACGAAAAGGGT
>JBIKKG010000133.1:0-8703 GCA_044360485.1 Burkholderiaceae bacterium | reverse complement strand
GCACCACCTGCGCCTGATCGGGCTGGTCATTGCAGACTACGGCCAACCCGCAGGCGATGTATTCGACCGCCTTGGTGGGCGAGCCCACTTCGGTGAGCGGTGTGCGCGGCACCGGCGACACACCGATCTGCGCGCGGCGCGCAAGGGCCAGCGCCTGCTGCGGTGGCAGCCGGCCAGTGAAGTGCATCCAGGGTAAGGCACCGGCGCGTTCGGCGGCCTCGCGCAGCGCCCCGACATCGGCCGGTTCATCGGCCTCGCCGATCACCAGCAAACGGAAGTCCGGGCGTCGCCTGGCCACGGCCAGCGTGGCATCGATCAGCATCTCCAGGCCGCGCGCGCGATCGAGCGTGCCGAGGTACACCGCCCAGGGCGCAGGGTGATTGGCCTGACCCGATGCGACCGGCAGGTCATCACGCAAACCCTCCGGCAGGATGGTTGCAGGCTCAGGCAGATGCGTCAGGTCCACGCCCATGGGCACGGCGCTGACCCGATCGTGCTGCAGCGGCCCGGCGCGCAAGCCATCGAGCATGGCCTGCGACTGCACGAAGAGCCAATCGGCGCGCGGCACCAGTACCCGGGCCAGGATCTGCTGGCCGAGCGCTCCCCGACAGCGTAACCAGAGCCTGCGCACCCGCGACACCGGCGCATCACGCCGTGCAGCGAGCCACAGGTAGTGCTCGGGCAGCGGATACGACATCCAGTAGCAAAACGGCACGCCCGCCATGCGCGCAGCCAGCCAGCCGATGACGCCCAGCACCGGCTTGTCGCGCACGATCAGCAGGTCGCACTCTTGTCGACACAAGGCAAAGAGCTGCCACTGCTGCAGGAAGTCGCGCACTGGCGCCGGGACAGACCCGCGTACACGACGCAGATGAGCGCGGCCTGCGGTCCAGGTGGAGGGGGCCTCTGCGTCCACGCCTGCGCTGGATGCATGGCGCTGGCCGGCTGGTTCGTCACGCGCGAGCGCCAGCAGATCGACCTGCACGCCCAGGGCCGGCAGCATGCGCCCGAACAACACCGCCACATCCGGGCGATGCGTGGGATGCGACTCGGCCGTGGCGAGCAGGACCCGCAGTGGCGACAGCATCATGCGGCACCTGCAGGCACGCGGCGCCAGCGCCAGGCAATCAGACCCAGGATCGTGGCCATGATGACCTGCAGACTCGCAGCCAGCATCAACAGGTCCATCGCCAGCCACATCGGCACAATCAGCAGCACCGCGGCGCGCAAGCTGCGGCACAGGGCGCGGTCGGCCCCGGGCGCCGCCTGCTGCACCAGGCGGCCGGCTGCGCGCCAGGCCCCCACCAGCATCGCCACAAACAGCGTCACGCCGAGCAGGCCAATCTCCCAAAGCTGGGTCGCCAGGGCCGTGAGGCCAATGGAGTAGCCGGGATAGCGTCGGTCCATGTGTCCGAGTCGCTCGCTGCCGCGCGATCCGTGTGCCGAGCCCAGGCCGTGTCCGAATACGGTGCCCAGCGGGTCATTCAGGCCATGGCGACTCCACCAGAACGGGACCACGTTGCCGCGGTTCAGGCTCGCACCGCCGAAATAGCCGCGCTGGCCCACGTTGTATTCCAGGTTCTGCTCGAAGCGCTGGCGAAAACTCATGCCTGTGCGCCCGTTATCGACCTGCAGCGCCACGTACGAATAAAACAGCGCGGACACCAGTACAAGGGTGACCAACGCACCCGCGGCAAACGCGAAGGGCCGGCGACGCGCCGCATCGGCATACAGCACGCCCAACCCCAACGGCAGCAACACCAGCACCATCTTGGTCTCGCCCAAGGCAATCGGCGCGACCACCATCAGCACCAGCGGCCACAGCCACCGATCGCGGATCAGCCCTTCGCGCCGTGCCGCCAGCAGGCCGATCAGGATGCACACCAGAAACAACGCCATCACGTTGTCGTTGGCACCCCCCGTGATCGAGCCCTCGAAGGTGCCGGCCACGATATCCACCGGCACGACCTCATTGGGCATGTTCATGCGCAGCGGCACGAGCACGATGCGCTGGTACAGTGCAAAGGGCAGCTGCAACAGGGCCAGCAGCAGCACAAAGCGCAGCCAGCCACGCACCTGCTGGACCGTGAACGGCACCACCGCAAAAGCGAACAGCACGCCCCAGTACTGATACTGGCGCTTGAGCGCACTGACGCCTTCATCCATCGGGCCGGCACTGAAGGCCGCGCTGGCCACGGCATACACCAGTCCCAGTACCGCCAGGATGACGAACCCGGGCACCGGCGCTCGCAGCCCACGCACAGCCGTGCGCCCGGCTGGCGCGATGCCAACGCGTGCCGTCCCCGCGTGCAGGACGGCCACCACGATCAGGAACAGGCCCAGCATCGAGAACAACCAGGCCAGGCGGGCAAACTGAGGCTGATGCATGACCAGCGGACCGGTGATCGCCAGGGTGCCCACCAGCACAATCCACACCACCAGCGCCGGCGCATTGAGCAACAGCACACCCAGGATCGTGCCCAGCACCAGACCGCTCGCCACGAGATTGCCTGTGGCCATCACCGCAGCCCCCAGGCTCGCCGCCAGCGCAAAACCCAGGACGGTCGCCAGCGTGCCCAGGCCAGGCCAGGCGTCGCGCAGGCTAGCCGACTGACTCAACAGCCAGCCCCGCAGCCGGGCTGCGCCACGCACAGACGCGTTCGATGCGCCATGCACCGCTTGCAAAGACAGCATCGCGTGCCCCGATCAGACCGCGTTGAGCGTGGCGCCCAGCACCCGGATACCGCTGTGCCCCAGGATCGTGGTGAGTTGGGTGATGTCGCTGCTGCGGGTGCGGCCGGCACGCCCGACGACAATCGCGGCACCCGCGCGCTGTGCGATCACCTGCGCATCGGACGACTGCTGGGCTGAAGGCGTATCGATCAGGATCGCATCGAAGCGGCGCGACAACTCATCGAGCAACCTGGGGAAGTCGCCCCGCCCCAGCAATTCCTGCGGATTGGGCGGCAGCGGCCCGGAGGGCAAGAGCGACAGTCCGTCCAGACCTGGCACCGGTGCGATCTCATCCAGGCCGGCACGACGGCTGAGCACACCCGCCAGGCCCATGCGATTGGGCAGTCCGAAGAGCTGATGCTGAACCGGCTGACGCAGGTCGGCGTCGATGATCAGCGTGTTCTCGCCCAGGTGCGCAAACACCACGCCCAGATTGGCCGTGGTGAAGCTCTTGCCGTCACCGCGATCAACGCTCGTGATGGCCAGCGCCGCCTGGCCAGGCGTGCCATCAAACCAGCGCAGACGCAGTTGGCTGCGCAGCGCGCGCAAGGCTTCGGCATACGGCGACGCGGGCTGGCAGGCAGCGGCCAGCCGGGCCGACAGGGTACGGCGCAAGGGATCCGGTGTGGCATAGCCGAATTGCAGCGCCAGAGCATCATCGATGTCGCCGGGCACCACAAAGCCCAGGCGTGTGGCGACCTCACCGAACCGGTGTCCCCCGCGCGCCTGCTCGGCAAGAACACTCGCCAACTGGGCGGTACTCAGGCGCCCTCGTGCATTCAGAATCTGGCCGATGCGCATGTCGGCGCTGGCTTTGCTGTGCTCGCTGATGCGCGTGACCTGCGCACTGCGACCCAGTGGCTGAACAACTCCGGTCGATGTCATATCGGCTCCTGCGGGTGCTCGTTGAGAAGTGAGGTCATGGGACGCGATCCGGGCGGCAAGGCGCGACGCCTGGCGCAACGTGATGCGCCAGGCATCAGGGACCCAACTGCAAATTCGGCGCAGGCAAACCTGGCGCGGCATTGCCGATCAGGCGCTGCGGACGCCGCGAGTCGGCACGTGGCAGCACCGCCAGCACCGGCACCTGGCCGGCTTCCTGCAAGTCCTGTGCGGTGCGCACTGGCCGGTTCATGGATTCAAGCGTCAGCGCAGCGAGCACCGCCAAGAGCGTCCCGAACGCCGCACCGGCCAGCGTATTGATCGCCATCTTGGGGCGGAACGGTTCAACCGGCACCGACGCCGGCGTGAGCACGGCAATGTTGGAGGGCCGCGCCTGGCTCTCCAGGCTGGTCTCGGTAAACCGCTGGGACACCAGATCGAGCGCCCGCTGCGCGCCCTGCACTTCGCGCTCCAGCACCTGCAACTGGTCACGCGAGGCCTTGAGCCCGGCCACCCGGTCGCGCTGCGCATCAAGCAAGGAGCGCAACTCGGTTTCGCGACGCAGATTGATCTGATTGCCAGCCACGATGCTGCCGCCCACACGCGCGGTCTCGGTCTGCAAGCGCGCGCGCAACTGATCGACCTCGGCCTGCACGGACTGATGTTCGGGGTGCGCTGGCCCGAGCCGCGTCGAGAGTTGCTGCAGGCGGGCTTCGGCGCGCCCCAGGTCGCCCGAGAGCGTCTGCAACAAGGGGTTGCTCACCACCTCGGGCATGGAAGCACTGCTGCGCTGCGCGGTGTCGGCCCGCGAGCGGCTATCGGCCAGGGCCGCCTGCACCGTCACCAACTGATTGGAGAGATCAACGAGCCGGACGTTCTCGACGTCCAGTCGCTCGTCACTCACCAGAATGCCACTGGCACGCTGCGCCCCGGACAGCCTGCGTTGCGCGGCATCGAGCCGATCGCGATAGGTGCGGGTCTGCGACTCGAACCAGGTGCGAAAGCCGGTGGCCGGCCCGGTCTTGAGCTCCATCGCGGTATCGATATAAGCCCGTGCAAAGGCGTTCACCACAGCAGCCGTGAGCTCCGGATCAGGGCCTTCATAGGCCACGACCAGGGTCGTGCCTTCACGCGAAGCATCGACCGTGAGGCGACGCTCGAAGTGGCGCAGGATGCGGCTGCGCGCCGAGCCAAGCGCCTGCCCGGCATCGGCCGTGGCCACGGCGAGCATGGTCGCGCTGCTGTCGAGCGACAGCGCATCGATCACCCGGTTCATGACGCGCTCGCTGCGGATGATTTCCGACTGCGTGACCAGGTGCCCCTGAACGGTCTGAGCCATGGCCGCCGCACCACCCAGCACCGGATCGGTGTTGCGCACCTCCACCACCAGCGTGGTCGAGGCCTGATACTTCGGCGTGATCACCAGACTCACGCCAATACTGGCCGCGATCGCCGCGGCGATGATCAGCAGGATGATTCCGAAGCGCGCCTTCAGAATGCGCAGAAACTGTTCGACGACCATGGGCTGACCTCGCCTGCACCGGGCCGACGATCCGGCCCGTGGCGCCGGGCCTCGTGAGGGCTTGGCGGCGCGAAGTCATCATGCACAGGGTTTGTGGTGCACAGCGTGCGCCACGTATGAGTGCACGCCGCAGTGCCGCGTCAGAGCACAGCGCGTGCGGTTGAGCTGTAGGACTCGGGAGGGTCCGTGGCGTGGGTCAGAGGCGAGTCGGCGGCAGGTCTGTCGAACGCTGAACGCTGAACGCTGAACGCTGAACGTCAAACGTCAAACGTCGAACGTCGAAGGTCGAACGTCGGTCAGCTGCGCGCTGGCAGCGCTTCCGTCCAGGTGTCCAGCAGACACGCAATACCCTGTTCCCACGCGGGAGGCGTGAGGCCGAAGCGCTGACTCAACGCATCGGTGGCCAGACGCGAATTGGCAGGGCGGCGCGCGCGCGTGGGGTATTCGGAGGCCGGAATGCCCTGCACGGTTTGCACCCGCAGCGGCCAGCCACGCTGCCGTGCCCCCTCGATCACCGCACTGGCCAATCCGTGCCACGAGGTGCTGCCGCCGGCCACGAGGTGGTACACGCCCGACTCAATGCGACCTTCGGCGGCTTCACGCGTGCAGCAGGCCACAGCATGGGCGGTCATGTCGGCGATGAGGCGCGCAGAGGTGGGCGCACCCACCTGGTCGGCCACCACCTTGAGCGCTTCACGCTCGCCCGCCAGACGCAGCATGGTGCGCGGAAAGTTTGCGCCACGATCGGCATAGACCCAGCTGGTGCGAAACACCAGCCAGCGCCCGCCTGCCGCGGCTACCGCCTGCTCTCCGGCGAGCTTGGTGCGGCCATAGGCGTTGATGGGTGCGGTGAGATCGGCTTCGCGATACGGGCGATCGAGCGTGCCATCGAACACATAGTCGGTGGAGTAATGCACCATCAGCGCATCGAGTGCCGCCGCTTCCTGGGCCAACACGCCCGGGGATTCGCCATTGATGCGCAGGGCCAGGGCTTCTTCGTCCTCGGCCCGATCCACTGCGGTGTAAGCCGCGGCATTGAGGATCACATCGGGGCGCAGCTTGCGCACCAGCGCACGCAGCGCTTGAGGATCAGCCAGATCCGCGCCGGTGCGATCGAGCGCAATCACCTCGCCCAGGGGCTGCATGGAGCGTGTCAGCTCCCAGCCGACCTGCCCGCGTGCGCCGGTGATTAGCAGCTTCATGCAAACACCTCGGCCTGGGCGAGTGACAGACCCGCCTGATCCTTGGCGGAAAGCTTGGGCTCGATGTCGCCCAGCGGCCAGTCGATGCCCACCGCCGGATCATTCCACGCGATGCAACGTTCGTGCTCGGGTGCGTAATAGTCCGTGGTCTTGTAGAGGAAATCGGCCGACTCGCTGAGCACCACAAATCCGTGCGCAAAGCCTGCAGGCACCCAGAACTGCCGCCGATTGGACTCGGAGAGAATCACGCCGTGCCAACGCCCGAAAGTGGGCGAGCTGCGCCGCACATCGACCGCCACGTCGAAGACTTCGCCCTGCACCACCCGCACGAGCTTGCCCTGCGGCTGGCGCAGCTGATAGTGCAAGCCTCGCAGCACACCACGCCCGCTGCGTGAGTGGTTGTCCTGCACGAATGACTCCTGCACGCCGGTGAGCTCACGAAACGAGCGCTGATTCCAGCTCTCCATGAAAAAGCCGCGATCGTCTCCGAAGACGCGCGGCTCGATCACCAGCAAGCCCTCGATGGGCGTAGCGACCACATTCATCTCGACAACCTCCGCGCTCGGGTGTGAATCAGAAAATCCGTTCGTGCGGCAGGCGCGCCAGATACTGCCCGTAGCTGCTCTTGCCAAGTTCGCGCGCGAGTGCACCCAACTGCGTGTCGTCGATCCAGCCCTTGCGCCAGGCGATCTCCTCGGGGCTGCCAATGCGCAGCCCCTGCCGGCGCTCCACCGTCTGGATGAACAGGCCCGCTTCGATCAGCGACTCATGCGTGCCGGTATCGAGCCAGGCATGGCCACGGCCCAGCACATGCACATCGAGCGTGCCACGCTCCAGGTACACGCGGTTCAGATCGGTGATTTCGAGCTCGCCGCGCGGTGAAGGCTTGAGCGCCCGCGCGATCGACACCACATCGCGGTCGTAGAAGTACAGACCGGTCACCGCATAGCGGCTCTTCGGTTGGGCCGGCTTTTCTTCCAGGCTGATCGCACGACCTTGCGCATCGAACTCGACCACACCGTAGCGCTCGGGGTCGTTCACCGGATAGGCAAAGACCGTGGCACCGTCGGTGCGTGCGGTGGCGGCCTCCAGATCACGGCCCAGCTCCTGGCCATGAAAGAGGTTGTCGCCCAGCACCAGGGCCGAGGGCGAGTCGCCCACGAAGTCGGCGCCGATGGTGAAGGCCTGCGCCAGCCCGTCCGGGCTGGGCTGTACGGCGAAATGGAAATGCACGCCCCATTTGCGGCCATCGCCCAGCAACTGCTCAAAACGCGGCGTGTCCTGCGGCGTGGAGATGATGAGAATGTCCCGAATGCCCGCCAGCATCAGCGTGGAAATCGGGTAGTAGATCATCGGCTTGTCGTAGACCGGCATCAGCTGCTTGGACACGGCGAGCGTGCACGGATGCAGCCGGGTGCCCGAGCCCCCGGCCAGGACGATGCCCTTGCGGGTCCCTAAAGATTGGCTCATGCCTGGCCCTCGCGATCGGCGTAGTTGTTGCGCATCCAGTCCTGGTAGCGCCCGGAGGTGACACCCTCGACCCAGGCCGCATGGTCCAGATACCAGCGCACCGTTCGGCGAATCCCGGTCTCGAAGGTCTCGGTCGGTCGCCAGCCGAGTTCGTTGGCCACCTTGCGGGCATCGATCGCATAGCGGCGGTCGTGGCCCGGACGGTCTTTCACGAAGGTGATCAGCCGCTCACGCGGGCCGGCCGGGTCAGGGCGCATTTCGTCGAGCAGGCGGCAAATGCCGCGCACAATGTCGATGTTGGTCTTTTCGTTCCAGCCGCCGATGTTGTAGGTCTCGCCCAGTCGGCCGCCTTCGAGCACACGGCGAATGGCGGTGCAGTGGTCGCCCACATAGAGCCAGTCGCGCACGTTCAGGCCATCGCCATACACCGGCAGTGGTTCACCGCGCAGGGCACGCGTGATCACCAGTGGGATCAGCTTTTCGGGGAACTGGAAGGGCCCGTAATTGTTCGAGCAATTGGTGGTCAGTACCGGCAAGCCGTAGGTGTGATGCCAGGCCCGCACCAGATGGTCGGACGCTGCCTTCGAGGCACTGTAGGGGCTGTTCGGCTCGTAGGGATGCGTCTCGGTGAACGCGGGCGCCGTCGCGTCAAGCGAACCGTAGACCTCGTCGGTGGACACATGCAGGAACCGGAAGGCGTCGCGCTCGCCGCCCTGCAGGCCCGACCAGTACTGGCGTGCAGCCTCCAATAACACGAAGGTGCCGTGGATATTGGTGCGCAGGAACGCCTCGGGCCCCAGGATCGATCGATCGACATGGCTCTCGGCAGCAAAGTGCACGATGGCGCGCGGCCGATGCGTGGTCAGCAGCCCGTCAACGCAGGCCCGGTCGGTG
>JBIKKG010000132.1:0-8772 GCA_044360485.1 Burkholderiaceae bacterium | reverse complement strand
CCCCCATGCGTTGAGTAACGCATGCCCGGCCTCATGGCCGGCCGAGCTACTGGCGCCACCCCGCTGCTTGAGCCAGGTGAGCGTGCGCGGGGCGAGCAGGTCGAACCAGAAGGCCTCGCAGGGGTTGAGCACATACAGGTGCAAGGTGCAGACCTGACCGAGGGCTCGCAGCAGATCGAGATGCAGCGGCGCAATGGCGGGCAGCGCGAACACATGCGCTTCGGTTGGCAGTCCTAAGGACTGAGCCTCTTCCGGGCTCATGTGGCTCAACGCAGCGATGAAGGCTTTGACCGGGTCCTGGGTGGGCAGGGCCAGTTGTGCATTGAGGCGTCGCCAGAGGTCGGCCTGCCAGGCCTGATCGGCCAGCGCATCTGGGGAGGCATGCGCTGGACCGGCCGGCAGGCCTTGTTGCCATCGTTCGAGCCAGAACGGTCGATAGGTGACGTAGCTTTCGAGCAGACCGGCCACCTTCTGCGCGAATTCCAGACGCATGACGTCGTCGGACTCCTGCAGCCAGGCCTGAAGACGAGGATGGGCTCGCATCCAGTTGGACTCTTCAAGTGTCTGATAGACCCGCCAGGTCAGGACTGGGGCGGCGAAGGGGGAGTCCTCGGCCACATGCGTGACCCGTCCGATCTGGCGCCACAACCACTGCGCCAGATATCCGAACTGCAGGTTGGCGACAATGCCATATCGCTCGGCCGCTGCCAGTGTGAGGTCACGGCGCAGTGCGGTATTGGGGACGATGATCTGCTGAGCAACGAAGGGATCGACCGGGGTGCGGTCCAGACGCTCGAGCAGCTTGTGGCGCAGGCGTTCGTAGCGGTTGGAGAAATGCAGGTGCAGCATGAGCAGCAGGTTACCCCGGGGATGGCTCATGGCGTGAGCCACAGCCCTCCGATGCGCCTTGGGCCGATCGCCTGATGCGGGTGAGCCTCAGCATGCAGGCGTTGTGCGGCGCCAACCTTATGCGGATTTTTTCGACTTGCCCGGTGCGCGCATCGGGAACCAGTCTTGCGCAAAGGCTCGATAGTCTTCAGCGCTGGCGTCTTCATGCAGGGACGATTCACGCTCGTCCCAGAAGTCATCCCAGAGTTCGAGCAGATCGGCCTGCATGCGGTGAGGCGCATTGTGTTCAAGCCAGTTGCGTGCTTTGGACTTGGGCGGGCGCGAGACCAGTTCGGTGTCGAGCAGTCGATCGGCAGTGCGCTGGCTGAAGGGCGCTTTGTCGGTGATGCCCATCACGCCTTGCAGCATCACGAGCAGCAGACGCGGTTCATCGGTGTGTCCGCGGGTCAGCGACTGCCAATGCGTGGTGGTGCGTTCGTCGAGGTCGGCCACTTCATCGAGCGCATCGTCAGGCAAGGCCAGCAGCTCATGCAGGCGGTTCACCGACGGATCGCCGGCAGCCAGCACATGCAGCGGCGTGCTCGGGTCGGTGATGAGCGCCGCCAGTGCAGGCGCCATCTGGACCCAGACGGCCTCCAACTCGGCTTTGTGTGCAGGCGGCAGTGCGCGCGGCGGTTTTCCGAGCTTGGCTGGCGCCTTGCGGGCAGCAGCCAGCAGCGTTTCCAGTTCGCCCGAGTGACGCGGCCAGGCCTTAGTGCGGCCCACTGCCAGCACGAAGAGCCCGGTCATGATGATTTGCTCAGGCTCGTGCCAGGCCTCGGGGGCACGGCCGCTCAGGGTTGCAGACAAGGCGCGGGCGGCTTCACGGCGGGCGCGCACACGGTCGGCTTCTTCTTGCTGCGCGCGGAATTCTTCGAAGCTGTAGCGCGCCCAGGCGGACACCACTTCTTCTTCAAAGCGGCGCTTCTGTTCGGTGTCGAGTTGGTCGGGGTCGGCCCCTTCGCGGCTCGCCAGGATGCGCTTGATGGATTGCGAAGCCCCGCGAGTGTGCGCCAGCAGTCCGCGATCGGCGATCGATCGTGCGGCCAGGCGCAGATCGCCTGCGCTCACTTCCTGCAGATGCAAGTTGACCAGTCCCAGCATGCTGCGCTGCGCACGGTCGAGGTCGGCACGCAGATTCTCCGAGCCCAGGATCGAGGCGATTTTGCGCATGGCGCGCGTGCCTTCCTGGATGATGGCCGCACGCACTTCGGGGGTGATGATGCCGGCTGCCGTGCCGTGTGCCCAGGCGCGTTCAAAGAGCGTGCGATCGTCGCGGGTGGCCAGACGGTTCACAGCACATCATCCTCATCGTCTTCGGCGCTCGCTGCCGCAGCGGCTGCGGCGGCAGCCGCCGCCAGCACTGCCGCCTGAGCCTGTTCGGCCAGCGCCTGCCGATACCTGCGACGCAGAATTTCCAGGATTTCCCGAAAGATCTCGTAGTGGTCTGCGCGCAGCCGCCAACCCAATTCGCGCCAGTCGTGGTCTTCGACTTCGCTTTGCCGCACCATCGTGCGGCGCAGGCGGTCATTAGGCTCACCGACATCGAGGTCACTGTCCTCGGCAGGGATGCCGGAGAAGTCTTCGCCCTCGAATTCGGAGTAGGTGCCGTTGCGAAAAAAGTATTCGATTTCCTCGTGGCGGTCTGCGAAATAGTCAACCAGTGCAGCCACGCCTTCGGGCGTACTGCCCAGCGTTTCGATGAAATCGTCGGTGCGTGCGTTGTCGGCAAAGACGACCGCGTTGATCATGCCCTTGAGCGACTCGTGGCCGCGCTCGCGATAGCCCGACTCCAGGCTGACCGCCGCCAGGAACTGAGCAGGCGAGATCAGCTCGCTGATGATGGAGCCGCGCGAGGCGTCATGTTCGCGCAAGATGGCGACCAGATCGCGCGGGGCCATTTCGTCGATCACCCGCGCCAGTGCGAAATCGCCTTCCTGGTCGGCCACGATGGCGAGTGCACGCTCAGCGCTGTCGATGTTGCCCTCGAACACCATGTTCGAGACGGTCTTGACGATGGGGTGTGTCATTCGGGTTGCCTGCGATCGAAGCCCTGGTCTTCGAGGAAGTCTTCGCCACTGGTATCCCTGTCGCCTGCCTCGTCGCTGCCTTCGTCGTCATCGCCCAGGACGGTGCCCGTACGTCGGGTGCCATCGTCCTCAGCCCAGGCCTCCGTGCCGGTGTCCTCGGATTCCGTCTCATCGCCTGCATCATGCAGATCGGCCGACGCGCGTCGCATGGCACCGCGTCCGCCTGCACCGCTCAGCACAAATTCCATCCCGACCGTGCTCGAAAGAAAGTCTTCGCCGCCTTCTTCAGCGAGTACCTGATCGATCATCGTCTGGGCCCAGCCGGCAATGCCGATGTGCTGCGCCAATTCACCCCAGGGCAGGAACTCGCCGGGTTCGCGTTGCAGCAGATCGTGCAGGGCGGCACGCCGCGGTGCTGGAAATTCAAAGGCGCCGTGAAAGGCGCTGGCGACCATCTCGGGGCTGTAGCTGATCATGGGCAGAAGGGCGCTGAAGGCTTTGCGCTTGTCGCGCAGTCGGGCCTGCAGCACGTTGCGCCCTTCGGAGTCATCGCGCAGGTCGTCGATTTCGGCCTGATAGCGCTCGCACAAGTCGTGAAAATAGGCTGACAGGCTCATTCGATGTCCTCGAGGTAGGACTCGAACATACGGCGCGCCACTGCGACCGGGTCGTCGAGCAGGTGTTTTTGACGCTTTTCGTCGTGGGCCCGGCGACGGGTGTCGTCGCTTAGCAGTTCATAGGCAGCCTGCGCCTCGCGAAAACGCTGCGCGGCATCCGGGGCCGCATTGCGGTCAGGGTGATAGAACGACGCTTTTCGGCGAAAGGCGCGCTTGATGTCCTCGGTGGAGGCGCCGGAGGGCACACCGAGCGTGTCGTAGGGATCGGCGGTGGGGAGGTCCAAAGCGGGTCGGATATGAAGCGAAGCGGAGCACCTCGGACGTCGGATTATAGTCCGCGGGCGGGGTCGACCTCAGAAACGGGCTCCCGCCGCGTTGCTCGCACGGCGTCCCATGCGAGCAAGGCGACGGTACCGTTCAGGCGGGCGGGCGAATGCCGGCCATGTCGATCGGAGCGTAGTACTCCCGCTCGCCCAGCGCGTCCACGCGGGCCCAGAAGTCGGGGCCTGCCGCCAAGCCGCGCGCATCCTTGGGGGCCGCCTGGCGCCAGATGCTCCAGGAATCAGGATGCAGGCGCACTGCCTCATCGAACGCCCGGCGCGCTGCCTGCTCCTGGCCCTGACGTTGCAGGTGCTGACCCAGCCTGAAATGCGCATGGGCCAGTGCAATCTGCGCAGAACCCTGTGGCAGGCGACTTGCCGCGGTATGGGCATCCAGCACATGCGGGCTGCGTGCCCCATGTCGGGCCCAATCCCGGACCGCGTCCATGTAGACCGACTTGATGCGCTTGCGTTCGGCCAGCACAGCCTCGGGCATGGCACCGGTGGCTCGATCCATGAATCGCAAGCCGTTGCCTGATCCGGCTGTTTCCGGGGGGCGAACGATGCGGCCTGACTCGTCGATCCAGACCGCCTGCGGCACATTCACCAGGTTGAACAGATCGGCGATATGGTGGTCACGATCGATCAGACAGGGATAGGTCGGGGATGCGGCTTCGATCCAGGCACGAGCAGTCTCGGGCTGATCCAGCGCCACGGCGATCACGACGAAGGGCTGATCGGCGAGTGACTCGAACAGTGCCTGCCACACGGACAGGTCGGCTCGACACCCTCACCAGGAGGCCCAGGTCGCCAGAAAGACGTTGCGTCCGCGATAGTCCGAGAGGCGATGCATGCGGCCCGCAAGGTCGGGGAGCTCGAAGTCGGGTGCCTGCAGGCTGGTCAGCGTCTGGCTGCGTTGACCGGCGCCCGTGCCCAGCACCCAGGTCGAGCCGCTCTCGTCATGCACCACCGGGTGCCCCATGTGGGTCCAGACAGCCGCCGCATCGATGCGATCGTCGCGGATCCAGTCTTTCGCCCCGGTGCGAGGCAGCGGCACACAGATTGGCCCCTGGCACAGGCCTTCGGGCTTCCAGGCCCAGCCGGTCACGGCTTCCAGTTCGGCCGCATCGAGCCAGAGGGATTCGCCCTGCGCTCGCCCGGAGGGCAGATGGGTTTCGCGTTGTTCATGCAACAGCGTGATCATGGGTGGATCGACTCCATGGAGGGTGGAAAGGTCAGGCGAGCAGCCGCATGGAGCGGACTTCGCCGAATTCGCGCGGTAATTTTGCCCAGGTCAGGCCTCCGTCGAGGCTTCGGAACAACTGGCCCAGATTGGTAACGGAAAACACGACCTGAGGGTTTGAGACATGCGAGGCGACGCACCAGGGCGTGCTGTTCAGAGGACCTGGCAGGCCGACATCCTGCCAGCTTGCCCCATAGTCGACCGAGCGTAACAGGCGGCCAGTGGATCCGGGCGGGCCATTGCCATTGGCCAGAAACAGCATGCCGTCGCCATCGGCCCGTGCCGTGATGCAACGGGTGTACTGCCACGGGGATTCCAGGGGTTGGAAGGTCCAATGGTGTCCGCCATCGTCGCTGCGGTGCAGGCCTTTGTTGGTGGTGGCGAAGACGGTCGCGTTGCCGTGCTGCACGACGGCGAGTCCGTGGATGTCGCCAGAGAGCAGACCGTGGTCCAGTCGTGTCCAGGTACGCCCTCGGTCGTTGCTGCGATGCACGGCATCGATTTCAACGCCTGCCCAGAGCGTGTCGGGGTTGGTCGGATCAAAGAGCACCTGAGTGACCCGCGGGCGACCCACAAACACGCAGGTCTGCGCGAGTGTGGCCTGCGCTGCGTGCCATGAGCGACCGCCATCTTCCGAATAGAAGAGGGCCGCTGGGTGCGTGCCTGCGATGATCACATCGGCGTTTCGGGGGTCTTGCGCCAGCGCCCAAGTGCACAAGGTATCCAGTGGACCGGGCAGATGCGTCCAGGTGCGCGAGGCTTCCGACCAGCGATAGACACCAGAGTCGGTGCCCGCCAGCAGCTCGCCCGGACGGTCCGGGTGGCTGGAGAGCGCCCAGACGCGGGCTTCGAGATACAGGCCCGATTCGGAGTATGGCCGCTCCCAGGTATCGCCCAGATCGCGACTGAACCAGACCGAGGTGCCGGCCGTGCCAACGCACAAAGTGGGTGGTGGTTTCATGGGCTGGGTCGCCACAGGCGGGCGATCTGATGGCGCAGGCCGACGCGTCGATGGTAGGCGCGGCCACCGGCCCGGTCAACGCAGCGCAGCATGTCCTGGACCACAGGTCATGCCCGGGCTTGGCTGCTTCACATGCGCCACCATCAAGTGAGCCACCGGGTGGATGCGCACAACCGTTGCGGTGGCGCCCCACCTGGCGGTCCGCGTTAGACTGCCCGGACAGACACGGTAAGCGGGCGGGGGTACTTCATGCGCATGCAGGACAAGGTGGTCGTGCTGATTGGCGCCGGGCAAAGCCCCGGAGAAGGCGTGGGCAACGGACGCGCTGCTGCCTTGCTGTACGCAAGAGAGGGTGCGCGAGTGTTGTCGGTTGACCGGGATCTGTCGGCAGCGCAGGCCACGGCCGATGCCGTGTCGGCGCAGGGCGGCGTCTGTGAGGCCTTCGAGGCCGATGCGCGCAGCGAGGCTGCGATGGCTGCTGCGATCGCCCGGGCTGTGGCCTGTTTCGGTCGAATCGACGTGCTGCATTACAACGTCGGGGTGAGCCTGTCCGGTGGCGATCGCAACATGCTCGAGATCTCCGAGGAAGCCTTCGACAACGTGATGGCCATTAACCTGCGTGGCTATGTCATGGTGGTCAAGCATGTGCTGCCGATCATGCGTGCCCAACGCTCGGGCGCCATCGTGGCGATCTCATCGGTGGCGGCCTGGTCGAGCACCTATCCGAATGTGGCCTACAAGACCAGCAAGGCCGGCATGGTGGCGTTCACCGAGCAGGTGGCCCGACAGAATGCCGAATTCGGTGTGCGGGCCAACGTGGTCCTGCCCGGTCTGATGGATACCCCGATGGCGGTGGATACACGGGCGCGCGAGTGGAATCGGCCTCGTACCGAGATCGCGGCGGCACGTGACGCCAAGGTGCCTTTGCGTCGCAAGATGGGTACCGGCTGGGACACGGCCCATGCTTGCCTGTTCCTGGCCAGCGACGAGGCGCAATTTGTGACCGGCGTCGCGTTACCGGTTGATGGCGGCGCAAGCCTGCGTGGGGGAGACTGATTGACGCCCCGCCCGTATACTCGGCATAGGCCGCCAAGCTCCCGATGAGCGCTCAGCCTCTCGAGCTTGGCCTGAAACCGCGCGCTGAGTGGCGCATTCATCTCACTGGGCTTTCCCCTCATGTTTGACCTGCTGATCTCTCATGCGCGCATCCACGACGGACGGGGCGGTGAACCCTTCGACGGTCAGGTGGCTGTGCGTGACGGGCGCATCGCCGCGGTGCGCCAGGCTGGCTCGCCCATTGCAGTGACCGAGGCGCGCGAGCACGTCGATGCGCAAGGCCTGACGCTGATGCCGGGCATCATCGACAATCACACCCACTACGACGCGCAAATCACTTGGGACCCGTACCTGGACCAGTCGGTCGGCATGGGTGTCACGACGGCGATCATCGGAAACTGCGGCTTCACGATTGCGCCCTGCCATCCGGATGCCGCCTCGCGCGACCTGGTGACAAAAAATCTCACCCAGGTCGAAGGCATGTCGCTTGCCAGCTTGCAGGCCGGGATCCGCTGGAATTTTGAGAGCTTTCCGCAGTATCTGGACCAGATCGAGGCCGGTGGCTGCGCCATGAATCTGGCGGCGTTCGTAGGCCACTCCACATTGCGCACGTATGTGATGGGCACACAAGGCTCGGACCGTGCGGCCACACCCGAAGAAGTCGCCCGGATGCAGGCACTGGTCGATGAGGCGCTCGCAGCAGGCGCCATCGGGCTGGCCTCGACGACCACGACCTCGCACAATGCCTTCGATGGTCGCCCAATGCCTTCGCGGTTAGCCGACTGGTCGGAATTTCTGGCGCTGGCCCAACCCTTGCGTGCGCGTAATCAGGGTGTCTTCATGATGACCAAGGGGCCGTCCACGCCGGTCCCCATGCTCGAGACCTTCGCGGCGGAATCAGGGCGCCCGGTGCTGGTGGCAGCGTTGCTGCACTCGGCGCTGACGCCCCAGGGCGTTTTCGATGATCTGTCTGCCATTCACGATGCCAACACCCGCGGTCGACACATGCGAGGCGCTGTGGCGGCCACCCCGCTGGTGTTCGATTTCAGTTTTGAGTCGCCGTATCCGCTCGAGCCTCTGAATGCCTGGAAGCCGGTGTTCGGCCTCAAGGGCGAGGCGCTCATGACCCAGATGCGTGACCCTGCCCTGCGTCAGGCCATCCGTGATGAGCTGAAGACCCCGGCGCGTAGGCTCTTTGCTGGCAACTGGGATCTGATTCATGTGCTGCAACCCGTGGACCGCTCCCGCGCCGGTCTGATCGATCGCACCATTGCCAGCATTGCCCGTGAGCAGGGCGTCGACCCGCTGGATTGCCTGTTCGATCTGGCGCTCTCGGAGCAGCTCGGCACCCTGTTTTCGCTGACAGCCTTCAACCATGACGAGCAGGCCGTCGCCAAGCTGCTCAATCACTCTGACAGTCTGATTTCGCTGTCCGATGCAGGCGCGCATCTGTCTTTCCTGGATGACTCCGGTTTCGGGCTGCACCTGCTGGGGCACTGGGTGCGCGATCAGTCCGTCATGCCGATGGCCGAGGCGGTGCGCAGGCTCACCAGTGCCCAGGCCGAGTTTTTCGGTATCCGGGATCGCGGGAGTATCCGTGAGGGCATGGCTGCGGATTTGCTGCTCTTCGACCCCAAGGCCGTCGGGCGGGGCGCGC
>JBIKKG010000021.1:0-27307 GCA_044360485.1 Burkholderiaceae bacterium | reverse complement strand
CAGGCGCCTCCGTCCACGCGCAACTCGGTGAGTGGTTTATGCGCATCGGCCTGCATCGCCCGGAGCAGATCGGCACTCTGGAAGGCGATGGATTCGATGGCTGCCCGTGCGATATGCGCACGGTTTGTTCCGCGTGTGACGCCCAGCAGCGCGCCCCGGGCATCGGCATCCCACCAGGGCGCCCCCAGACCCGTGAAGGCTGGCACCAGATGCACGCCGGCGGTGTCGCTGACCGAGGCTGCCAGCGGTTCGACTTCGGCTGCGGTGCGGATCAGACCCAGTCCGTCACGCAGCCATTGCACGACCGCGCCGCCAACAAATACGCTGCCCTCCAGGGCGAAGTGGCGCTGGGTGAGGGTGGGCGTCTGGAGCGTCCAGGCGGTGGTGGTGAGTAGCCCGGCGCCGGAGACCTGCGGCGTTTCACCGGTATTCATGAGCAAAAAGCAGCCGGTGCCGTAGGTGTTCTTAGCCATGCCGGGCTGAAAGCACGCCTGGCCGAAGAGAGCGGACTGCTGGTCGCCGGCGATACCCGCCAGGGGCAGCCGGTGGCCTTCCAGCTCAATTTCGCCGATGAGGCCACTGGAGGCCACGATGCGCGGCAGGATGGCGCGCGGCACACCGATCAGCTCGAGCAACGTATCGCTCCAGTCGCCAGTGCGCAGGTCGTAGAGCATGGTGCGGCTGGCATTGGACGCGTCGGTGACATGCAGGCGGCCATGGGTCAGCTTCCAGGCCAGCCAGGTGTCGATGGTGCCGAACGCCAGTTCGCCGCGCTCGGCGCGCGCACGCGCTCCGGACACATGGTCCAGCAGCCAGGCGATCTTGGTGCCAGAAAAATACGGATCCAGCACCAGGCCGGTGAGTTGGCGGATGGTGGCCTCGTGGCCCGCTTCACGCAGGGCTGCGCAGCGTGGCGCGGTGCGTCGGTCTTGCCAGACGATGGCCGGGGCCAGGGGTTCGCCGGTGCGGCGGTCCCAGATGACGGTCGTTTCGCGCTGGTTGGTGATGCCCACGGCATGCACGCGGGTGATCGGCGTACCGGCCCGTGCCAGGACTTCGGCGATGGTGGCGCGCTGGGTGGCCCAGATCTCGGTGGCGTCGTGTTCGACCCAGCCGGGTTGCGGAAAGTGCTGCCCAAATTCGCGTTGCGCGGTGGCGACCGGTGTCCCGTGGTGGTCGAAGAGGATGGCGCGTGACGAGGTGGTGCCCTGGTCGAGTGCGAGCAGCAGCGGGGCAGTTGAGCGGGGCAGGGTGGCGTTGGTCATGGTGGGCGCAGTGTAGCTGGCCTCACCCGAAGACGCCCTGCAGGAACCAGCCGTCCCGGTCATCGGCCGAGCGGGTTCGGAAGATCCAGACCCAGCCTACGGCGGGGTCTTCGGCGATGAAATAGTCGCGTTGGATATCGTGGCCGTCCCACCAGCCGGTCTCGATGCGTTCCGGCCCGGCCAGCAAGGTGAGTGGCCCGTGCCAGCAGGGGCGCTGTCGCTGCTCGCTCAGGGGTTGTGGCGTGTGGAGCAGCCACAACGGTCGGGGCATGCCACCTGTGGGAAGCGGTGCCGCGCCCGTAGGGCGCCGGGTGGACTGATCGATCGGGGCCGCCCGGTAGGCAGATTCAGGGCGATGATCGGCGACGACATGCAGCCGCTGCACTTGTTCGCGACCAAGCCGTGATTGCAGCCGTTCGATCAGACGCGCCAGATCATCGCGCTCAGTGCTCGGTCCTGGGAAGAGCTCGCCATGGGTGCCTGCCAGCGGCACCGGCTGATCGCAAGCGAGTTGCAGTGTGTGCACGGGGGCGGGCAGACGGAGCACGGCCAGGCGTTCACGCAGCAGCATGCTCAGCCGAGTGTCGTCACGGCTGGGTTGCGCCAGCCGCAGAAGGATCGCTGTGGGCGCATGGCTGTGCCGGCCGCTTTCATGCTCGGCATGCAGTAGTACTTCGCGGGCGGCCAGGTGGCGTGCAGCCAGCCAGCCGCATAATTGCCGCAGCAACCGCTGGCCTGCGAACAGCAGGCCCTCGGTGTGTTCCACCCGCGCCAGCAGCTCCAGGCGAACCACAAACCGGTCAGGTGCCTGGAACCATGGACGCGGTTCGGCTTGTCGACCCAGCGCCGCATCGATCTCGGTGAGCAGTGCCGTGCCATAACGCCGGGCCAGGCCGGCACGGGGCAGGCGAGCCAAATCGCCGAATTGACGTACCCCGATGGCGGTGAGTGCGTCGAGATGTGCGCTGGCGCCTGCCAGCAAACCGATCGGCAGCGCCGCCAGTTCAGCGGTCAGCAGGGATTCATGTTCGATGCAGTGGCCGTCATGCCAGCGCGCCAGCAGCCAGGCGGCGGTGGCCGTCGGGGCGATGCCCAGATGCACGCTGAACCCTAAATCGGTCAGTTCGCTGCGGATTCGTGCGATCAGACGTTCGCGGCCACCGAACAGCCGCAGGCTCGCTTGCAGTTCCAGCATGACCCCATCTGGAGGCTCCAGGCTGACACTGGGCGTGAACTGCAGTAACCAGGTGGCGACTTGCTTGAGCGCATCGTGTGCGGTGACGGCTTGCCGTTCGAGCAGATGCAGCGCTGGCAAGATCGACAGGGCGGTCGCCCGCCGCATGCCCGGATGGATACCTTGCGCCAATGCACAGGGGCTGACCTGAAGCACCTGGGTGTTGGAACAGATGGCCAGAGGCAGATCCTGGCTGAGCGCTCTGAGCGCGACATCCAGTTCGAGCCTGTGGCAGTGCACGGCCACCCAAAGCATGATAAGAGACGGACCGAATGAGTGGGGCCTGGGGTTTGGGCAAAGCTGCCCTGGCCCCGAGTGTCAGTGAGGGCCAGGCGCCGGCAGCCCTGACACCTGTCCAAGTGACGGGCTGCGCCCAGGGGAGGGCGCAGCATGCGCTGTACGCAGCAGGCCCGGCATGGGGGCAGGCAGCGGCGCATTGGGCATGGCTCGTGCAGGGGGTGGCGACGCATACCGCCCAGGGCGCAGGGTGCCTGGCGCATGGGGTAGATCGAGCAGCACAGGGCGTTCCAGGACCGGGCCGCGACGCTTGAGGATTTGGACGGACAACTGCTGCTGTGGCCGCGGCAGCAGCAGCAGTCGCAAGGCGGCGGGTGAGGCTTCGAACTGCGCGGGCAAGGGCCGAAACAGAAAGACCGGACCACGGGCGCCTTGCGCGGCCAGTTGCATGCGCCGCAGGTGCTCAGGCCGGGTCTTGCCATGGGGCAGCCACGCCAGCAATGCACCGAAACTGGCGCTGCGCAGGATCTGCTCGACGGCCCACAGCCGATCCGCCGCCTGAGCGGCCTGCACGACGATCAGATAGTCGAGGTCGATGCCGAAGGCGCTGAGGGCCGGGGCGTAGGGCATGTGCGGAGGCCCGAGGAAGAGGACGACCTTGCGCGCCCGGGTGAGGTGTTGCAGGACCGGGATGAGCAGGCGCAATTCACCGATCCCGGGCTCACGAGCGATGAGCTCGACCGGTGTGCCGGCAGGCCAACCGCCCCCTGGCAACTGGGCATCCAGCGCGTTGAACCCGCTGGGCAGACCGGGGGAGAGGCCATGCCCGAGTTGGTTAGCGCGCCAGACGCCCGCGGGCAACCCTCCCGCCTGAAGAAGCGATGCTGAAGCGGCGGCGAGGGGAGCGTCCATGGCGTGCGCGAGGCGAAGGGAAGGCGTGCGCAGTGTCAGAGGGAGGGGTCGGTACGCACCAGACCCACACCGATGCCTTCAATGGCGAAGTCGGCGGTACGTGCATCGACGATGATGGGTTGGAATGCGGGGTTCTCGGGCAGCAGCTCGATGGTTTGACCCTGACGGCGCAGCCGCTTGACAGTGACGCCGCCATCGACACGCGCCACGACGATCTGACCACTGCGCGCCTCGCTGCTTTGGCGAACGGCCAGCAGATCGCCCTCCAGAATGCCGGCGTCTCGCATGCTCATACCCCTGACCTTGAGCAGGTAGTCGGGTTTTTCACGAAACAGGCTTGGGTCCAACTGGTAGTGCTGTTCAATGTGCTCTTGCGACAAGATCGGGCTGCCTGCGGCAACTCGCCCCACCAGTGGAAGGTTCAGCCCCACCCAGGCCAGCCCAGTGCTCAGGGGGGATGCTGAGGCACTTCCTGTTCCTGCGGAGGTCTTCAGACGGATCCCCCGCGAAGCGCCTGAGGTCAGCTCAAGAACACCCTTGCGCGCCAGTGCCTTGAGGTGCTCTTCGGCTGCGTTGGGTGAGCGAAACCCTAGTTTTGCCGCGATTTCTGCACGAGTGGGCGGAAACCCGGTGTCGCTGATGTGCTGACGGATCAGATCCAGGATTTCCTGTTGACGGGCGGTGAGATCGCGCATGGTGGGCGTTTGGGCAAGACCGGTGGACTGCGATAACTGTGATTTTATACAGTTATTCGGTCTTGGCAAGTCCCGATGCGAGGAATCGCGATCTGGCGATAAAACTCACCCGAAAGGATTAATTGTGCGGCGCAAAATATTTTTTGTCGCCATCGGCATTGCTTTTAACAGGGTGCTCTAAATAGCCACCCTGTTCCTAATTGCTTAGTGCCACGCTGTGTGACTTATGGCACAGTCACTTCGCGCGGCATCGCTGCCCGTGCCGGCTTTGTTCACCGGCGTCACCCGCTTTCGAGGTTCATGCATGAGCACCAAGATCTATGTCGGCAATCTTCCGTGGCGCGCCACCGATGCCCAACTCACCGAAATGTTCGCTGTTCATGGCGACGTGATCGAAGCCCGCATCATCAATGACCGCGAAACCGGTCGTTCCCGCGGATTCGGCTTCGTGACCATGGCTGCCGGCGACGCCGCCCAGAATGCCATTCGGGCACTGAACGGAACCTCCCTGGAAGGCCGTGCGCTCGTCGTCAACGAAGCGCGCGAGCAGCAGGGCGGTGGCGGTGGTGGCGGTGGCGGTGGCGGGTTTCGGCGCACCGGCGGTGGCGGTGGTGCAGGCGGTGGCGGCTACGGTGGTGGTGGCAACGGCGGCTACGGTGGTGGTGGAAATGGCGGTGGTGGCAACGGCGGGCAGCGTCGCCCTCGCCAGTACTGAGCCTCACCTCACTGAACTGATCCGCTGGCAGGCGCTTTGGCGCGCTTGGCACCAGCACCCTCACAGATCATCGTGCTGGTCGTGCTGACAGCACGGTTCAAGGGACGTCATGACGCTGCGCACGCCATGCAGCAGTCATGATCCAGGTTGCGCGTCAGTCTGCACGCAACCGCTGAGCCAGCAACCGGTCAGCGCGGTGCGCTGGCCATCATCGCGCTGGTGTCCAGCGCGCAGCCTGTGCGTGCAGTCATCTCCGCTACGCTGACGCCCGGGGCCAACTCGCGAAGCACCAGACCTGAAGCGGTCACTTCGATCACCCCCAGGTCGCTGATAATCAGATCGACGACACCCAGACCGGTCAGCGGCAAGGTGCACTGAGGCAAGATTTTCAAGTCCTCACCACCGTCCTTGCGCCGTGCGGTGTGTTCCATCAACACAATGACCCGACCCACCCCGGCCACCAGGTCCATGGCACCGCCCATGCCTTTGACCATCTTCCCGGGGATCATCCAGTTGGCCAGATCGCCGCGCTCGGAAACCTGCATGGCGCCCAGGATGGCCAGGTTGATTTTGCCGGCGCGGATCATCCCGAACGAGTCTGCCGATGCAAAGATCGAGGAGCCCGGCAGCGTGGTCACGGTCTGCTTGCCGGCGTTGATCATGTCGGGGTCCACCTCATCCTCGGTCGGGAACGGGCCGATGCCCAGCAACCCGTTCTCAGACTGCAGCCAGACCTCCATGTCTGCAGGCACATGGTTGGCCACCAGCGTTGGCAAGCCGATACCAAGATTGACGTAAAAACCATTTTTCAGCTCACGCGCTGCGCGCGCGGCCATGTCGTCACGGGTCCAGGGCATCGTGTTCTCCTCAGCGCGCCGCGCGCGTGGTGCGCTGCTCAATGCGTTTTTCGGGGATCGGATTGTGGACCAGCCGGTGCACGTAAATGCCTGGCAGATGCACCGCATCCGGGTCGATCTCGCCGTTGGCCACCACCACCTCGACTTCCGCCACGGTGATCTTGCCGGCCATTGCCACGTTCGGATTGAAATTGCGCGCCGTGCGACGGAACACCAGGTTGCCTGAGCGGTCGGCCATCCAGGCCTTGACCAGCGAGACATCGGGAACGAGCGCGCGCTCCATCACGAAGGTATCGCCGTCGAATTCCTTGGTTTCCTTGCCTTCGGCCACGACGGTACCCACGCCTGTACGCGTAAAAAACGCGGGAATCCCGGCCCCACCTGCGCGCAATCTTTCAGCGAGCGTGCCCTGAGGGGTGAATTCGAGTTCGAGTTCACCAGCCAGGTATTGCCGCTCGAACTCCTTGTTCTCGCCCACGTAACTGGCGATCATCTTGCGGATCTGTCGGGTGGCCAGCAGCAACCCCAGGCCAAATCCGTCGACCCCGGCGTTGTTCGAGACGCACGTGAGGTCGCGCACGCCACTGTCACGCAAGGCGGCGATCAGCGCTTCCGGAATACCGCACAGCCCGAAGCCTCCGACCGCAATGGTCTGGTTGTTTCGAACGATATCGGCCAGCGCGGCCTGCGCGCTCGGGTACAGCTTGCTCATGGATAGGCTTCCTGTGGCTGAGCCGCAGCGATCGGCGCTGCAAACCGATTACATGCCGGGATAGTTCGGTCCACCGCCACCTTCGGGCACCACCCACACGATGTTTTGCGTCGGGTCCTTGATGTCGCAGGTCTTGCAGTGCACGCAGTTCTGCGCGTTGATCTGCAGGCGATCGGACTGGTCGTCATTCTTGACGAACTCGTAGACCCCGGCCGGGCAATAACGCTGCTCGGGTCCGGCATAACGGGCCAGATTCGTGCCCACCGGGACGCTCGCATTCTTGAGCGTGAGGTGGATCGGCTGGTTCTCTTCGTGATTGGTGTTCGACAGGAACACCGACGAGAGTCGGTCGAAGGTGAGCTTGCCGTCCGGCTTCGGATAGACGATCGGCTGGAACTCCGAGGCCGGGCGCAGGCATTCATGGTCGGCATGCGCATGGTGCAGCGTCCAGGGGGCTTTGCCACGCAGCACGACCTGCTCGATGCCATGCATGAGGGTCCCGGTCACCAGGCCTTTGCTCATCCACTGCTTGAAATTGCGGGCCTGCCAGAGCTCGTCGTACAGCCACGATGAGCGGAATGCAGCCGGGTACGCCGAGAGTTCGTCGGCCGAGCGACCCGCGCCCAGTGCCTCGAATGCGGCGTCAGCCGCGAGCATCCCGGTCTTGATGGCGGCATGACTGCCTTTGATGCGCGAGGCGTTCAGAAAGCCGGCATCGCAACCGATGAGTGCTCCGCCTGGAAAAACGGTCTTGGGCAGCGACATGATGCCGCCTGCGGTGATGGCACGCGCACCGTAGCTCAGGCGCTTGCCGCCCTCGAAGGTGCTGCGAATGGCGGGATGGGTCTTGTAGCGCTGGAACTCCTCGAAGGGCGACAGCCAGGGGTTCTGATAGGCCAGACCCACGACGAAGCCGACCGAGACCAGGTTCTCGCCGAAGTGATAGAGGAACGAGCCGCCGTAAGTGGCGTTGTCGAGCGGCCATCCGGCCGTGTGAACCACGAGCCCGCGCTTGTGCCTGGCGGGGTCGACTTCCCACAACTCCTTGATGCCCAGGCCATAGGTTTGCGGATCGCTGTCGGCATCGAGCCGGTACTTGGCGATCAGCTGTTTGCCCAGGTGGCCGCGCGCGCCTTCGGCAAAGAGGGTGTACTTGGCCAGCAGTTCCATGCCGGGCTGGAAGTTGTCGGTGGGCTCCCCATCGCGACCCACCCCCATGTTGCCCGTGGCGACACCGCGCACGGCGCCCTGGTCGTCATACAGAATTTCAGCAGCAGCGAACCCCGGGTAGACATCGATTCCCAGCGCCTCGGCCTGCTGACCCATCCAGCGCACCACGGCGCCCAGGCTCACGATGTAGTTGCCGTGATTGCGCAGCCCCGACGGCAGCGCCCAGTTGGGCGTGCGGTATGACTTGGTGGCCGTCAGAAACAGCACCTCGTCTTCGGTGACTTCGGTTTCGAGCGGCGCGCCCTGCGCTTTCCAGTCGGGCATCAGCTCGGTGATGGCCCGCGGGTCCATCACGGCGCCCGACAGCGTGTGGGCCCCGATCTCGGAGCCTTTCTCGATCACGCACACCGAAATGTCGCTGCCAGCCTTGGCTGCCAGCTGCTTGAGCCGGATCGCTGCAGCGAGCCCCGCCGGCCCGCCACCCACGACGAGCACGTCGAATTCCATTGAATCCCGTTCGATATCCATCTTGTCCTTCCCTGAGCAACCGGTGGATTTTCGCCAAAGCCGGCCCTTGGCGCAAACCGTGGTCTTCTATGCGGGTGTTTGGCGGCGGTCCCATGCGTCGCGTATGCGATCATCGGCCCCCTGTCAGGAGACCCGACAATGGCTCAGCCCATGCAATTTGATCTGAAAGACAAGACCGCCCTGGTGACCGGTGCGTCAAGTGGTTTGGGGGCTCGGTTTGCCCGTGCGCTGGCCGCAAACGGCGCTACCGTGGTGCTGGCCTCGCGACGCATTGAGCGACTCAAGGAATTGCGCGCCGAGATCGAGGCTGAGGGGGGGCAGGCCCATGTGGTGCCGATGGATGTCACCGACACGGTCTCGATTGCTGCGGCGGTCGATCAGGCCGAGGCACACGCTGGCGCGATCGACATCCTGGTCAATAATTCGGGAGTCAGCACCACCCAGCGTCTGGTGGATGTGAAGCCCGACGATTTCGATTTTGTCTTCGGCACCAACACTCGCGGCTCGTTCTTTGTCGCTCAGGCAGTGGCTCGCCGCATGATCGAGCGCGCCAGAACCGAGCCTGACCGGCAGGCCCGCATCATCAACATCGCTTCGATGGCTGGCCTCAAGGTGCTGGCCCAGATCGGCTTGTACAGCATGAGCAAAGCGGCCGTGGTGCATATGACCCGGGCGATGGCGCTGGAATGGGCTCGATTCAATATCAACGTCAACGCGATCTGCCCCGGTTACATCAGTACCGAGCTCAATGAGCATCATTGGGAAACCGAGGCTGGACGCAAGCTGATCGCGATGATGCCGCGCCGCCGCCTGGGGCAGCCGGAAGATCTCGATGGTCTGCTGCTCCTGCTGGCCTCGGATCAGTCCCGATTCATTAACGGCGCGATCGTGACCGCCGATGATGGGTTCGGTCTGACCTGAGTGCGGTCTGCACGCGGGTCCTCAGGCGACTGACCTCACTGTTTTCCGTCACTGCTCATGAGGCGCTTGCGTGTAGCCCGCAGGGCCAGCGCCACCGCGATCACAATCGGGACCACCGCAATGCCGCTGGCCAGCCCCGGGTCGATCGGCAGGCCAGCTTCGGACATCGCCTTAAAGACATAGCTCACCAGCCCGGTGGCGTAGTACGAGATGGCAGCGACTGACAGGCCTTCCACCGTTTCCTGCAGGCGCAGCTGCATCGCTGCCCGGCGGTTCATGTCGGCCAGCAGCGCCTGATTCTGATGCTCGCGTTCAAACTCCACCCGTGTGCGCAGCAGCCCACTGGCGCGCGCCACGCGTTCTGAGGCCGCAGCGAGCCGGAGCCCCACCGATTCGCAGTAGGACATGGCGGGCTCGAAGCGCCGATCAAGGAATTCGGAAATCATTTGCAGGCCGGGCAGCCGGGCCTGGCGCAGTTCGGCACCGCGCTGGCGCACCAGATTGCGATAGGCGCGTGCCGCGCTCAACCGGAACAGCGAATACGCCGAGATCTGTTCAATGGTGGCCGATAGCCCGGTGAGATCGCGCAGCAGCTCGGGCTCTTCCGTTTCCGGTGCGACATCGAGGCGTGCGACCAGTCCGGCCAGATCGCGCTCGGCGCGGTCGAGCTGGCGGGCCAGGTCGCGCGCTTCGGGAAACGCCAGCATGGCCATCATGCGATAGACCTCCATTTCGATCACCCGCTGGACGGCACGTCCCATCTGGCTGGGATTGGTGGCTTTGTCGACCAGCAAAAAGCGGCCGTAACCGTCGGCATCGAGATGAAAGTCGGAGTAAAGCGCGGCGTCGCTGTCGGAGATGGCCGCCCCGACCAGATGCTGCGAGCCCAGCAGTTGCTCCGCGCGGGCCAGATCAAATTCCTGCGTCCCGGCGGGCAGTACCGCCACACGCAGTGCCGCGATCACCTCGCCATTGTGTTCGTCGATCAGCTCATCGAGCAGGTCATCGGCCGCGTTCCTCGAAAAGGGATGCAGCGGATCACAGTCCTTCGAATACACGGTGTAATCGTCGAACTCGCCGTGCCGCTCCCACTTGATGCGCAATGCGCCGACCTGGGCGTCGAAATGGCTGTGACCGCTGGCGGGTGGCGTCAGACCGCGCCGTGCACACCAGGCAGCGAGTCGCTCCGGTGCGGGCCGTTCATGGCGCTTGTGGTGCAGGACCGACAGATGCGAAATGACCTGAGGCGCGCTGACCGGGGGGCGCGGCCGAGTGTGCACCTCGTTGTGCAGCTCGGTGCGAAGAGGATGGTTGTACATGGCGTCTGGACCCGTAGCGTCCGTGAGGCGGGTCGCCCGGAAAAACCGACATGATGAACGAATCTTGATCGTTGAGGGCGGCCTGCCTGTCCGGGCGCGTGGCAACGCGCACGTGTTGCGTTGCCAGGGGCGCCGTGACGCATTCGGTGTGGCCCATCCGACCGGATGCGCCACGGAGCTTGTTATAATCGGCCTTTCCCGTTGGCCTCCATGACCAAATTCGTTTTTGTCACCGGCGGGGTGGTCTCTTCTCTCGGAAAAGGGATCGCCGCCGCCTCGATGGCCGCGCTGCTCGAGTCGCGTGGGCTGCGCGTCACGCTGCTGAAGCTCGACCCCTACATCAACGTCGATCCGGGCACCATGAGTCCGTTTCAGCACGGCGAGGTGTTTGTCACGGAAGACGGCGCTGAAACCGACCTCGATCTCGGTCACTACGAGCGGTTCATTAGCGCTCGCATGCGGCGTCACAACAACTTCACCACTGGGCAGATCTACGAATCCGTTATCCGCAAGGAGCGCCGTGGTGAATACCTCGGTCGAACGGTGCAGGTCATCCCGCACATCACCAACGAGATTCGCGCCTTCATTGAGCGCGGCGCCGGAATGGGTACCGACGCCGCCGCCGAAGTGGCGATCGTCGAGATCGGTGGCACGGTGGGCGATATCGAGTCATTGCCGTTCATTGAGGCCGCCCGCCAGATGAGCCTGGCTCTGGGGCGGGGCAATGCCTGCTTCGTGCATCTGACCCTGGTGCCGTTCATCCCTTCGGCGGGTGAACTGAAAACCAAGCCGACTCAGCACTCTGTGCAAAAGCTGCGCGAAATCGGCATTCAGGCCGACCTGATCCTGTGCCGTGCCGACCGCCGCATTCCGGACGATGAGCGCGCCAAGATTTCGCTGTTTTCCAACGTGCCCATCGATTCGGTGATTTCGGTATGGGACGCTGACTCCATTTACAAGATCCCACGGATGCTGCACGAGCAGCGCGTCGACGACCTCCTGTGCGAAGTGCTGCGTGTGCAGGCCAAGCCTGCCGACCTCAGCGTCTGGGATCGTCTGGTCGATCGTCTGGAGCATCCCGCCCATACCGTGCGCATTGCCATGGTGGGCAAGTACGTTGAACTGACCGAGTCGTACAAGTCGCTCAGCGAAGCGCTCACGCATGCGGGTATTCATACGTCCAGTCGCGTGAACATCGAGTACATCGATTCCGAGCAGATCGAGCGCGAAGGCACGGCTGCCTTGGAGCACTTCGACGCCATCCTGGTTCCGGGCGGCTTCGGGCGTCGTGGCGTGGAAGGCAAGATCGCTGCCATCCGATTTGCCCGCGAGCGCGGTGTGCCGTACCTGGGCATCTGTCTGGGGATGCAGTTGGCAGTGATCGAGTTTGCTCGCAATGTGTGCGGCTTGCACGGCGCCAACAGCACTGAGTTCGATGCGGCCACGGTCCATCCGGTCGTGGGCCTGATCACTGAATGGCTCGACCGCGACGGGCGGGTCGAGCGCCGGGACGCAGCCTCTGATCTGGGTGGCTCGATGCGGTTGGGCTCGCAGCGCTGCCCCGTGGTGCCCAACACGCTCGCTGCGCGCGTTTACGGCGAAAGCGTCAATGAGCGACACCGTCATCGCTACGAGGTCAACAACGGTTACGTGCCGCGTCTTGAAGCGGCCGGCCTCACCGTGTCGGCCCGTACGCCGTCCGAGGGCCTCACCGAAATTGCCGAACTGCCTCAGAGCGGCAACATGGCGCACCCCTGGTTCATGGGCGTGCAGTTTCACCCCGAATTCACGTCCACGCCGCGTGACGGACACCCGCTCTTCATTTCCTACGTCGAAGCCGCACTGGCCCATGCGCGTGAGCGTCCTGCACTTGCGTCCGCCTGAGGCCTGCGGGTCGCACACCATGCGGCGCCACACGGGCCGTGTGCACACTCAATACAGACTGATCACGCAAGACTGGACACGGACGGACTAGCTCGATATGCGACTGTGTGGATTCGAAGTCGGCCTGGATCGGCCGTTTTTCCTGATCGCAGGCCCCTGCGCAATCGAATCGCGCGAACTGGCCATCCAGACCGCAGGCGAACTCAAGGCCATCGCCGGCGCCCTGCATGTGCCGTTCATCTACAAGTCTTCGTTTGACAAAGCCAATCGCAGTTCGGGGCGGTCATTTCGTGGCCCGGGGCTGGACGAAGGGCTGCGCGTCCTGGCGGAAGTGCGCAGGCAGATTGGTGTGCCGGTGCTGACCGACGTGCACGACGCCGATCAGATCGCGCCCGTGGCAGCGGTGGTCGACGTGCTGCAGACGCCGGCATTCCTGTGCCGGCAAACCGATTTCATTCGTGCCGTGGCGGCGAGCGGCAAGCCGGTCAACATCAAGAAGGGCCAGTTTCTGGCGCCTGGCGACATGAAGCATGTGGCCGACAAGGCCCGCGAAGCCGCCGTGGCGGCGGGCCACGATGGTGACTCGATCATGGTCTGCGAGCGCGGCGCGTCCTTCGGCTACAACAATCTCGTCTCCGACATGCGCAGCCTGGCCATCCTGCGCGAAACGCGCTGCCCGGTCGTGTTCGATGCCACGCACTCCGTGCAACTACCCGGCGGGCAAGGCAGTTCATCCGGTGGTCAGCGCGAATTCGTCCCGGTGCTGGCGCGCGCGGCGGTGGCCACCGGCGTGGCGGGCCTGTTCATGGAAACCCATCCCGATCCGGCCAAGGCCCTGTCGGATGGGCCCAATGCCTGGCCCTTGCCGCGCATGGCGGAACTGCTGGCCACGCTGTGCGAACTCGATGCCCTGGTCAAGCGCCATGGCTTTCCTGAAAACGCGATGCGAGGCTGATGGCGCATTGGCCTTTGCCATGCCACGCCGCATCCTGACCACTTCTGAGGATCTATGCCCAGCGCCTATGTGATTGCCGATGTTCACGTGACCGACCCCGAACAGTACAAGGCGTATATGGCGCTGACGCCAGCGGCCGTGGCGGCAGCCGGAGGCGAGTTCGTGGTGCGCGGCGGCCGCAATCAGACACTCGAGGGACACTGGACGCCCCGTCGGACGGTGGTGATCCGATTCCCCACCTATGAGGCGGCGCAGGCTTTCTATCACTCGCCGCTGTATACCGAGGCCCGCGCAGCGCGCGCCGGCGCCACGGAATTTTTCAACATGATCGTCGTGGAAGGAGTCTGAGCCATGAGCACCATTGTCGACATCATCGGTCGCGAAATCATCGATTCGCGCGGCAATCCCACGGTCGAGTGCGACGTGCTGCTCGAGTCGGGCACCATGGGCCGTGCGGCCGTTCCGTCGGGCGCCTCCACCGGCTCACGCGAAGCGATCGAGCTGCGCGACGGCGATACCAAGCGCTACGGCGGCAAGGGCGTGCTGCGGGCCGTGGAGAACATCAACACGGAAATTTCCGAGGCCATCATGGGCCTGGATGCCAGCGAGCAGGCCTACATCGACAAGACCCTGATCGATCTGGACGGCACCGACAACAAGGCGCGGTTGGGCGCCAACGCGACCCTGGCCGTGTCCATGGCGGTGGCCAAGGCGGCGGCCGAGGAATCGGGCCTGCCCCTGTACCGTTACTTCGGTGGCTCCGGTGCCATGGCGCTGCCCGTGCCCATGATGAATGTCATCAATGGCGGTGCACATGCCAACAACAACCTCGATCTGCAGGAGTTCATGATCATCCCGATCGGGGCGCCCAGCTTTCGGGAAGCGATGCGCTATGGTGCGGAAACCTTCCAGGCGTTGAAGAAAATTCTGCACGACCGGGGACTGAGCACAGCTGTGGGCGACGAAGGTGGGTTTGCGCCCAGCGTGACCAACCACGAAGCCGCGATCCAGCTCATCCTGGAGGCCATCGACCGGGCGGGTTACACCGCAGGCTCGCAAATTGCGCTGGGCCTGGACTGCGCAGCCTCCGAGTTTTACAAGAACGGCAAGTACCACTTGCACGGCGAAGGCCTGACGCTGTCGGCCGTCGATTTCAGCAACTTGCTGTCCACCTGGTGCGACAAGTATCCGATCATCTCCATTGAAGACGGCATGGCCGAAAACGACTGGGATGGCTGGCGCACCCTGACCGATACCCTGGGGGATCGGGTCCAGTTGGTGGGCGACGATCTGTTCGTCACCAACACCCGCATCCTGCGCGAGGGGATCGACGCCGGCATCGCCAATTCCATCCTGATCAAGATCAACCAGATCGGAACACTCACTGAAACGTTTGCAGCCATCGAACTGGCCAAGCGCAACAACTACACCGCCGTGGTGTCGCATCGTTCGGGCGAAACCGAGGACACGACGATCGCCGATATCGCGGTCGCCACGAACGCGCTGCAGATCAAGACCGGTTCGATGTCGCGCACCGACCGCATCGCCAAATACAACCAGTTGCTGCGGATCGAAGAGGACCTCGGCGATGTGGCGCAGTATCCGGGTCGCTCGGCGTTCTACAACCTCTTCTGAGGCGGGCTAAGCGGTGCGTCTGCTGACGCTGGCCTTGCTGGCCCTGCTGGTGCTGATCCAGTATCCGCTCTGGTTGGGTAAGGGCGGCTGGATGCGCGTGTGGGAGGTCGATCGGCAGCTCGTGACCCAGAACAGGGCCAATGAGCGGCTGGTGGACCGCAATCGCGCGCTCGAGGGCGAGGTGCGTGACCTGCAGCAGGGCACCGGGGCGATCGAAGAGCGGGCGCGCTATGAACTCGGCCTCATGCGCAGCGACGAGGTGTTTGTGCAGTTGGTGGATCCGGCCTCGGCGGCTGCTGGCGCGGGGAGCAGTGCCGCCGCACCGGTGCCGGGGCGGGCGACTGCGCCGCCTGGCCTCAGTGCCGCGCCCGCGAAGTCGGCGCAGGCGGCTCGCTAAGAAACAGCGAGACGCTGTCCACAGCGTCGAAATCGTAGGCGGTGTTGCAGTACTCGCAGCGCACACCGACCGTGCCGCGCTCGGCGACGATCGATTCGATCTCTTCACGCCCAAGCATGCGCAGCATGCCCACCACTTTGTCGCGCGAGCACCTGCAGGCGAACTGCGCACTGCGCGCATCGAAGGCGTGGAGCGTTTCTTGCCAGAACAGACGACGCGCCACCGCGTCGGGGCTGAGCGCCAGCAGTTCGTCTCGCGTGACGGTATCGGCCAGCTGCTGCAGGCGGTTCCACCCATCGGCATCGGTCAGTGCCGCGCCCCCTTCGTCGGGCAGGCGCTGCAGCATCATTCCGGTGGCACGGTCTTCGTCTGCTGCCAGCCAAAGCCGCGTAGGCACCTGTTCCGAGCGGGCCATGTAGCGTTCCAACATGTCGGCAATGCTGTCGCCTTCGAAGGGCACGATGCCCTGGTAGGGCTGTCGATTAGGCGAATGGCTGGCCGGGTCGAGCGTGACCACGCAGCGGCCCTTGCCATGGGCATTGACCAGCGTGGCCAGGTCGGCTTCTTCCGGGCAGGCATGACCTTCACGCAGTTTGGCTGTGGCACGAAAACGACCGGCCTGGTCGCATTCAGCCACCAGCAGCGCGACCGGGCCATCGCCATGGATCTGCAGCACCAGACTGCCTTCGAACTTGAGCGATGCCGACAGCAGCAGGGCTGCGGCACTCAGCTCGCCCAGATAAGTGCGCACTGCACGCGGATAGAGGTGGCGCTGTGTGACTTCGCGCCAGGCCGTATCGAGCGAGACGAGTTCGCCACGCACCGGTGCGCCCTTCAGCATGAAGCGCTGCAGCACATCGTTGCTCAAAGGATCGGCGAAGAGGCCGATCTCGGGTCTTTGGGCCTGGCTCACCCGTCAATCCGTTGCAGCTGCGTACGCATCTCGGTGGCTTTCGCCACATAACTGTCGACGCCGGTGCGGATACGCGCGACCTCCTGATCGGTGAGCTCGCGGATGACCTTGCCGGGGGACCCCATCACCAGGCTGCGATCCGGGATTTCCTTGCCTTCGGGGATGAGCGCTCCAGCCCCGATCAGGCATTCGCGGCCGATCTTTGCGCCATTCATGACGACAGCCTGGATGCCGATGAGGCTGCCATCGCCCACGGTGCAGCCATGCAACATGGCCTGGTGACCAATGGTCACATGCGCGCCGACCGTGAGCGGGAAATTGCGGTCGGTGTGCAGGACGGCGTTTTCCTGGACGTTGCTGCCCGTGCCGATGCGAATCGGCTCATTGTCGCCACGCAGGACGGCACCGAACCAGACGCTTGCGCCATCGGCCAGTTCGATTTTTCCCAGGATATGTGCCCCGGGGGCGACCCAGGCGGAGGCTGAAACAGCGGGGCGATGCTCCCCAAGAGCGTAGATGGCCATGTCGATCCCTGTAAACTGGACGGGTGTATGGGCGCGGTGAGCGCGGACTGGCCGAGTTTACAGCCTTGCCCACAGGCGCCTTCCTGGTTGTACGCCCCGTGATCGCATCCGGTCTGAATCCCCCCCTCATGGAAGCGTGCGCCGCAGCAACGGCGCAAGACGCCATGCCCAACGTGTCGCAGCCTCTCCGAATCGCAGCCCGCAACGCCTGGGATGTTGCAGACCCGGCCGAAAAAGCGCTGGCCGCCCAGGCGCTGACGCCCTGGCTCTCCGGTTCATCTGAGTGTGAGCCGATCTGCTGCTGCGCCCGCGTTGGCGCAGCCCTCCAGTTGGACGACGCTTTGCGCCCGGGCCGTCCGCTTCGCCCGCTGCTGGTCCATCCGCGCGATGTGCCGGCGCGGGGCATCGGCACACCCGCCGGGCGCGCCGCCTTGCTGCACGCCATTGCGCACATCGAATTCAACGCCATCGATCTGGCGCTCGATGCGGTCTGGCGATTTCCCGATATGCCGCATGCCTGGTATCTGGAGTGGGCCAGCGTAGCGGTCGATGAGGCGCGTCATTTCACGGCCCTTCACGATGAACTGGCCCGGCGCGGTTATGCCTATGGCGACTTCGACGCGCATGACGGGTTGTGGGAAATGGCCATGAAAACCCGGCACGATCCGTTGGTTCGCGTCGCGCTGGTGCCCAGGCTGATGGAAGCCCGTGGCCTGGATGTGACGCCTGGCATCATGAAGCGGCTCGGTGGCGCGGGTGATCGCGCCGCGGTCGACATCCTGGCCATGATCCTGCGCGAAGAGGTCCGCCATGTGCAGATCGGCAACACCTGGTACGAGCGGCTGTGCACGGACCGTGGTCTGGATCCGATCGCTCACTGGGACGGACTGGCGCGTGCGCAAGGCGCTGCGCGGCCCCAGGCGCCATTCAATATCGAGGCGCGTCTGCAGGCGGGCTTTCGCCTCGAGGAACTGATCCGTTGGGGGCATACATGAAGCGTTCGGATGCACAGCGCCGGCGCTGGATGTCGCAGGCCTTCGGGCTGGGTGCGTCAGGCGTGATGGCAGGGTGCTCAGCGAGCCGCCCGGCAGGCCATGCAGCGACGAGCGCTCGCCCGGCATCCTCGGCGACGGGTGCCCCGCCGCCCTGGCGCGGCGCCACCGATCCCTTTGCACTGGGCGTGGCCAGCGGTTGGCCCCGACCCGATGGCGCCACGATCTGGACGCGTCTGGCGCCCCAGCCGCTGCAGAATGGTGGTGGCGTGGATCCCATGCCCGTCGCCGTGCAGTGGGAAGTGTTCGAAGAAGGCAGGGCAGCGGTGGTGCAGTCCGGGCGCGTCGATGCGCTGCCTGAGTGGGCTCATTCGGTGCGGGTGGATGTGCGCGGTTTGCAGCCTCACCGGCGTTATCGCTACCGCTTCATGAGCGGCGATGCGGTCAGTGCGCAAGGTGGGTTCAGGACCGCCCCCGCGCCAGGGCGCATCGAGCCACTGCGTCTGATTTTCGCGTCTTGCCAGCAGTATGAGCAGGGCTATTACGCAGCCTGGCGCCATGCGGTGGCCGATTCGCCCGATCTGGTGGTCTTTCTGGGCGACTACATCTATGAGTCGTCCTGGGGTCGCAACCATGTGCGCAAGCACGACCCCGGTGTGCCGCACACACTGGCCGACTATCGGCGCCGACACGCCCTGTACCGCTCCGACGCCGATCTGCAGGCTGCGCATGCCGCCTGCGCCTGGTTGCCCACCTGGGACGATCACGAGGTCGACAACGACTATGCCAATGATCTGTCGCAGCGCGGTGATCCGCCTGAGCAGTTTCTGGCCAGGCGTGCGGCGGCGTACCAGGCCTATTTTGAACACATGCCCTTGCCCTGGTCGATGGCCCCCAAGGGGCCTGACATGCAGATTTACGGCACATTCGACTGGGGCGCACTGGCGCGACTGCATGTGGTGGACGATCGTCAGTACCGTACCCCGCAGGCCTGTTCGCCACCCGGGCATGCCGGCTCGCGCGTGGTCGGGCCCGAGTGCCTGGATCGACTCGATCCCACGCGCACGCTCCTGGGGCACGCGCAGGAGGCCTGGTTGTCCCAGTCCATGCGTGACAGCCGCGCACGCTGGAATGTGCTGGCGCAGCAGACCCTGATGTCGCGTGCCGACAGCAAGTCCGGCCCGGGTGAGGCCTGGTGGACCGATGGCTGGGATGGCTATCCGCAGGCCCGACGCCGTCTGCTGGAGTCGGTGCGCCAGGCAAAAGTGGCCAATCCGCTTGCGCTGGGTGGCGACGTTCACGCCTTTTACGCCGGCGAATTGCATGAAGACTTCGATCGGCCGGCCGAGAGGCCCGCCATGATCGAATTTGTGGGGGGCGCGATCTCTTCGCAGAGTTGGCCGCAAGCCCGCATCGATGCGCTGTTGGCGGAAAACCCCAACCTGAAATACGGCGAAGGGCGCTTTCGGGGCTATGGACTCATGGACATCGAACCCGGGCGCGTGCAGGTGTCGATGCGCGCGATTGACGATGCGCGGGTGGCGGCCACCGGCGTGCGTACCCTGCGCCGCTTCGAGGTGCGCGCAGGCGTCGGCAGGCTCGAGGGCTGATCGGTCGAGCCCGGGATAAAATGGCGGGTTAACCCGTCATGATTGCCAATGGTCGAACCTTACCGTCCGCGAATCGCCCCTGAATCCCGCTTTGTGCAGGCACGCGGCCTGCGTCACCATCTCCAGATCTGGGGCCAGGACGCGGGCCTTGCCTCAGGCAAGCCACCCCTGGTCATGCTGCACGGCTGGATGGATATTGCGGCCTCCTTCCAGTTCGTGGTCGATGCCTTTGCCCAATCCCGTCATGTGATCGCCCCCGATCTGCGCGGCTTTGGACTCACCCAGCGGCCCGACGCCGACTGTTACTGGTTTCCGGATTATCTGGCCGATGTGGATGCCCTGCTGGATCAGCTGGCGCCCGATGGTCCGATTGATTTGCTGGGGCACAGCATGGGCGGCAATGTGGCCATGCTGTATGCCGGCGTGCGTCCGGCGCGTGTGCGCAAGCTCATCAGCCTGGAGTCATTCGGCTTGCCGCCCACTGAGCCGAGCGAAGCCCCGGTGCGATTGCGAAGCTGGCTCGATGAACTCAAGGCCGGTGCCCGCATGCGTGATTACGATTCGGTGGAGGCTGTGGCCGCGCGCCTGATGCAAACCAATCCGCGGCTGGCTCCCGACCGTGCCGCCTGGCTGGCTCAGTACTGGAGCGGGCGCACGCCACAGGGGCGCTTTGAAATCCTGGGTGATCCGGCGCATCGCCACACCAACCCCTACCTGTACCGAACCGACGAAACCGTCGCGACTTGGTCCGGGATCACCGCGCCGGTGCTGCTGGTGGGTGCGCAAGGCGATACCCGCTGGACGCGCTACCGTGAAGACCCGCAGGTGGCCGACCGCCTGTCGGCCATCCCTGATCTGCGTGTGGTGGGCGTGCCCGACGCCGGACACATGGTGCATCATGATCAACCAGCCCGCATCGCCGCACTGATCGAGGAGTTCATCGATGGCTGATCCGAGGCGCACGCGCCCTACCGATACGCACGACATCAACGCCGACCTGCATTGCCACTCGGTGATCTCCGACGGCACCTTGTCGCCTGAGGCCATTGTCGAGCGCGCGCACCGCAACGGCGTGGACATCCTGGCACTGACCGATCACGACGAACTCGGCGGCCTGGTCGCCGCGCAGGCGCGCGCCCAGTCACTCGGGTTGCCCTTCGTGCCGGGTGTGGAGGTGTCAGTCACCTGGGGCGGCGAGACCATTCATATCGTGGGCTTGCGGGTTGATCCGCATCATGCCGGGCTGGCCCAGGGCCTGAATCGCACCCGCAACGGCCGTGATGAGCGGGCGCGCGAAATCTCGGCGCAACTGGCCGTGGCGGGCATCCCCGACGCCTACGAAGGCGCGCTGAAATACGCTGGTAACCCGGAGCTGATTTCTCGCAGCCATTTCGCGCGCTATATCGTCGAGACCGGCACCTGCGCCAGCGTTCACGATGTCTTTGAGCGCTTTCTCATTGAAGGCAAACCAGGCTTCATTCCGCATCGCTGGGCCCGTCTGAGCGATGCGGTGGGCTGGATTTGCGAGGCCGGCGGCACGGCGGTGGTCGCACACCCTGGCCGTTACGCGCTCAGCGAACTGGCCATGGACCAGTTCATCCGCGAGTTCTGCGATGCGGGCGGCACCGGCATTGAAGTGGTGAGTGGCAGTCACGCTCCCGGTCAGTCCGAGCGCTATGTGGCCATGGCGCGCCACTATGGATTGTCGGCCTCGCGCGGTTCCGATTTCCACGGCCCCAATGAAAGCCGTCACGACCTGGGCAGCATGCCTCCGCTGCCCCGCAGCGTGACGCCCGTGTGGCACCACTGGCCCGAGGCGCATGCGCTGGAACGGCGGTGACGCAGCGCTTCGAGATTCATGCCACGCATCCGCAAAAGCGCCTGATTGCGCAGGCTGCGGCGGTGCTCAAGGCAGGTGGGCTGATCGTGCTGCCCACCGATGCCTGTTATGTGCTGGCCTGCCAGCTCGACGACAAGCAGGCGGTGGATCGGCTGCGGGCCTTGCGTGCGATCGATGACCGCCATCTGCTGACGCTGATGTGCCGTGATCTGCGTGAGGTGGCGGTCTATGCGCAGATCGACAACCGCCAGTACCGGTTCCTGCGCGACTGGACTCCGGGGGCTTATACCTTCATCCTGCCCGCCACCCGTGAGGTACCCAGGCGCCTGTGGCATCCCTCGCGCAAGACGGTGGGCCTGCGCGTGCCTGACCATCCGGTCGTGGCGCAATTGCTCGAGGCCCATAGCGCGCCGGTCCTCACCAGCAGCCTGATGCTGCCCGGCGATGCCTTGCCTCTGACCGATGCGGACGAAGCGATGGCCCGTCTGGCAGGCCGGGTGGACCTGGTGATCGACGCTGGCGCGCAGGGCCTTGAGCCCACGACCGTCATCGATCTGACGGCAGATGAACCTCAGGTGACCCGTGCAGGCTGCGGGCCGATCGATCGCATGACCGCGTAGAATTCGTTCCATGTTTGCACAGCGTGTTGTCTCCGGCATGCGCCCCACGGGCGCCCTTCACCTTGGCCACTATCACGGCGCCCTCAAGAACTGGGTGCGCCTGCAGGCCGAGCAGCCCTGCTTTTTTTTCGTTGCCGACTGGCATGCGCTCACCACGCACTATGAGTCGCCCGAAGTCATTCAGCGCAATATCTGGGACATGGTGGTCGACTGGCTGGCGGCCGGTGTCGACCCTGCCCAGTCCACGCTGTTCATCCAGTCGCGCGTGCCCGAGCATGCCGAGCTGCATCTGCTGATGTCAATGTCCACCCCACTGGGCTGGCTCGAACGCGTCCCCACGTACAAGGACCAGCAGGAAAAGCTCACCGATCGCGACCTCACCACCTACGGTTTTCTCGGTTATCCCCTGCTGCAGGCGGCCGACATTCTCATCTACCGGGCCAGTTCAGTGCCGGTCGGCGAAGACCAGGTGCCGCATATCGAACTCACCCGCGAGATCGCCCGCCGCTTCAATCATCTCTTTGGTCGCGAGCCGGGCTTCGAGGATAAGGTGGCGGCGGCCATCAAGCAGCTGGGGGGCAAACGCGGCAAGGCTTACAGCGATCTGCGCACCCGATATCAGGAGCAGGGCGATGCACAGGCCCTGACCGAGGCGCGTGCCATCGTGGAATCCAGCGGCAGCCTGGCCGCGGCCGACCGCGAGCGGCTGCTGGGTTTCATCGAGGGTTCGCGCAAGATGATCCTGTCTGAGCCTCGTGCGCTGCTCACTGAAGCCTCACGCCTGCCGGGCATCGACGGGCAAAAGATGTCCAAGAGCTATGGCAATTCCATTGCCATGCGGGAAGACCCGGCTGTCTTGACCAAGAAGTTGCGCACCATGCCCACCGATCCTGCACGTGTGCGCCGTACCGATCCGGGCAACCCCGAGCGCTGCCCGGTCTGGCAGCTGCATCAGGTCTATTCGGACGACAACACCCGCAGCTGGGTGGAGCAGGGCTGCCGCAGTGCCGGTATTGGTTGCCTGGACTGCAAGCAGCCGGTCATCGATGCGGTGCTCGCCGAGCAGCAACCGTTCATCGAGCGTGCACAACCCTATCTGGACGATCCGGTCTTGTTGCGTGCCATCATCGAAGACGGCTGCAGCAAAGCGCGCAAGGTCGCGCAAGACACCATGCGCGATGTGCGCGAGGTCATGGGGCTGAACTACGGATTGCGCGACTGAACTGTTGCGCGTTAACGACCCGCAGGCGTTTTGACCAGATGCATTTGCCGCATCTGCGGCAGCGACTCCAGAAAGTCCTTGAGCTGTGCCAGCGGTAGTGGATCGCTGATGAAGGTTCCCTGCATGCGCTCGCAATTCAGGGCGCGCAAGGCCTTCATTTCCGCGACGGTTTCAACGCCCTCGGCCATGGCTTGCAGGCCAAGCTTGCCGGCCAGGGTGGTGATGGCCTGCACGATGGCGGCGTTGCCTCGATCTTCGGGCAAACCGCGGATGAAGGTTCGATCGATCTTCAGGCCATCGACCGGCAGGTTCTTCAGGTACGACAGCGAGGCATAGCCCGTACCGAAGTTATCAATGATCACCTGAATGCCCAGTCGACGCAGCTCGCCCAACAGCGCAATGGTCTTGTCGCTGTTGTCGATCAGTGCGTTTTCCGTGAGCTCCAGACGCAGGAGGCTGGCCGGGAATTTGCGCTCGGCCAGCAGCCCGTTGACCTGGGCAAGAAAGCCATCTTCAGACAGCTGTCGGGGTGAGAGGTTCACGGACACTGCGACATCCTCGAACCTGTCGAGCCCGATATCGATCCGATCATCGATCGCCCGTCGAATCGCCCACAGGCCAATCTCGCGCACCAGGTTGTTGCCCTCGGCCGCTGGCAGGAACTGGTCAGGCAGCAGCAGGCCGCGCGTGGGGTGGCGCCAGCGCATCAGCCCTTCCACCCCCACTAATCGACGTTCGCCGACCGCCATCACCGGCTGGTAATACAGATCGACTTCGCCGCGTTGCAGCGCCAGGGGCAGCTCGATGCCCAGCTGCAGCCGCTCGCTGCGAGCATCGGTCTGATCGCCCGCAAAAAAGTGCACATCGTTTCGCCCAGCCGATTTGGCGCGATACATGGCGTTGTCGGCAGCTTTGATCAGTCCCTGCGCATCGCGCCCGTCTTCGGGCGTGATGGCCACGCCGATCGAGGCTGACAGAAAATGTGCACGGTTCATCAACACGAAGGGACGCTCGATGGCGGCCAGCACCTTGCGGGCGATCTCCTCGATCTGCGCGCGGTGTCGCAGGTCGAGCAGCAGCAAAATGAATTCATCGCCGCCGATGCGCCCCGCCACATCACCCGTGCGGATCGACTCCCTGAAGCGACGCCCCACCTCGATCAGCACCTGGTCGCCCACCGAATGGCCCAGCGTGTCGTTGATCAGCTTGTACCGGTCAAGGTCCACATACAGGACCGCTGCGGCACGCCCGACCTTGATCGCCTCGTCGAGCTGATGCGTGAGGTAGACCCGGTTGGGCAGCCCGGTGAGCGCGTCATGCAGCGAGGCATGCAGGAGTCGCTGTTCGGCGGTCTTGCGTTGCAGGTAGAGCGAGATCGTGCTGGACAGGGTTTCGGCCAGCTGCTGCAGCAGGGCGTCGGCCCGATAGCCGTTCGGGCTGAAGAACAGCAGCGCCGACAGCACGTTGTGGTGTTCGTCCACGATCGGCGCAATGAACGCTGCGTCCAGGCCGAGCGATCCGGTCTGGTAACGCATGGCGAATTCATATTCGTCGGTCAGGCTGGGCAACCATAAAGGCTCACCGCTCGTCCAGGCACGGCCTTCCACACTCTCGCGGCTCATGGCGAGTTGTGCAGGCAACTCGGCCAGCATGCGCAAGACAGCAGGCGTGCCCCATCGCTCGTGTACGGTGAGAGCCCGGGTCCCGGGAATCTGCACCAGATGGGCGCCGCCCGACCAGCCCATGGTGCGGCACAGCGCGGTGATCAGCTCGGTGAGCACTTGTTCGGGGTCGGTCTGCTCACGCATGATCGCAGCCATCTCGCTTTCGAACTGCAAGAGCTGCTGCTGCTGATACTCGCGGGTGATCGTGCGTCCGACCCCGCGATAGCCGGTGAACTGGCCGGTTGCATCGAAAATCGGTCGGCCGTTGAGCGAGATCCGATGCAGATTGCCCTGCGGATCCCTCACCCCGAATTCGAAGTGTTCGAACGGCCGGTGCGCCTGCACATCGGCCTGATGTTTGTCCCAGTCGACCTGAGTCAGATCGAGCGAATCGAACTCCCAGCTGCGCTTACCCAGGCCGGTGCGCGCCCACTCGCCGCCCAGCGCGCTCACGATACTGTCGGAGAGATAGCTCACGCGGTAGTCCGCGTCGGTCTCCCAGACCCAGTCCGCCGACAGCTGCGTCAGGTCGCGAAACTTCGCTTCGCTTGCGGCGAGTTGCTGCGCCATCGCACTCATGGCGGTGATGTCCTGCACGATGCCGGCGAGCCTGCGCACGCGCCCGCTGCGCCCACTTTCGGCGCGTGCCACGCTGCGCACCCAGACCTGGTCGCCGTTGGGGCGGCGAAAACGATATTCAACGCGTGCCTCCTCCCCCTCACGGATGGCGCGCCGGTGTGCGTCCTGCCAGCGTTTGCGGTCCTCGGGGTGGATCTCCTCGAGGAACGCGCGTGGATCGAGGGGGGAGCGACCTGGCTCGCTGCCGAACAGACGATGCGTGCCATCGCTCCAGAAATACCGCTGCGAGGAGAGATCGAACACCCACGACCCCATGACCGCGAGGCTTTCGGCGGCACCGTACTGGGCCTGGAGTCCGTCAAGGCGTCGTCCGATATCGCGACTGTCGTCGAAGCGCTCAAAGACGCTCAACAGTACGAAACCGATCAGGCCCAGGGTCAGCAGGGCAATGACGGCGGCCTGTGGCCCGGGGCGGTCGAGCACCTGCGGCATGAGTACGGACCCGGCCCAATAGGCCACCGCCACCAGCAGCGTACCCAGCAGAATGAGCAGTCCCGCCGGCTGCTCGCGCAGCCGCCCGTAGAATGGGGAGGAAGGGCTGTTTTGGGGTGCCATGAATCAGATGCGTACCGGAAAAGCCTTCTTTTCTTCTTCAAGCCTGCACGGCGAATAATGACCGACAACCGCTCCCAATTATCCGCCTGCGCGCCCCTCCGCGACACACCTGCTCCGTCCGCCTGGATCCGGCGCTGGTTGCCTGCGGCCGAGGGTGATCGTCACGCTCTGGATCTTGCCTGTGGGTCCGGGCGCCACAGCCTGCTGGCACACGACCTGGGGTACCAGGTGCTGGCTGTCGATCGTGATGCGCAAGCCCTGTCAACAATTCAGGGTAGTGGGGTACAGACCTCGCAGGAAGACCTGGAGCATGGACGGTGGTCATTTTGCGCCCGGCGGTTCGACGTCATCCTGTGCACCCATTACCTGTTTCGGGCCCGACTGGACTTGCTCGCCTCGCTGCTCGCACCGGGGGGGCGGCTGCTCTACGAAACCTTTGCGCTAGGCAACGAGCGGTTCGGTCGCCCCTCCAATCCGGCGTTCCTGCTGCGCCCTGGCGAATTGCTGCAGTTGGCCTACAGGGCAGGGCTGCATGTCCTGGCCTATGAAGACGGCGTGGTCAGCCAGGAGCGTGCGGCGCGCGTGCAGCGGCTGGCTGCGGTGTGTGCCCCGCTCGACGACACGCGGATCGCGCTCGACTGAATTCATGCGAACCGCCTAGCCGTCGCCCCGGCAGGGCAGGGCGCTGGGATAGAATCGGCGCTTCGCGATTTTTCGTCGGACAAGCGAACATGATCACTGGCAGCATCGTTGCCATCGTCACGCCGATGCACGAGGACGGCAGCCTCGATCTGGCGCGCTACCGCAGCCTCATCGACTGGCATATCCAAAGCGGCACGGCTGCCATCGTTGCGGTGGGCACCACGGGCGAGTCTCCAACCGTCGATGTCGATGAGCATGCGCAGCTCATCAGTGTCGCGGTCGAACAGTGCGCAGGGCGCATACCGGTCATCGCCGGCACCGGGGGCAACTCCACGCGCGAAGCGATCGACCTCACCCGGCATGCCGCTTCGGTCGGTGCGGCGGCGTCGCTGCAGGTCGTGCCCTACTACAACAAGCCTGGCCAGGAAGGTCTCTACCAGCATTTCCGTGCAGTGGCCGAGGCAGTCAACCTGCCTGTGATTTTGTACAACGTGCCCGGCCGTACCGTGGCCGATCTGTCCAACGACACCACGGTGCGCCTGGCGCAGATCCCCAATATCGTGGGTCTGAAGGATGCCACCGGCGACATGCCGCGCGCTTGCGACCTGCTGGATCGACTGCCCGAGTCGTTTGCGCTTTACAGCGGCAAC
>JBIKKG010000131.1:0-8811 GCA_044360485.1 Burkholderiaceae bacterium | reverse complement strand
ACGCGGGTGCGTACAGCGGGTACGGCCCGATCATTGCGGGCCCGGAGGGTGTCATGTACTTCACCATCCGTGCGGTCCATGAGCAGGGCGCGATGATGGCCTCCAGGGACCGCGACCGCATGGTCCGCGGCCCTAAGCGTCAGGAGTCGAGTGAGTCCTATCAGCCCCTGGACGATGCGGCGATCGCGGCGCTCTCTTCGCCTCGCTGCATCGATCTGATCGCCCCTGCGCCCGACAAGCTCGCGGCCCAAGTCTGGCAAGTGCCGCCCGACGGCAGCGCCCAGGCGCTGGACCCGGCGGGCAGCAGCGGTCAATTTCTGATGGTGCTTGCCGGTGAACTGCAGCACAACGGGCAGGCACTGCATCAGTGGGAAACCATGTTCGTGTCTGCAGATGAGCCGGCCCAGCAGCTTCAGGCGGGCAAGGCAGGTGCGCAGGTGTTGTTGATGCAGATCCCGCCGAAGGCGGATGTCTACCACACGCCAGCGGCACGCGAGGCACTCGCTGCAATGGCTGCAGCGTCGTAAGCGGATGACTGGAACAAACATCATGAAAATCGAAGGCGGCTGCTACTGCAAGGGCATTCGATATGTGGCCGAGGGCGAACCGTTGGCGGCGCTGCAGTGCCATTGTCGTGAGTGTCAATACATCACCGGCGGCAATCCGAATGTGATCATGGTCATGCCAGAGTCGGGCTTTCGGTTCAATCAGGGCACGCCCAGCAGCTTTACGCGCAGCGACATCGACAGCCCGGTCACGCGGCTGTTCTGCCCCACCTGTGGCACCGCCATCGGCACCCGATCACCCAAGCGTGCCGGGGCCATCATCCTGAAAGTGGGCACCTTCGACGATCCCTCGGTCTTCAGGCCCAAGGCTGCGATCTTCACGATCGACAAGCAGGCGTTTCATCACATCCCGGCGGATTTGCCTGCCTTCGAGCGACGGCCTGGCTAATGGCTTGAAACGGGCAGGGCCGCCTGAACCGGTGACCCGTGCCCTGCGCTCACCGATGCAAGCGGTAAGGCTCCTCGAAATCGCGAAAATCCTGCTCTGCCAGCGCGCCCTCGATCCAGGCGCGCACGCCTGGTTGCTCGACCAGGCGCCGCATGTAAGCGGAGACATCGGCTGGGACCGGTAGCGCATAGGTTCGTAGCCGCATCACCACCGGTGCAAAGTAGGCGTCGGCGACGCTGAATGATCCGAACAACATCGGTCCGCCGTATTCGGCGAGCATCGCGCTCCACATCTGGACGATCCGCGCCAGATCGCTTCGCACAGCGGGATTGTCGCGCATCGCGAGCGCGCCGGCCTCAGGCAGGGACGCCTCGATGTTCATGGGGCAGGCGCTTCGCAGCGCAGCGAATCCGCTGTGCATCTCGGCACAGACGCTGCGTGCGCGCGCACGCGCTGCGCGATCTGCGGGCCACAGCTGTTTATCAGGAAAGCGCTCGGCCAGGTATTCGGCAATGGCCAGTGAATCCCAGACCATCAGTCCGTCGTCGTCAAGAAGCGGCACCTTGCCTGTCGGGCTGACCGCATCCATGGTCTGCTTGAACCGGGAGTCTGGGGCGAAGCCGTCGAAACGCACCATGACTTCTTCGAAGGCAATGCCAGTGCCCCGCATCAGTACCCAGGGGCGCATGGACCACGAGGAATAGTTTTTGTTGCCGATATGAAGCTTCATGTGGGTCTGTCTGGAAGGCTAGGGTGGGTTGGTGAGGAGCGTGCGCAGCCTCGGCGCAGCTTAAGGCGAGAGTTCGGGTGCGGGCAACACCAGCCCCTCAACAAGCAGCCTGTGCATCCTCGGTCGCCAACGCCACAGGTTGAGGGAGGGTACGATGAGACCTTGAGCGCGCTCGCAAGGACGACGGCGCACTGTCAAGACGATGGCGTACGCCATGGCACCGGAGACCCACCATGACCACTCTCACCGACCTTCAGCAAGCCGCCCGAGACGAGGCTTTCAGCCTGCCGATTGATCAGATCGATCCGGCCAAGCCTCTGCTGTTTTTCCATGACACGGTGGGGCATTACTTCGAGCGGCTGCGGCGCGACAACCCGGTGCATCTGGCCCACAGCGAGCTCTTTGGCTCCTACTGGTCCATCACCCGGTACCAGGACATCATGAAAGTGGACACCCAGCATCAGGTGTTTTCGTCGGATTGGACGCAGGGCGGCATCGTGATCAGCGATGCGCCGGTGAACGAACGTCTGCAGATGTTCATCGCCATGGACCCGCCTAAGCATGATGAGCAGCGCAAGGCGGTCAGCCCGATCGTGGCACCGGCCAACCTGGCGAACATGGAAGGACTGATCCGCGAGCGCACGGCCAGGGTGCTCGATGGCTTGCCGCGCAATGAGCCCTTCAACTGGGCGCAGCATGTGTCGATCGAACTCACCACGCTGATGCTCGCCACGCTCTTTGACTTTCCGCTGGAGGAGCGTCACAAGCTGACGCGCTGGTCGGATGTGGCCACGGCCAACCCCGCAGTCGATACCAGCGTCGTGCAGAGCATGGAGCAACGCGCGCAGGAACTGGGCGAGATGTTTCAGTACTTCTCGCAGCTGTGGAACGAGCGGGTGAACGCGCCGCTGCGCAACGATCTGATTTCCATGTTGGCGCATGGCGCCGCCACGCGGAACATGTCGCCGCTTGAGTTCATGGGCAACACCATGCTGCTGCTCGTGGGTGGCAATGACACCACGCGCAATTCCATGTCCGGTGGCCTGTTGGCACTGGCCCGTGACCCGGTGCAATGGGCCAAGCTCAGGGCTCAGCCCTCTTTGGTTGATTCACTGGTACCAGAAATCATCCGCTGGCAAACGCCGCTTGCACACATGCGCCGCACTGCGCTGACCGACTATGAGCTTGGCGGCAAGACCATTCGCAAGGGCGACAAGGTGGTGATGTGGTTCCTGTCGGGTAATCGTGATGACACCGCCATTGAGCGCGCCAATGAGTTCATCATCGATCGCGCCCGGCCTCGGCAGCATCTTTCATTTGGCTTTGGGATCCATCGTTGCGTGGGCAACCGTCTGGCCGAACTGCAGCTCAAGATTCTCTGGCAGGAGATCCTCAAGCGCTTCCCCACCATTGAGGTCCTGGAGGATCCGGTGCGCGTGAAGTCGACCTTCGTGCGCGGTATCACCCGCCTGATGGTGCGTATCCCCGGCTAAGTGCCGGCTAAGTCTTGTGGGTGCGGTGGGCGCCGCGACACCCGCTCAAATCGACGGTGCCCGTTCATGCACCAGTTGCCCGTCCACGATGGTGAGGTCGGCCCGCATGGTGGCCAAATCGTCCCAGGCGCACTGCAGTGGGTCCTGGGGCAAGACGATCAGATCTGCGTCATGTCCGGGGGTGAGCGGCCCTCGATGCCCTTCGCTCCAGGTCAGCCGATGTCCCTCGACCGAGGCCAGGCGCAGAGCCTGTTCGCGGGTGAGGCCGCTGTCGCCCAGTACCCGCCCGAGCTGGCCATCTTGTCTTGCGATGGCTTGCCACAGAGCAAACAACATGGAGTGCGGCACGCCATCGGTGGACAAAGCCACGGGCACGCCGGCATCGATCAGGGCACGGATCGGCGTACCCCGGTCGCCTAACTCGAGCAGCCCGAAACGATCGTCGGCATGCTGCATGAATCCGGGTGTGACTGTGGCGATGAGTCCCAGCCTGTGCATGCGCTCAAGCTGCTGCGCCGTAGCCTGCGTGACATGGACCGCCACCCAGCGCAATGCGTGCAAGGGCACCTGCGTATTGATGGCTTCCAGGCACTGCAGTACGCGTTCGAGTTCGTAGCACACCAGGATGCTGACCCGCAGCCCCAAGCGGGCTGCGCAGGTTCCCAGCCGAATCAGGCGCTCGCTGGACAGGGCTTGCGCGAAATGACCTGCCCAGTGTTCATAGGGATAAGCACAACCCAGGATGCGCGCCACGGCCGGGTCGGCCACATCCAGGCACAGGCCTTCTTCCGTGAACAGCCCGCTGCGGGCCCCCTGACCAGACAGGCGCCTTGACCAGGTTTGCAGCTGTGCTTCGATGGCGTCATCGTCAAAGGAGGCGCTGGGCACGCTGAGCGCGGCCTGCATGCGCATGGTGAGTACTCCGTCCTGACCGAGCTGACGCCAGGCATCCAGCAAGGCGGGCGTCAGGCCGTGGCCCTCGAAGCCGGCCGTCACGCCTGCTTCACGTGCCAGCGCCATGCCGTGATGCAAACCCTCTATGCGCTGCTCGAAGCTGAAGCGAGGCACCGCTCGCATCAGCACCATCTCGAGGGTGGGGGCGCGATTGCGCTCCAGAAACAGACCGGTTGGATCGCCGCGTCCATCGCGCACGATCTCGATGCGATGCGGATTGGGCGTATCAGTGCGTACGCCGCACAGCTCAAGCGCCCGGCTGTTGGCCACGGCAGGCAGCGGCAGACGCGTCCACCATCCCCAGGGCGAACGCATGAAAACCGGGTGATGAGGGGCGGCGCGGTCTAAGTCGTGCCGGTCCGGAAAGCGGCCCTCGCGCACCTGGTCTGGCCGGCTCCAGTACCCATCAGGGGGTGCGCCCATGGGTTGAGTCACGATCCACTGACCGGCAGGCGTACGGGCAGCGGCTTCCCGGATGGTCTGCACGATGTCACTCACCGACTCGCAATGGGCGATGGACAGGCCCACCCGATCACGCAGGCCCAGCCTGTCCAGATGCGGGTGCGCATCGAAGAGCCCTGGTACCACTGCGCGTCCGGCGAGGTCAATGGAGCGTGTTTGAGGCCCGATCATCGCGGCGAGGTCGGCGGGGCGCCCGGTCGCGAGGATCTTGCCTGCCCCAATGGCAATGGCCTCGGCGCGACTGGACGATGCATCGAGCGTGTGGATCACACCCGAATGCAGCAGCAGGTCGGCGTCGTGCGCCCGCGCGTTCATGACGCCGACTCGCCCGGGAAGGTCAAGGTCATGGCTGAGCGCACGCAGGCCGACGACCTGTCACAGGTGGGCCGCCCGCTTATTGCTCGGCCGCGCCGGAGCGCTCCACCAGGTCCTTGAACTTCGCCTGCTCTTTGATGATGAACTCCCGCAGGCGGTCGCCCGGCATGTCGGGCATGAGCGTCACTCCCTGGTCGTCGTGGTACTTGATCACCGACGGGTCCTTGAGTGTCTCGTTCATGGCGCGTGCCAGTTTGGCGGTCACAGCAGGGGGTATGCCGGCAGGCCCCACGAGCGTGGCCCAGGCCGTGAGTTGTACACCCGAGAAGCCCAGCTCCGTCGTGGTCGCCACGTCGGGATGGCCTGGCAAGCGCACCGTGCCTGTGGTGGTCAGCGCGCGTAGCTTGCCAGTGTCGATGAGTGGTTTGACGACGATGGAGTAGTCGAAGATGAAGTCGATGCGCCCGCCCATGACGTCAATCATGGCGGCTGAGGATCCCTTGTAGGGCACGTGAGTCAGCTTGGTGCCGGTTTGCGCGCCGAGCAATTCGCCCACCAGATGGGCCGCGCTGCCGTTACCGACCGATCCGAAGGTCAGCTTGCCCGGATTGGCTGCAGCGAAGTCCACCAGCTCCTTGAGCGTCTTGAAGGGGGAATTGGCTGGCACCACCAGGATCAGCGGCGATGACCCGAGACCGTGGATCAGCGTGAACGAGGTCAGGGGGTCGAAGGGGATTTTCTTGTAGATGAACTTATGTGTCCCCAAGGGGCCGTTGGAGCCGTAAAACACCGTGTAGCCGTCAGGCTTGGCCCGGGAGACGAACTCGCCCGCAACCAGTCCACCCGCGCCGGGCTTGTTGTCGATGATGATCTGCGTGCCCAGCTTTTCTCCGAATACCTTGGCGATGAAGCGCGTGCCCAGATCACTGATGCCACCGGGCGGGAAGCCCACCACCCAGGTGATCGGGCGGTTCGGAAAGTCTTGTGCGAGCGCATGCGGGCCATACGCCAGACATGCGAGAAAGATTGCGGCGGGGGCGAGTGCACGCCGTAGCCATTGAAGCGTCGTCGATCGAAGCATCGTTGTCCTCCTGGCGGCGCGGGGTGATTGTCTGATGGGGCACCGGCGGTGCCCTAAGTCGCGCTCAAAGCACAGGATAGCGAAGATCCCGCTCATCCGGACAGCAAATATTCCGAACGCGGTCCGTTGACCTGCGTGACGGCTGGGAGGTCGGCGGCAGGTCAGTCGCGATCGGGCGGCTCGCTGAGCAACCGGAAAATCACCGCATCGTCCAGATGCGCCCATCCGCGTTCGAGAGCACGCGCAAAGACATCGCTCGCAGCGGTCCCCAGCGGCCCCTCGAAGCCGGCTTCGCGTGCTGCCTGCACCGCCAGCGCGGTGTCTTTGCGCAGGAGTGTGGTGTGTGCCCGAGGCGCGTAATCGTTGGCGATGGCGCGACGCATGCGGTCTGAGCCGACCCAGCTCTGGCCGCTCGATTGCTCGATCACATCGAGCACCGTCCCCAGATCCATTCCCATGCGTTGGGCCATGGCGAGCGCTTCGGCGGCACCCACCAGATTGATGCCGGCGAGCAAATTGTTGACCAGCTTCATCCGAGCGCCGTCTCCGGGGCGTTCGCCCAGATGAAAGACGCGGTTGGACAGCACTTGGAGCAGTGCATTGTGTGACGCGCGCACCGCGTCGGCGCAGGCGACCATGAGGCTCATCGTTCCTTCGGCCGCGCGTTGTGGCCCGCCCGACATGGGTGCGTCGATGGTGGCTGCGCCGGCCTGCGCAAGCCTTGCTGCGAAGCGTTCGACATCCGCCGGTGCAATGGTCGGGCACAACATGACGGTGTGGCCCGACAGGCCACCAGGCCTGGCCTGCACGCCACCTTCACCCCACAGGACGGCCTCGCACTGCAGGGCGTCGACCACGCAGACGATGGTGATCGGCAGGTTTGCTGCAGCGCTGGCTGCGTCGGTGCAAACGATGGCTCCGCGGGCACGCAGTGCGGCGACTTTCGTGTGATCAATATCGTGGATCTGCACGTGCCAGCCGCGGGCCAGCAGGTTCAGCGCCATGCCACCGCCCATGTTGCCGGTGCCAATGATGCCTACCCGATGCTCGGCGGCTGCGTTCAGGCTAAGCGTTGCGCTCATGAGGCCCGCCTGTCGCTATGCATGATCCACCCGCCTGTCTGCAGCGCTTCGAGAATCCGGGCAATGGATTGATCGGTGCTTTCTTCGTCGGTGTGCACGGTGATGTCATACGCGAGTGGATGCGCGTGGCACAGTTCGTCGCTTCGGCGAGCCAGCCCAAGTGGGCGGCCTTCCACCTTGCCATCGCCCCGGGACGATTCGCGCCGCTCAAGCTCAGTCAGCGCACAGAAGACCCCAACGCTGAACACGCGGGCTCCGCTTTCCTGCAGCACGCTCAGCATGTCGTCGTACCACTCGGCATCCTGAAGGAAGTGATCGATGATCAGATGCGTGCCCAGTCGCAGATGTGCTCCCCAGCCGCGGTGCACACCCTTGAGCAAGCGATTGACGTGCGGGTTGAACACGACGCGCAACCGTGGGCTGCCGCCGTGCTTGCCAGGCGCTTGGCTTTCGTCCACATACTCCCAGCCAGCACGCCCGTCGTGCGGCGCACGGGAGGCCAATGTGCCGACATCTGCACCTTGAACCTTTACGTAGCTGATGGGAAAAAGCTTCTCAGAGATCAGTGCCACCAGATCGTCAAAGGCCACCCGCGCGAACGCGGCCTGCGGATCGCCGTCTGCCAGTACGATCAGACGATCCTGAAGGGCCCTGCAAAGCGTGGATTTTCCGGATGAGCTCGGACCATTGATGAGGAGGGCGATCGGGGCGCCATCCGTGACTCGGAATGCGGGCTGACGCATGTTGAGGTGGCTCAGGTGCGCCGACGCTTGAACGGATGGGTGCTGCTCAGGCCGCCATCGACGGCAATCGCCTGACCATTCACATACGACGCATCATCACTGGCCAGAAACAGCGCCATGTGTGCGATTTCCGAGGGTACGCCATGGCGCAACATGGGGTTCAGCTGGCCGATCCGGTCGCTGGTGCCGCGCGAGCGCGCGTAATCGAAGGTGGCACGGGTCATGCCGGTTTCGATCAGTCCGGGGCAAATCGCGTTGATACGCACGCCGGTGCCGGTCAGCGAATTGGCCGTGGTTTGCACCAGGCTGATGACGCCGGCCTTGCTGGCGCTGTACGGATGGCCACCAGCATTGGCGCGCAGGCCGGCCACACTGGCCGTGCACACGATCGAACCGTGACCCTGAGCGATCATGGGCACCGAGGCATGCTTGACTGCCAGAAACGGCCCGATGAGATTGACCCGAAGCACTTCCATCCATTGCTCGGGCGTTTGCTCTTCCAGAGGCAGTGCACCGCCACCCACGCCTGCGTTGGCAAAGATGGCATCAATGCCGCCCCATGCGCTCATGGCCCGGGCCACGTAGGCGCGTACGTCGGCTTCATTGCCGACGTCTGCGGTCATGGACTCGACCTGACCACCAGCCTTGCGAATGAGCTCAGCTGTTTCATGCACCGAATCATTCAGGTCGACCGCGAGCACGCGTGCGCCTTCCTGCGCGAACAGCTGCGAGGACGCGCGGCCGATCCCGCTGCCTGCCCCGGTAATGATGGCTCGTTTGCCTGACATGCGTCCCATGGATGACTCCTTCTGATAGGGCGATGAGCGGAATGTTTGAATCGATGGATTTGGGATTGTTTGCGCAAGGCAAGGCGTCTTCCCTACCGACCCAGGGAATGTACCCGAGCCAGCCCAGGTGCGTTGCCAGCCGCGCCTAAGTCAGTGTGAAGCCTGCGTAGCCCTCTGCTGCACTCTTGCGACACGCGTCCATGTACACC
>JBIKKG010000130.1:0-8847 GCA_044360485.1 Burkholderiaceae bacterium | reverse complement strand
CTCTATCGCCCCCAGCACCACCCACTCGGTGAACTCGAACATCGGCTCGGCCAAACCCATCTTTCCGATGCGATACAAGGTGGGCAAGACCAGCGTTTCAAACAGAAACTGCTGCGCAGCCCGCACTCCATCACTGATGAGTTCCAATGGATTCATCGTCGGTAGTCAGGATGCTCGCGCAAGGTGGCAAAGCACAGGCCACGTGCCTTGAGCCCAGCGATCAGCGGGTCGAGTGTGGGGGCATAGGGGTCCTGACGCGACCAGATGCCAAGGTGCGCCATCAGGATGTCCCCCCCCCGAATCGCGGCCAACGACTGGCGCAGCAGTTTGTCATTGGGATAGCTTTCGGAGGGTAACTCGTCGCCCAAGAAGCCAGCCTGCGCCCAATAAACATGGGCCCATCCGCAGCCCCGCGCAGCCGACAGCACTTGCGGCGGCGCCTTGCCACCTGGCGCGCGCCAGTAGCGGTCGAGGTCGGTCCCTGTGAGCGCCTTGAAGCGCTGCTGGACGCGGTCGATCTCGTTGCACACGCCCTGGGCGTCCCACTGGAGCATGCGGCCAGCCTGCTCGCCGAACTGCGGGCGCACACTCATGCGTCCGTCTGCACTCGCACTGCGAAAATACACATGATCGTAGGTATGGCTCCCAAAGGCGTGTCCTTCAGCCACCCGGTCACGCCAATAGCCACGCCAACGCTCGTCCAGTGAAAAATCACCCTCCGGGGTCTTTTCATTGGCCAGAAAGAACGTGGCCTTCACGTCGTGGCGACGCAGGATCTGCGCGATCAGCTCGGCATGTCGCATGCTGCCGGTATCGAGCGTGAGATACACCGTGCCAGCAGAACAGGCCGTGCCCGCACCACCCGACGACCGCGCTGCAGGCTGACCAGCAAGACCCTGCGCCAGGGCTTGACGCGACGCCACCGCATGACCGAACGTCAATACCAGTAACAGACCAAGCGCCACCGTGACACCCACTGCACTGCGCCTTGCCCGATGCCCCCCCAGGCAAAACGTTTGAAAGGCAACCCGCTTCACAGCAATGGCGCCCGGTTGTGCAGGTAAATGCCGTGCGGCGATCGACCCACCTTGATCGACTGCACGACCTTGCGGCTGTCCATGTCCACAACCGACACCTTGCCGGCAAAGCGCGAGGTCACCCACAACTGCTTGCCGTCGGCGGTGATCTCCATGCAGTCGGGGCCACCCGGTACCTTGATCTCGCCGGTGACTTTGAGGTCAGCCATATCGACGATGGAAATGGTGTTTTCAAGGCGGTTGCTGACCAGCAGATGGCGCTGATCACCCAGCCCGCGAAAATTATGGGCACCCTTGCCTGTGCGGATTTTCGCCACGGTGCGCCGTGCCTTCCAGTCGATGACCTCGACATAATCGGCCCCCATGATCCCCACAAACAGATGCTTGCCATCGGGCGACAAGATGATTCCAGCCGGCTGGGGGCCCACTTTGTGCTTCCACGCCACGGTCTGACTCTGCAAGTCAATGGCGGCCACCTCCTGACTGTCCTGCAGCGTGGCAAAGACCCAGCGACTGTCCGCACTGAACCAGACATGGCTGGGCGCCTTGGGCAGATCGATCTGCTTGACCCGCCGCTTGTCCTTGCCGTCCCAGGAATAGAGATCCACCCGATCCAGGCGCAGCGCGGCGGTGACGAACCATTTCTGGTCGGGTGAAAACGCCAGCTGGTACGGATCATCGATATTGCGCACCCGCCCATTGATTCGGCCGGTCTGCGGATCGAGCAGATGCAAATCATTGCTGACCGCGTTGCCCACGATGAGCGTGCGGGCGTCAGGTGTGAGGTAGAGGTGATGAGGCTCCTTGCCCACCGCAATCCGCCCGGTTTCCTTGAAGGTGGTCTGATCGATCAATGAGAGCGACGCATCGCCTGAATTGAGCACAATGACACTGGGCATGTCGGCACGAGCCGGTGCGGCTGGCCACCCCGCCAGGACGATTGCACTGGGGACACCCAACATGGCGATGCCTGCTGCGCGCCGACCGGATCGATCGGGCAAGGCAGTAGGCCGCTTCGCTGCGAAGGTGCGCTTCATTGAATGGACTCCCATACTTTTTGCAGACGCTTGACCGAGACAGGCATCGGGGTGCGCAGCTCCTGCGCAAAGAGCGACACGCGCAGCTCTTCAAGCAACCATCGAAACTCTTCCAACCTTGGATCGTACCGCCCCTTGAGCGCAGCACGCGCTCGATTGAAATGCGCCAGCAGGGGCATGAGCTCCACCATGCGCTGGGCATCGCGTGAGGGGTCGGTGCGCAGCTTGTCGAGTCTCGCAGAGCAGGCCTTCAGGTACCGCTGCAGATGGCCCAGGCGCACAGCATCGGTTTCCACGACAAAACGCGGCGACAGCAGAGCCGCCAGCTGCTGCGTCATGTCGGCATGAGCCTGCGCAAACGACTTGGCAGCAGCGAGCTTGCGCACCACACCCGCATACTCTAGGAGGATGCCCGAAAGCGTGCGGGCCACTTCGTTGCCGACCAGCGTGACCTTCGCGCGCGCCTCGGCTGTGCGCGCCTCGAACGCCTCACGGTCGGCAGGCAAGGGCTGCGTCAGGCAGGTGCGCTCCAGGAGCGCCGCCACCAGATCGCGCTTCAGGTCATCGGTGCTGCCAAACGGCGCATAGGCCATCGACAACTTCTGCGCGTCCGGAAGATTGCGCTCGAAAAACCTCAGTGGCTCACGTAATGCCAAGGCGAACAGCCGGCGCAATCCGGCGCGATGTTCGCGTGTGGCCACCTCAGGCTCATCAAACACCTGCAGCTCGGCCGCATCCCCGCGATCGACCAGTGCCGGATAACCGACCAGCATTTCGTCGCCCTGTGGGCCCATGCCCTGCAACTCGAGCAATTCCGGCAGCGGTTCAAAGGTCCAGGCGGTGAATCGTTCGCCAGACCGGCGTATCGTTTGTGCATGCACCGGCTGTGGCGCATCGGCCTGCCCCTTTACCTCCGAACGCTCGGAGCCCGGCGGGCGATCAGCACTCGGGGGGGCCGCGGCCTTGACCCCCGCCTGGCGCAGTGCCGCCTGGAAACTGCCTTGTGCGCTCGCACCGAGTTGCGCACGCAGTTGGGCCAGATTGCGCGATGCCGCCAGGAAGCGCCCATGCGCATCGACCACCCGAAAATGCATGAGCAAATGGGCCGGCAGGGTCTCCAGTCGAAAATCGCTTTCGGTCACCCGCTGGCCGGCATGCTCACGCAGCGACTGGATGAGCGCAGCGAGCAGGGGGCCACTCGGCTCCGTCTCGTTTAACCGCGCGACAAACCCTTCAGCCCAGGCATCGAGCGGCAGCAGATGCCTGCGCACCTTCTGCGGCAGCGACTTGAGCAAGGCACTCACCTTGTCGGTCAGCATGCCCGGCACGAGCCACTCGGTGCGCGCGGCATCGACCTGGTTCAGGGCATAGAGCGGCACGGTGAGGGTCACGCCGTCATCGTCTGCGCCCGGCGCAAAATGGTAGCTCGCCTCGAATCCCACACCCCGCAGCATCACGCGCGGCGGGAAATTGCGGTGATCCACGCCCTCGGCCTGCTTGCGCATCAGCAGATCGCGGGTCAGGCGCAACAGCTGCGGGGTCTCACGGCTCGCTTTGCGCCACCAGCGCTCAAGCTGAGGGCCGCTCGTCACGTCCTGCGGCACATGGGCATCGAACCAGTCGAAGAGAAACTGCTCATCGACCAGCAGATCGGGGCGGCGCATCTTGGCCTCGAGCTGCGTGACTTCCGCGATCACCCGCCGATTGTGTGCAAAGAAAGCGCAATCGGTCTGCCACTCACCGGCCACCAGCCCTTCATGGATGAGCAACTCACGCGCCACGCGCGGGTCAATGCTGCTGTAGGGCACACGACGCTGCGCATACACCGTGAGCCCATAGATCACGCCGCGCTCAAAGGCCATCGCCTGACCGGCGCGCTTTTCCCAATGCGGCTCGCTCCAGCTGCGACGCAACAAGTGGGCTCCCGCCTGCTCGATCCAGACCGGGTCAATGCGGGCTGCCGTACGCGCATAGAGTCGCCCGGTATCGACCATCTCGGCTGCCATGACCCAACGTGCGCCACCTGTCTGCGCTGCACGCGCCGGATCGGCGCCTGCTTGAGGTGCCGTGCGGGCTGCCGTACTGCGTCGCGACAGACCCGACCCCGGGTGCAGCCAGAATCGCGTGGCGTGCGTGCCCAGGTAGTGCGGTTCATCGGGCGCCCGGCAGCCCAGATTGCCCAGCAACCCCGCCAGCAACGCACGGTGCAAGGGTTCGTAGAGTGCGGCCGCTTCAGACGGGGAGACAGGCTCGGCAGCGAGGGGCGCCGCGCGCCAGCCCAGTTCGCCCACCGCCTGACTGAGTTGACTGTGCACATCAGCCCATTCGCGCAGCTTGCGCGGGGAGAGGAATTCGCGCTCCAGCCGGGCGCTGAGTGCACGGCGCGACTCGCCGCCCGATCGGTCATTGAGCTGGCGCTGCCAGCTGTCCCAGAGCTTCACAAAGCCCAGAAAGTCGGAGCGCGGATCGACAAAGCGCGCATGCGCCTGATCAGCCGCCTGCTGACGATCCGGGGGGCGATCGCGCGGGTCCTGTACCGAGAGCGCTGCCGCAATCACCAGCGCTTCGCGCAGACAGCCCCGTTCATGCGCAGCCAGCAGCATGCGTGCAATCCGCGGGTCGAGTGGCAACCGGGCCAGCTGACGCCCCGTCACCGTGAGATCGCCGCGGTCATCAATCGCATCCAGCTCGCGCAGCAACTCGTAGCCGTCGCTGATGGCGCGCCGCGGCGGCGGATCGACGAAGGGGAAGGCCTCGATGTCCTGGAGCTTGAGCGCCTTCATGCGCAGGATCACCGAGGCCAGCGACGAACGCAGCACCTCGGGATCGGTGAACGCAGCGCGCCGTTGAAAATCATCGGCGTCATACAGGCGAATGCAGATGCCCGCCGCCACACGCCCGCAGCGGCCGGAGCGCTGGTTGGCTGCCGCACGCGAGATGGGCTCGATCTGCAACTGCTCGACCTTGCCGCGATAGCGATAGCGCTTGACGCGTGCCAGGCCCGTGTCGATCACGTAGCGGATGCCAGGCACGGTGAGCGAGGTTTCGGCGACATTCGTGGCCAGCACGACCCGCGGCGCGGCGCCGGGCGCAAACACCTTTTGCTGGTCGGCCGCAGACAAGCGAGAAAAGAGCGACAGGATCTCGGCGCTGGCTGCAGGCCCGCTGCGCGGGGCACGGCGCGCCCAGGCCCGGCGCAGGTGATCGCCGGTCTCCCGGATCTCACGCTCACCGGGCAGAAACACCAGAATATCTCCGGGGCCTTCTCGCCACAGCTCATCGATGGCGTCCTCGATCGCACCGGGCTGATCGGTCTCGTCGTCCTCGTCAACGCGCCCGCCACGAGCGGCCTGCGGCCGCACCGCCCGCGCGAGTCTGGGTGCAGGAACAGGGCTCAGGGGCTCAGCGCCGTCTGCATCTGGCTCGACAACCTGCGGCGCATCGGCTGCCGGCAAGGGGAGATCGGCCCCGATCGGGCGCCAGCGAATGCTGACTGGAAAGGTGCGACCCGACACCTCGATGACTGGCGCCTGCACACCGGCCCGAGCGAAGTGCTGCGCGAAGCGGGCGGCATCGATCGTGGCCGAAGTGATGATGAGCTTCAGGTCATCGCGACGCGCGCCCTCAAGCAACTGCTTCAGATAGCCAAGCAGGAAATCGATATTGAGGCTGCGTTCATGCGCCTCATCGATGATGATCGTGTCGTACTGCCGCAGCAACGGATCGGAGAGCGACTCGGCCAGCAAGATGCCGTCGGTCATCAGCTTGATGCGCGCCGTGCGCGAGACGTTCTCGTTGAAGCGGATCTTGAAGCCGACGTCGGTGCCCAGCGGCGAGCGCATTTCTTCGGCAATCCGACGCGCCACACTGGTGGCCGCCAGCCGCCGCGGTTGGGTATGCCCGATCAGCCCGCTCGCGCCACGCCCTGCCTGCAGGCAGATCTTGGGGAGCTGTGTGGTTTTGCCCGAACCGGTCTCGCCGCTGACGATCACCACCGGATGGTGGGCGATGGCGCGGGCGATTTCGTCACGCCGTGCGGAAACCGGCAGGGATTCGGGAAACTCCAGATGCACGTCCAAATTATAATCGCCCGATGCCCGATCCTTCAGATTCCCATCAGTTCGTCGCGTGGCTGCGTGCCGTCGCGCCCTATATCCACGCATTTCGTGGCAAGACGATCGTCATCGGTTTCGGTGGCGAAGTGGTCACCACGAAGCGCCTCAATGCGCTGGTCCACGACCTGAGTCTGCTGCATGCCATGGGCATGCGCCTCGTGCTGGTCTTCGGATCACGCCCTCAGGTCGACGAGCAGATGACCCTGCGCGGTGCGCAAAGCCGGTATCACCAGGGCATGCGCATCACCGATGCCCTCGCGCTCGAGTGTGCCAAAGAAGCCGCCGGCGAGAACAGACTGGACATTGAAGCGGCGTTTTCGCAGGGCCTGCCCAACACCCCCATGGCCCACTCCACCGTGCGGGTCATTTCGGGCAATTTCGTCACGGCCCGGCCGGTGGGCATCGTGGACGGCGTGGATTTCGAGCAGACCGGGCTGGTGCGCAAGGTCGATGTGCAAGCGATCCGCTTGGTGCTCTCCAGCGATGCCGTCGTGTTGCTCCCGCCACTAGGGTTTTCACCCACGGGCGAAGCGTTCAATCTGGCGATGGAAGATGTGGCCACCGCCACAGCGATAGCCCTGGATGCCGACAAGCTGATTTTCATCACCGAAAGCGGTGGCGTCACCGATCACGACGGACGCCTGCTCAGCGAGATCACGGAAAGCCAGGCACGCACGATGCTGGCTGCGGAAAGCCTGCCAGAGGAGGCCAGTGACACCCTGCGTTTTGCGCTGCGGGCCTGCGATGGGGGCGTGGCCCGTGCGCACATCGTGCCCATGGGTATCGACGGCTCCGTGCTGCTTGAGCTGTTTCTGCACGATGGCGTCGGCACCATGGTGGTAGAGGAAACCCTGGAGGCGCTGCGTGAAGCCAGCCCGGACGATGTCGGCGGCATCATCGCGCTGATTCGGCCCCTGGAAGAAGACGGCACACTGGTCAAGCGCGACCGGGGTCTCATCGAGCGTGAAGTGGGCAACTTCACCGTGATTGAGCACGATGGCGTGATTTTCGGCTGCGCTGCCCTGTATGCCTTCCCGGACGACGCCATGGGCGAACTGGCCTGCCTCGCGGTCAACCCGCAGGTGCAGGGACAAGGGGACGGAGAGCGTATCCTGCAACGCATCGAACAGCGCGCGCGCGCAAACGGTCTCAAGCGACTGTTCGTTCTGACCACCCGCACGGCCCACTGGTTTCTGAAGCGCGGATTCACCGTCGGTACGGTCGACGACCTGCCCCGCACCAAGAAGAATCTCTACAACTGGCAGCGCAAATCACAAGTGCTGCTCAAACCCCTCAACTGATCCGAACCGAGGTCTGCATGTCCCGAACTGTTCAATGCATCAAGCTGCAGCAGGAAGCCGAAGGGCTTGATTTCCCTCCTTATCCGGGCGAGCTCGGCAAACGCATCTGGGAGAACGTCTCGAAAGAAGCGTGGCAGGGTTGGCTCAAGCACCAGACCATGCTGGTCAATGAAAACCGCTTGAATCTGGCTGATGTGCGCGCACGCAAGTACCTGGCGCAGCAGATGGAAGGCTATTTCTTCGGTGGGCAGGTGGACCAGGCCGCAGGCTACGTGCCCCCTGCCAATCCCTGAGCACAGCGCGCACGGGGCCTGCACGCCCCGTCTCGCGCTGAATGTCTCACGCTGACTGTCTCAACGACTCTCTCGTTTACCGTTTCGCTGCGGCGGTCTGATCGCGCTTGAGCCCACCCAGCATCACCATCAGTACGACGCCGATTCCCAGCACCCCGACACCGACCCACGCGGCATTGACGCCCAGGAAGGTGTTGCCGCCGACATAGCCCAGGCTTGACTGCAGCATGTAGGCACAGGCCGCGCAAAAGATGATCGGCAGGATGGGATAGAACGGCACCTTGAACGGACGCGCTGTGTGAGGTTCGCGCGCACGCAGCACAAACAGACTCACCCCTGCCAGCAGGAAAAACAGCCAGAACACTGGGGCGGTGAATTCGACCATAGTCGAAAAGCCTCCCCCTGTGGCCCATCCCAGGCCGATCAGCACGAGCGCAAACGCACCCTGGGCGAGCAGTGCGTTCACGGGAGTGCCGCGATCTTCCACCCACTCACCCAACTTGCCCAGCGCCTCCCAATCTCGCCCCGCGGCGAAATTGGAGCGCGCCCCCACCATCATGGTGGCGTTGATGGAGGTCAGCGCAGCAATCGCCACCATCAGGGAAATCAGCACTTCCCCGGTCTTGCCGAATGAAATGCGCAGCAGGTCAGCCGCGACGGCCTGCGACTTACTCATGCCGCTCAGACCCAGCGCAGCCAGATACGCCCAATTGGCCGCCAGATACAGCAAGGTGACCAGGACCAGCGAGCCCACCATCACGCGGACCATATTGCGTTCGCGGTCGCGCAATTCAGCACTGATGTAGGCGCCTTCATTCCAGCCGCCGAAGGTCAGCAGTACGAACACCATCGCAAAACCGAACGCGCCCAATGAAAAGGCCGCGCCGCCCGCCGGCGCAGCCGCCTTCGCTGCAGCCACGGCCTCGGGCGCAGAGGCACCCAGACCCGCCCAGGCGGCATACACGCCCGCCACAAACACCAGCACGAGCCCAGCCACTTCAATGCCGGTGAGCAGCACCTGCGTGGCGGCCCCTTGCTTGATCCCCCGCACATTGAGCCAAGTG
>JBIKKG010000020.1:0-27859 GCA_044360485.1 Burkholderiaceae bacterium | reverse complement strand
TTACACGGCGGCCATTTACGCCGCACGAGCCAACCTGAAACCGGTCCTGATCACCGGTCTGGCTCAGGGCGGCCAACTGATGACCACCACGGACGTCGACAACTGGCCAGCCGATGCCAGCGGCGTACAAGGCCCCGACCTGATGCAACGCTTCCAGCAGCATGCCGAGCGTTTCGACACAGAGATGGTCTTTGACCAGATTCACACGGTAGACCTGAGCCGCCGGCCGTTTCAGCTCCAGGGCGATTCCGGCCGATACACCTGTGATGCGCTGATCATCGCCACGGGCGCGTCTGCCAAGTATCTGGGCCTGCCGTCGGAATCGGCCTTCATGGGCAAAGGGGTCTCCGGGTGCGCCACCTGCGACGGTTTTTTCTACCGCAACCAGGAAGTCGCGGTCGTGGGCGGCGGCAACACGGCCGTGGAGGAAGCGCTCTACCTGTCCAACATCGCCAGCAAGGTGACCATGGTCCATCGGCGCGACCGCTTTAAGGCCGAAGCGATCATGATCGACAAGCTGATGGCCAAGGTGCAGGCAGGCAAGGTCGAGGTGCGCTGGAACAGCGTGCTGGACGAAGTCCTGGGCGACGGCAGTGGTGTCACGGGCATGCGCGTGCGCAATGTTCAGACTGGCACCACGGATGACAAGACCCTGCACGGTGTCTTCATTGCCATTGGTCACGAGCCCAATACCGGACTGTTCGCAGGCCAGATCGACATGGCCAACGGCTACATCGTGACCCGCAGCGGACTGCAGGGCCTGGCGACCATGACCAGCGTCGAAGGCGTCTTTGCAGCCGGCGACGTCCAGGACCATGTCTATCGGCAGGCCATTACCAGTGCTGGCACCGGCTGCATGGCGGCACTTGATGCACAGCGCTGGCTCGAGAGCCAGGAGCAGGCCGGCTGATCCGCGCGGCCGAAACCCGAGCCTCCTGTCCGCCTGCACGCGTCATCATGGGCAAAGCACGTTCGCCTAGCGCCTCGCTCGCCAGCCTGGCCGAGCTCAAGTCCGTGCGCGACGCGCTGCAAGCACAAGCTCGCGAGCAGGCGCTCCGCGAGGCGCGCGAACGGGCCGAGCGGGCGCAGCACGAGCGTGAGCGTCATGTCTTTCGATCTGCCATGTCAGATGCGGTGCCCTTATCGCCTTCCGGGCGGATCGAGCCGCCCGCTGCGGCGATTCCACCGCGAGCAAGACAGTTCGAGCGGGATGAAACGAGCGCGTTAGCGGAGTCGATCAGCGACGAGATCGACATTGATCGATTGCTTGATACCGATGGCGATCTGTCGTTCCGGCGGCCGGGCGTCGGGGCCGATGTGGTGCGCCGTCTGCGCCGCGGCCATTGGGTCCTGCAGGGGCAGATCGACCTGCACGGCTTGCGGGTCGACGAGGCCCGCGAAACGCTGATGACCTACCTGGCCACTTGCGTGAAGCGTGAGCAGCGATGCATCCGCGTCATCCATGGCAAGGGCCTCGGCTCCGTGAATCGCGAGCCGGTGCTCAAGGGCAAGGTGCTGAAGTGGCTGACCCAGCGCGATGAAATCATCGCGTTCTGCCAGGCCGGCCCTTCCGATGGCGGCAGCGGCGCGCTGATGGTGCTGCTACGGCCGCCCCGATCTGCTTCCAGCCGCCGCTGAACGCGCAGCACCAGACCGCATACTTTTCAGGACAACGCGATGGAGACCCTTGCACAGCACCTGCCCGAACTGGCGTTGGCAGGCGCCCTCTCATGGGGTGCTGGGCTACGCCTGTACCTGGTCGTCATGGCGCTGGGTCTGGCCGGGTATTTCGGCTGGCTACCGCTGCCCGAGCACTTAAACCTGGTAGCCAGTCCGCTGGTCATCGGCGCGGCCGGTTTCATGGCGGCGGTCGAAATGTTTGCCGACAAGCTGCCCTGGCTCGACAGTGTCTGGGATGGGCTTCAGACCTTCGTCAGGATCCCGGCAGGGGCAGCGCTGGCCGCGGGCGTGTTCGGGGATTCAGGCGCCGGCATAGCGCTGGCAGCAGCCCTGCTGGGCGGGTCCGTCACAGCAGCCACCCATTTCTCCAAGGCCGGCGCACGCGCCGCGGCCAATACGTCCCCCGAGCCGTTCTCCAACCTGGCACTGTCTTTGGGCGAAGATGCGCTGGTTCTGGGAGGCGGGTGGCTGGCCGTGCAGTACCCGGCGATTTTTCTGGCCCTACTGGCGCTCTTCCTGGTGACAGCTGTCCTGCTGATTCGCTGGGCGATCCGCGGTGCGCGCCGACTGTTCAGCGGCGCCCGCCCATCACCCGGTCGCTAGCAGGAGCCCTTGCATACAGCCTGAGCTGCAGGAGGCCTTGGGTCAGACGGCTTCGCGCCCGGTTTCGCCCGTTCGAATGCGAATCACCTGCTCGACGGCCGTGACAAAAATTTTGCCGTCACCGATGCGCCCGGTGCGTGCGGCCTTGACGATGGCGTCCAGCGCGCCATCGAGGGCCTCATCACTGACGACCACCTCGAGCTTGACCTTAGGCAGGAAGTCGACGACGTATTCGGCACCACGATACAACTCGGTATGCCCTTTCTGACGTCCGAACCCCTTGACCTCGGTGACAGTCAGTCCGGTGACGCCTACTTCAGCGAGCGATTCGCGCACTTCGTCGAGTTTGAAGGGCTTGATGATGGCGGTGATCCGTTTCATGGAGGCCTCGATGGTGGATGTGAAGTGCCTGCCGGTGCAGGCAGGAAATGTCAGGCAATCAGTCGGTCAGTCGCGAAACTTCGAGGTGATGGGATAGCGCCAGTCGCGCCCGAAAGCCCGGTGCGTGACGCGAATGCCCACCGGCGACTGTCTGCGCTTGTACTCGCTGATGCGCATTAGCCGCACCACTTTTTCGACCGCGGCACGCGGATAGCCTGCTGCAACGATATCGTCGATGCGGCAGTCCTGCTCCATGTACAGGCTCACGATCCCGTCGAGTTCGTCGTAAGGCGGCAAGGAGTCCTGGTCTTTTTGGTCAGGACGCAACTCGGCACTGGGCGCACGCGTGATGATCCGCTCCGGGATCACCTCGGACAAGCTGTTCCGGTAATGGCACAAGCGATAGACCAGAGTCTTGGCAATGTCCTTGATGACGGCGAAACCGCCTGCCAAATCGCCATAAAGCGTGGAATAACCCACGGCCATCTCGGACTTGTTGCCGGTGGTCAGCACGATTGAGCCGAACTTATTGGACAGCGCCATCAGCAGGGTGCCGCGAATGCGGGCCTGCAGGTTTTCTTCGGTGGTATCAGTGGGCAGACCTTTGAACTCGTCTGACAGTGTGGTCAGGAAGGCATCGAAGCACGGGGCGATCGGAATTTCGTCGTAGCGCACGCCCAGCCGCGCCGCCATGTCTCGGGCGTCGACCCAGGAGATCTCAGCGGTGTAGGGCGACGGCATCATGACCGCCCTCACCTTGTCGGCGCCGAGTGCATCGACTGCGATGGCCAGCGTCAGGGCTGAATCGACACCACCGGACAAGCCGATGATCGCGCCAGGAAAACCGTTTTTGCCGAGATAGTCGCGCACGCCCAGGACCAGCGCGGAATAGGTTTGCGCCTCGAGGGAACGTGTGGGCTCGATGCGCCCGGACAGCCGCCCGCTTGCGTCGATGTCGACGATCAACAGGTCTTCCTCGAAATCACGCGCCTGAGCCGCGAGGCTGCCATCGGCGTTCAGCGCCAGCGACATGCCGTCGAACACCAGTTCGTCCTGCCCACCGACCAGACTGGACAGCACCACCGCCATGCCGTGCGCGCAGACGTTTTCTCTGAGTACATCCAGGCGCAGATGCTGCTTATCCAGGTGATAGGGCGAGGCATTCGGAGCCAGCAGCACCTGGGCGCCGGCCTGGCGCGCGGCGGCAGGGGCAGTTTCAAACCAGAAGTCTTCGCAGATCACGACCCCGAAGCGCGTCCCCTGGACGTCGAACACCAGGGTTTGCGAGCCAGATTCGAAGTAGCGGCGCTCGTCGAACACGCCGTAATTCGGCAACTCGCACTTGTGATACTCGCCCACCAGGCGGCCTTCACACAGTACGGACGCGGTATTGAACCGACGCCCGCCACTGGAGACCGGATGACCGACAACCACGTGCAGCCCCGGCCACTGGCGCGACTGTTCGCGTAGCGCCTCGAGGGCGTCACGGGTCCTGTCATAGAATGCTTCGCGCAGCAGCAGGTCTTCGGGCGGGTAGCCGGTCAGCGAGAGTTCAGGCGTGACCAGTACCTGCGCGCCAGACTCGCAGGCACGGCGGGCGGCATCGGCGATGCGACGGGCATTGCCGTCGAAATCACCGATGATCTGATTGAGTTGGGCACTAGCAACCCGGGTAGGCATGAGCACTTCCGAAGGAACGGCGCGGGTCTTGAATTATCGCACGCGACTCATCGATGACATCCGGGAAGTACCTGCCGATGCGTGGGATGGCCTGGTACGGGCCTCGCACGGACAGGGCGGGCCCTTCATTCGCCATGCGTTTCTGGCGGCCCTGCATGCCACCGGCTGCGTTGGCGGGCGCAGCGGCTGGTTGCCGCACTTCGTGGCGCTGGAAGACGCAGCGGGGGATCTGGTGGCTGCTGCGCCGCTCTATCTGAAGGAACATTCGTACGGCGAGTATGTGTTCGACTGGGCCTGGGCTGATGCCTACCAGCGTCATGGCCTGGCCTACTACCCCAAAGCGCTGGTGGCCATTCCCTTTACGCCCGTACCAGGTCCGCGCTTGTTGGCATTGAACGAGCACGCGCGTGCGGCGCTGGTGAGTGCGCTGCTCAAGCGTGCCGAAGCGCTGAACCTGTCGGGGCTGCATGTGCTCTTTCCTGATGGCCCTGACGTGGCAGCACTGGAGCAGGCCGGTCTGATGCGCCGTACGGGCGTGCAGTTTCACTGGACCAACCCGGGGTGGCCCGATTTCGAAGCATTTCTGGCAGCCCTGACCCAGCCCAAGCGAAAAAAGATCCGTGCCGAGCGGCGCAAGGTCCAGGAAGCTGGCGTGCAGGTCCAGATGCTCACCGGCGACCAGATCACGGCCGACGACTGGGCGTTCTTTTCACGGTGCTATCGGACCACTTATGCGCAGCACCATTCCACGCCTTATCTGAACCGCGCGTTCTTTGTGGAGTTGGGGCGCACCATGCCCGACGGCGTGCTCATGGCGCGTGCACAGCGCGGCGACGAACCGGTGGCCGCGGCCCTGCTCATGCGCGACGAACAGGCCATCTACGGGCGCTATTGGGGTGCAGTGGAGCATGTACCCTGCCTGCACTTCGAGGCTAGCTACTACGCGCCAATTGAATGGGCGATTGCGCAGGGCCTGCGCCGGTTTGAGGGAGGCGCCCAGGGCGAACACAAAATGTCACGCGGCTTTTTGCCGGTGCAAACCGTGTCGTATCACCAGTTGGCACACCCCGCGTTTGCAGACGCCGTGCAGCAGTTTCTGCAACGGGAGGCCGGTGGCATCGACGCCTATCTGGATGAACTCAACGAGCGCTCGCCGATCCGGTCCTGATGCTGGCGCGCATCAGCCTCAGGGTGCACTGAGGCCCGGGAAATGGTCAGCTTTAGAAATTGGGCTTTTTCGGGGCTGCCATATAACGCGCCAGACCGTCCTGAATTTCAGCCTGCGCCTCCTTGACACCGCCCCAGCCCAGCACCTTGACCCACTTGCCCTCTTCGAGGTCCTTGTAGTGCTCAAAGAAGTGCTGGATCTGCATGAGCCGCTCGGGCTGCAGGTCTTCAGGCTTTTCCCAGTGCTTGTAGATGGGCAGCACCTTGGTGATCGGCACGGCAATCAATTTGGCATCGCCGCCCGCCTCATCCTGCATTTGCAGCACGCCCAGTGCGCGGCATCGGATGACCGCGCCCACGGCAATCGGATAGGGCGTGATCACCAGCACATCGACCGGATCGCCATCGTCGGCGATCGTGTGCGGGATGTAGCCGTAATTGCACGGGTAGTGCATGGCCGTCATCATGAAGCGGTCCACGAACAGGGCACCAGTCTCTTTGTCGACTTCGTATTTGATGGGGTCCGCATTCATCGGAATTTCGATGATCACGTTGAAATCATCAGGCACTCTGCGCCCGGAGTCGACTCGATCAAGGTTCATGGCGGGAGGGGTGGGGGCAGGAGGGAGCCTGATTGTAGCCGGTGGAGATGGCCTGAGGCCGAGTCGATTTCATCGACAACCGGAGGGCACCGGGGGTGTCGCCTCGCGCGCGGGTCAGACAGCGAGTCGGGCTGCGTCCCGGAAATGTGTGCCGGCCTCGGCCGAACGACCCAGTCGTTCGTAGAGCTCGCCTAGCGCCAAGTGCGCCCGAACCGATGGCTCGCGCCGAAGCGCCTGCTGCAGATAGTCCTCGGCTTTGCCCCAGAGCTTCTCAGCGGCACACACCTCGCCCAAGGCCATCAGGACGCCCGCCCCGTCACCATGAAGGGTGCGCCACCCTTCGAGCCGATCCAGACGGTCACGCACCGCGAGCCCGTCAAGCCGCCCGTACAAGGCGACCATCGCATCGTCCATACCGGCATCGAGCGTCTGCTCGACAATGCGACGCGCTTCGTCCTGGGCACCGCCATCGGCGAACGCACGGGCGAACTGCACCGCCACAGCGCTACTGGCCCGCTCATCAGCGCGTAACCCTTTCCAGAGCGCGCGCACGGCTGCCGGATCGCCCTGCGACCGACTCAGGAGCGCAGTCAGTGCACGGGCGCGCAATTGTGCGGTCGCCACCGGGTGCATGGCATCGCGCTTTTCCACCAGTCGCAATGTGCGCAGCACATCTTCCCAGCGCTCGGCCTGCTCGTAAGCACGCAAGGCGGTGCGCAGGGACACCATATGGCGCGCACCCCGAGAGGTGATCTGGTCGAGCAGATCGAGGGCTTCACTGGTGCGGCGATCATCGACTGCCACTTCGGCCTGCGACATCAGCACCGCCTGCGCTGCACCAGGGTCCTGTGCGGCCTCCTTGAACCATTGGTCGCGCCGATCGCGCTCCTGCATGCGGTGCGCAGCGCGGGCGGCCACCAATGCGGCCGGACCAGCCGTGGTCGCAGTGGAAAGCGCACCCCGTGCAAAGCGCTCCGAGCGCCCCAGACGGCCTTCAAAAAACGCCAGCACGGACTCGCGCAGGGAGGCTGCGGCCTGCTCCTGTTGTCTGCGCTGACGATATTCCTTCACGCGCTGAGGCAGACCCAGTGCGCGGGCCGTGCCCACCAGCAGCAGATGCATCAGGGTGAATACTCCGGCCAGAAGCGCAAGCACGAGGTTGACCGAGAGATCGATGCGATACGGCGGCCAAAGCACTACCACGTTGCCCTGGTTAAAGCGCATCAGCAACGCCAGACCGACCGCTGTCGCGAAGGCCACCAGCAGCCAAACCACCCAGCGCATGTCGGCCTACCGGGCGTCGCGGACCGCACGGGCGGCCCGGATCGCAGCCGTTGTCTCGGCCAGTGACGGCATCTGCAGCGTCAGCGTGGCAGACTCGAGCTGGCGCAAGGACGCCAGCGTCGCAGAGACCGGTTTGCTGTCGGCATCGAACCAGCGCTCAAGCGCTCCCCTGGCGCGAGCGACATCCGCGCGAAACAACGACTCATTGCGCGCCAGCAGATTCAGACGCGCGTTGAGCAGCAGCAGCTTGAAATTCTCGCGTGCAAAAAAGCGCTGATCGGGTGACAGCAGCAGCGCGTCCGGGCGATCAATACGCTGGACACGGACCAACTGGCGCATCTCGGCCACGAAACCCTCCCAGCCCTGCAGACTCGTGCGTGCCACACGGCCCGGCAACCCCATCAACCCGCCACGCTCGGGCTCCGAAAACTCGACAGTCGCCTTCGGTGGACGTCCGGTGTCGGCCAACAGGGGCAACTGCTCTGCCCCGGCAATCACCCCATCCAGGCGGTTCACGGCCGCGGCAAAGTCGGTCACCGGCATCGCCTTCAGACGATCGATGTCGCGCGCAATGTAGCGACGCAAGCCGATGGCTGCGGGCTGATTCGAACGCGACAAGACTTGCTCTGCGTCCTGCAGGGCGAGCAGCGCGCTGGGCACATTGCCCCCGAGCTGAAGCTGCTGGGCTGCGATCATGACCGAGTTTTCGACGTCAGCCAGCATCGCGTCGCCACGACTGAGCGCCATTTGTTCGTACAACTGGCGCAACTGCGATTGCTGGCCAAGCGAATCGGCCAGTTTGGCTTCCATGACGGCGGCTTTGCCCTGAGTGTCACGCAATGAATCGGACATGACGCGACTTTGCTGCTCGAGCTGCTGCTCACGGGCTTCGACGGCCTGAATGCGCTTGACCAAGTCCCGCTCGACCCGGGCGACCCTGCCTTGCGCATACAACCCGACCGCGGCCAGCCCGATCAGTCCGGCCAGCAGAGCAGCCCACCCGAGCAACCCAGCCGATCGCGCAGGCCGTGAGGCGGCGGCGCCAAAACTTGCTGGCGGCGGCAAGCTCGCTGCAGCAGATGCGGCCACCGGCGGCACGGCCGCAGGACCGGAGTTGGGCGAGGGTTGGGAAGGGAGGTCGGGGGCAGTCATGTCAGCCATCAGAAACGCTGCGATTCTAGCGCGTGCAACAGGCCCCTTACGCCTGGCAAATGCTCGATGACCCGCGACCACCCCTGTTCGGTCAATCGTGCAGCAATGCGCGGGTGTTGCGTCAGCACAGGCTGCGCCAAGGTCCATGCCGCATAAGGCTGGCCTGCCACCGCATGGGCAAGCGTCCGCCCGGCCTCTGCCGAGGCGATCGATAGGGTGATGGGTTCGCCTGATCGCTGACGCTGCGCCAACCAGGCAGCCGCCGGCTCCGTCAGGCCGCAGGCCTGCACCTGATAAACCTCACGAGCCCGAAGCTCGGCGCCGCGAGCGCGCAGCGTATCCAGCCAGGCCTGGCCACCATCGTGACGACGCAGCACAGCCACCGCAATACCCTCCAGGCGCTGCATCGCCGGGCAGGCCAGCAGCGCGTCGGCGTCGTACACCGGGCCGGGAGGTTCAATCAACGGGGCGTCACGCACACTGACAACCCGTGGCATCCAGGCCTGCAGGGCTTCTCGAGACCCCGGACCAATCAGGCCGATCCCGCAAGACACAGGCCAGGGCCAGGCGCAATCCGCCCAGTGTTGCATCACGACATCGATCGCACCCGGGCTGGGAAACAGCACCCACCGACACGCAGCCAGCGCCTCACGCAGCTCCGCCCAGTCCAGATTGGGCACCGCCTCGATCCGGCTCATGGGCCAGTGCAGTACGTCAAACCCGGCATGCGACAACGCATCGATCAGGCCCGCAACACGCAGCGCGGGCTGCGTCAGGACCACCGACCGACGCTGGGCAGCCTTCACGTCGGGGATGAGCGCCGCGTCAGCCGATGACCATGCGCCGCTCAGCGCAAACCGACCGCAGCCTGCTCGCCCAGCGACTCGGCCAAGATGTAGTCGAGTGCCGAGTCTGGCGAATCCTGGGGACCTTTGAGCGAGTCACTCACTCGCACTGCGCCAGGAGTACGCACGCTGGTGCGTCGGATTGTGCCCTCTGAAGCGAGCAAGGCATCGAGCTGCAAATGTCCATCCGGCTGGATCACGGCATAAGCCGCAAGCGGTATGCGGCAGCTGCCCCCCAGCGCACGCGAGACCGAGCGCTCGGCAGTCACTTCCAACCAGGTGCGACGATCGGCCAATGGCGCCAGCCAAGCCCGCAAATCCGGGCGGTTGGTCAGAATTTCGATGCCCAGCGCACCTTGCCCAGGGGCCGGCAGACTGCCTGACGCGGGCATGATCTGTCGGATGCGCTGCGCCAGCCCCAGCCGTTTCAGGCCGGCTGCAGCCAGAACGATCGCGTCGTACTCACCGCGATCGAGTTTGCCCAAGCGGGTATCCAGGTTGCCACGCAGCGGGATGATGGTGAGGTCAGGACGGCGTTCAGACAGTTGCGCGGCACGGCGCAAACTCGATGTGCCCACGCGCGCACCCTGCGCAAGCGCATCGAGGTCGGCAAACTGATTCGAGACGAAGGCATCGCGTGGATCTTCACGGGGCATGACTGCGGCCAGCTCAAATTCGTCCGGCAAGCTCATCGGTACATCCTTGAGCGAATGCACGGCCAGATCGGCACGCCCATCGAGTAGCGCGACTTCGAGCTCCTTGGTGAACAAGCCCTTGCCACCAATTTCGTTGAGTGAACGATCCAGGACTTGATCGCCCATCGTCGTCATGCCCAACAACTCGACCGCACACTGCGGGTACAAGGCACGCAACCGTTCCTGTACATGACGCGCCTGCCATAAAGCCAACCGGCTTTCCCGCGTGGCAATGATCAGACGCGAAGGCGCTGCACCACCGCCCGAAGCAAAGGAATCACTCACGACTGTCAGCCTGCCAGTCCCTTGACGATCGACCATTGCCGGCGACTCACCGGCAAGCGCTCGGTCACATCGCGCAGCACCACCTGCCAATACGGATCCCCGGCCTCGGCTTCGCCATCGGGCGTGACCCGCTCAAAGCCTGCCACGCCATTGCGGGCCACCAGCGCATTGCGATGAATGCGCACAAAGCGGTCACTGAATTCCTCTTCGAGCGACGTGAGCGATTCCTCGATCAGGTACTCGCGCTCACGTGTGCGCACCGTGATGTACTTCAATTCCGCCTTGAGATAGAGCACGGTCTCGAGTGGGACCAGGATGACGCGACCCCGCTCATGCACCGACAGATGACGCCGCCGCGTATTGGTCGCCTTGGCGAGCTGGTCGATCGCATCGAGGTGCTCCGCCGGCAGCAGGGTATGAGCGCGCTTGAGCGCACCGAGCAGACGCTGCGCACGGACCGGCTTGAGAAGGTAATCAAGCGCGTTGACCTCAAAAGCCTCGACAGCGAATTCATCAAACGCAGTCACGAAGATCACCAGCGGCATGGGCTTGGGATCGTCGTGATCGGCTTCGGCAGCGCGCGCCGAAACGTGCCGAGCCAGTTCGATGCCGGTCATGCCTGGCATCTGAACGTCCATCAGCACGATCTGGGGATGTTGGGTGTCGATTTGGGCGAGCGCCTCGGGCGCATTGGCCGCCTCACCAACGATGCGGTGCGGAAACTCGGTGGCCAGGTCGGCCAGCACCTCACGCAGGCGTGACCGGGCAGGTGCTTCGTCGTCAACGATCAGGATCGAAGTGGCGTCGGACATCGCGTCGTCGTCTCTCTTTTCGGTAGGGGAATTCGATCTCGAGCCTGAAAGTCCCGCCTTCAGCCCGGGTCTTCAGTTCGGCTTCCATATCGTACAGCAGCATCAGTCGCTCCCGGACGTTGGACAGACCCATCTGGTTGCCTGCGCGCGTTGGCAGCGCATCGGGGATGGGATTGATGATTTCGACCCGCACGCGATCGCCTGTGCGTACAGCGGCAATGTCGATCGTACCGGTGCTGCTGCTGGGTTCGATACCGTGGTGCACAGCGTTTTCAATCAGAGGCTGCAGCAGCAGCGACGGCAGCAGCGCATCGCCCGGCATATCGTCCAGACGCCATACCACTTTGAGTCGATCGCCCAGCCGGAGCTGCTCGATCGCCAGGTACTCCTTGCAGGTGATCACTTCATCGTCCAGGGCGACCAGGTCGCGCGCATCGCGCATGAAGACCCGAAACAGGTCGGCAAGATTCTCAAGAGTGGCTTCAGCGCGACGCGGATCGCTGCGCATGAGGCTCAGCACCGCATTCAGACTGTTGAACAAAAAGTGGGGCCGGATGCGGGCCTGAAGTGCCTGCAGCCGCGCTTCGGAAAATGACGGCGAGTAGGCGCGCGCGCGCAGCCGAAAATATTCGATGACCGCGCCTGCCGCAGCCGCAGCGAGGAGCACACGTGAAGCCACCCACCAGATATCTGCAGTGGATGCAGGCGCCCCGGGAACCGCGCGCGACAGCAGCAAAGCGGCCAGCGCGACCGCAGCCGGCACCCCGATGGCGACGCACCACTGGATCTTCGGCGTGCTGCCGTTTGCCCACTTGCGTGCCAGACACAGCGCGGCCAGCGAGCCCAGGACGATGGGTTCAATCAGCAGCGCCGCGACAAACAGGCGCCACAGGGCATCGCGCAAGCCATCGGATGCCACAAGCACCAACGGCAGTGCGCCCAGATTCACCAGGGCGAGCGTACGCAGCGCGATACCGACGTTACACGTGTCGGGAATGAGCGGCGCTGCGGCGCCTTCAGACTGGCGGCGCGCCCGCGCAGCATTGCCTGCGGCCACTCCGGCCGCAGCACCTGCCGCGGCCCCCGCACCGGCACGCGAACCCGGGGCAGTAGGATGAGGGGCGGTCGATGACGACGCCGGCTGCGCCGGAGCATTGACGCCGGACGCAGGGCCCGGACCCGTATACTCTGCGGTTTTTTCGTCGTTTGGCGGCATGAGCGACCCATTATGACAGATCAGTTCGCCAAGAAATCCGAGGCGTGGTCGGCACGCTTTTCAGAGCCAGTTGCCGACCTGGTGAAGCGCTACACCGCATCGGTCGACTTCGACAAGCGCCTGGCGCGCTTTGACATTGAGGGTTCCCTGGCGCATGCCGACATGCTCCATGCGGTCGGGTTGCTCAGCGCAACCGACCTGCAGTCGATCCAGAGCGGCATGCAGCAGATACAGAGCGAAATCGATCAGGGTCGCTTCAACTGGTCGCTCGATCTGGAAGATGTGCATCTGAACATCGAAAAGCGATTGACCGACCTGGTGGGCGACGCGGGCAAGCGTCTGCACACTGCACGTTCACGCAACGATCAGGTGGCCACGGATATTCGACTGTGGCTGCGCGAACAAATCGACCTGCTGGCAGGGCTGCTTACCCATCTGCAACGCGCGCTGATTGATCTCGCTGAAGAACATGCGGACACCATCATGCCGGGCTTTACGCACCTGCAAGTAGCCCAACCGGTCACCTTTGGTCATCACCTGATGGCCTATGTCGAAATGTTCGCGCGCGATGCCGAGCGTCTCTTGGATTGTCGACGCAGGGTGAACCGATTGCCGCTGGGTGCTGCGGCCCTGGCAGGCACGAGTTATCCGATCGATCGTGAGCGCGTGGCGCGCACCCTGGGCTTTGACGGGGTCTGTCGTAATTCGCTCGATGCAGTCTCGGATCGTGATTTCGCCATCGAGTTTTGTGCAGCTGCGGCCCTGTGCATGACCCACATCTCGCGCCTGTCCGAAGAGCTGGTCATCTGGATGAGCCCGCGTATGGGCTTTATCGATCTGGCCGATCGCTTCTGCACGGGCAGCTCGATCATGCCGCAAAAGAAGAACCCCGATGTTCCTGAACTGGCCCGTGGCAAGACCGGTCGGGTCAATGGTCATCTGATCGCCCTGCTCACCCTCATGAAAGGCCAGCCCCTGGCCTACAACAAGGACAATCAGGAAGACAAGGAACCCCTGTTCGACGCTGCCGATACCTTGCGCGACACCCTGCGGATCTTCGCGGATCTGGTGGGTGGTATCCAGGTGCGGCGCGAGCGTATGCGTCAGGCAGCAGCAGAAGGATTCTCAACGGCGACCGATCTCGCCGATCACCTGGTGCGCAAGGGACTGGCGTTTCGGGATGCCCACGAGGCAGTAGCTCGTGCGGTACGGATCGCTTCGGATTCCAACCGATCGCTCGAGCAGCTCACCCTGGACGAATTGCAGGCCCTCTCGCCTGTACTGGGTGAAGACGCCTACCAGAGCCTGACGCTTGAAGGCTCAGTTGAGTCACGACGGCATGTGGGTGGGACCGCACCCGAGCAGGTTCGCCAGGCGATCAAGGACGCCCGCGCGCGGCTGAGCTGACGACCCTCCACAAGCCCCTCGTGAGCGCCAAAAACCTTTCACAGCCCGCCCAAGCCAATCCACCGGTCGCGGTCATCACCGGGGCAGCGTCAGGCCCGGATCGTCGCGCAGACCGCCGCAGCGTTGCTGCAGGCTCGGGATCAGCGCCAGACCCGGCTGCCGATCGGCGCGAACGCATAGATCGGTGATCTGCGCCACCACATCGCGCTCTCGCGGTGCGCAGCTTGGTTTGCTGTGCTGGCCCCGCAAAAGGCGAAACGCCCGATCCCTTGGGGGCGCAGCGCCTGACCCCCTCAAAGACGTCAGGCGAGGTCGGAAAATGCGTGTGATTGCCGACCAGCCTGGCATTGCCTATCATCCGCTGTTCGCTTCGATCCGTTCGCTTATAAAAACCCTCGTTCACCTGTCCCCGATAAAACACCACGGAGATCTCATGCAGCGTCGTTCCTTCATTCAAAAAGCCACGGTGGGTGCCACTGCAGCCGCCGCCTTGGCAGCTCCAGCCATCATCAGTGCACAGCCTCAGGTTCGCTGGCGTATCGCCTCGAGCTTTCCCAAGAGCCTTGACACCATTTATGGTGCGGCCGAAGTGGTCGCCAAGCGTGTGACCGCCATCACCGGCGGGCGCTTTCAGGTCACAGTGCATGCGGCAGGCGAACTGGTGCCACCGCTGCAGGTCCTTGACGCCGTGCAAAACGGCACAGTCGAGGCCGGCCACACCGCCATGTACTACTACTTTGGCAAGAACCCGGCCTGGGCCTTTGGCACGGCGGTGCCGTTCGGGCTGAACGCGCGTCAGTTCAATGCCTGGTGGTATGAAGGCGGTGGCGCACGCCTTTACAACGAATTCGCAGCGAAAGTCGGGGTCACGGCCTTCCTGTGCGGTAACACCGGTGTTCAGATGGGCGGTTGGTTTCGCAAGGAAATCAAGACCGTCGAAGATCTCAAAGGCCTGAAATTCCGGGTGGGTGGTTTCGCAGGAGCCGTGCTGAGCAAGCTCGGCGTCGTGCCCCAGCAGCTCGCCGCTGGTGACATCTATGCATCGCTCGAGAAAGGCACGATCGATGCGGCAGAGTGGGTCGGCCCCTATGACGACGAAAAGCTCGGCTTCAACAAGGTCGCCAAGTTCTACTACACCCCGGGGTGGTGGGAAGGTGGCCCCGCCCTGCACAGCATCGTCAACAACAAGGCCTGGGAGGCCCTGCCGGCCGAGTTCAAGGAAGCTTGGACCGCTGCAAACTTCGAGGGCAACGCCACCATGATGGCGCGCTACGACAGCCTCAACCCCAATGCGCTGCGCCGCCTGTTAGCCGGTGGCACACAGCTGCGTGCCTTCAGCAAGCCGGTGCTCGATGCCTCCCTCAAGGCAGCCAAAGAGGTCTATGCCGATTTCAATGACAAGAACGAAGACTTCAAGAAGCTTTACGACTCGTATTTCAGCTTCCAGCGTGAGCAGATCCAGTGGAACAGCGTGGCAGAGCATCGCTTCGACCAGTACATGAAGGACGTCAAGCTCTGATCCGACCTTAAGGCAACCGTAACACTCACCGGGATTGGCGACTGCCGATCCCGGTGTTCTGTTTTCGGAGAGACCCATTGAAACCCCTTCTCACCCTGTCCAGACTGATCGATCGACTCAACGCCCGGGTCGGCCAGATCGTGCTCTGGCTCATTTTGCTGTGCACCCTGATCAGCGCGGTCAATGCCATCGTTCGAAAGGCGTTCAACATGAGCTCGAACGCCTATCTTGAAATCCAGTGGTATCTCTTTGCAGCGGTTTTTCTCCTGGGTGCAGGCTATACCCTGCTCAAGGACGAGCATGTGCGCATCGATGCGTTGTCACAGCGTTTTTCGCGCCTTACGCAGGTCAAAATCGACGTGATTGGCCTGACATTCTTTTTATTGCCGCTGTGCGGCTGGGTCATGGTGCAGTCCTGGCCGCTGGTCTCTCAGGCCTTTGTCTCGGGAGAGGTCTCCACCAATGCCGGAGGACTGATCCGCTGGCCCGTCTATGCCCTGATTCCGCTCGGTTTCCTGCTGCTCGGACTGCAGGCCTTTTCGGAGTTGATCAAACGACTGGCCTTCCTGGTCGGTGCCGGTCCCGACCCCGCACTGGCAGTTGCCGTAAAGAAAGTCGAGGAGAAACTGCTCGATGACCTTCGGGCCCGTCATGGTGAGTCTTCCGTCGCGCAGACCACGGAGGCCCGCTCATGACCTGGATTGCCGCCAACATGGCGCCCCTGATGTTTGGTGCCCTCATCTTCTTCTTGCTCACAGGCTTTCCGGTGGCGTTCAGCCTCGCAGCCTGTGGCATGTTCTTTGGCATCATCGGTATCGAACTGGGCATCATCCCGGCCACGCTGGCCCAGGCGCTTCCCTTGCGTCTGGTGGGTATCGTGCAGAACGAGACCTTGCTTGCAATTCCCTTTTTCACGTTCATGGGACTGATCCTTGAACGCAGCGGAATGGCTGAGGACCTGCTGGAAACCGTGGGTCAGGTGTTTGGACCGGTTCGGGGAGGCGTCGCTCTGGCCGTTGTCCTGGTCGGCGCCATGCTGGCTGCGACAACAGGCGTGGTCGCGGCCTCGGTCATCTCGATGGGCCTCATCTCGCTGCCCATCATGCTGAGGTACGGATACAACCGTCAGCTGGCCTCAGGCGCCATCACAGCGTCAGGAACACTCGCGCAGATTATTCCACCGTCTTTAGTCCTGATCGTGATTGCCGATCAGCTCGGCCGAAGCGTGGGTGATATGTATCTGGCAGCCTTCCTGCCCGGATTCATGCTGGTCGGTCTGTATTGCCTCTACATTTTTGCTGTGGCGATCATCAAGCCTTCGTGGGTACCCGCCCTGCCCCCGGAAGCGCGCATCTATCGGGAAGACACCGGGGCGAGCGGTCATACCTCGCTCGTCGTGCTGCTCGTGCTGTGCATCGTGGCCGCGAGCCTGATGCAGGCGAACTATGCCGCGCTGCTCACGGCGATCAAGGGCGCCGAGGTTGAAGTGCCCTTTGACGAGACCATCGTCATATCCATGTCTGCGGGGGTACTGCTAGCCCTGGTGCTGGCGCTGCTCAACCGGGTCTTGCGCCTGGGGCTGCTGTCGCGCCTGGCCGAGCAAGTGACCTTCGTACTGATCCCGCCGCTGCTGCTCGTGTTCCTGGTCCTCGGGACGATCTTCCTGGGCGTTGCCACCCCGACCGAGGGCGGCGCCATGGGAGCCGCCGGTGCACTCGTCCTGGCAACTGTGCGGCGCCGCATCAACTTCACCCTGCTTCGCCAGGGCCTGGATGCCACAGCAAAGCTCTCCTGCTTCGTCATGTTCGTGCTGGTGGGTTCAACCATCTTCAGTCTGACGTTTCAGGCGGTCGACGGACCGAAGTGGGTCGAACACCTGTTCGATCAGTTACCTGGAGGGCAGCTGGGCTTTTTGATCTTCGTGAACCTGCTGATCTTCGGACTGGGCTTTTTCATCGACTTCTTTGAGATTGCCTTCATCCTGCTGCCGTTGCTGGCACCCGTGGCCGATAAGCTCGGCATCGATCTGGTCTGGTTCGGCATCATCGTGGCGATGAACCTGCAGACGTCTTTCCTGACGCCGCCCTTTGGCTTTGCGCTCTTTTACCTGCGCTCGGTCGCCCCGAACAATGACTATGTCGACCGGATCACGAAAAAAACCATCCGCAAGGTTTCTACAGCGGAGATCTACAGGGGATCGGTGCACTTCGTGATCATGCAGCTCATCATGCTCGCGGTGGTGATCTCCTTTCCGAACATGATTCTGGACCGGCTCGGCAAGAAGACCGATGTGGATACCAGCAATGTGAGCTTCGAAATCAAGGGCGAGGACAGCAAGGATGCCGCAAGCGACGGCAAGGGTGCAGAGAATCCGTTCGCGATCAAAGAAGACTGAGGCAGATCAGCCGCCCCGGGGACATGGGCGGCTTCTGACCCCGATCTCAGTCCAAACCCTCGAAGGCTGACTTGAGCTGCTGATTCAGCTTGCTCAGCGTGTTGCACGCTTGCGAGACGGTGGCAGATCAGTGCACACCCCCTCGAAGAGTTCCGCCGCCATGCCGATGCTCTCTCCAAGCGTCGGATGCGGATGGATGGTGCGGCCGATATCGGTGGCATCGGCACCCATCTCGATGGCCAGCGCGAGTTCACCGATCATGTCCCCCGCATGGGTGCCCACAATCGCCCCGCCCACGAGCCGGTGGGTGGTCTCGTCAAATAGCAGCTTGGTGAGCCCTTCATCCCGCCCGTTGGCAATGGCGCGCCCGGAGGCAGCCCATGGGAACACGGCCTTGCCGACCTGTATGCCCTGCGCCCGCGCACTGTCCTCGGTCAGTCCGACCCAGGCAATTTCGGGGTCGGTATAAGCGACCGCCGGAATGACACGCGCATCGAAAAAGGATTTTCCCCCCGCTGCCGCTTCAGCCGCCACATGCCCTTCGTGCACGGCCTTGTGTGCCAGCATGGGTTGGCCGACCAGGTCGCCGATTGCAAAGACATGCGGCACCGACGTGCGCATCTGCGCATCGACCGTCACGAAGCCACGCTCGGTCACTGGCACGCCCGCCTGCTCAAGCCCCAGCGCGCCACCGTTCGGTCGTCGCCCGACCGCGCACAGCACCAGGTCATAGGTCTGTTCACCTGATTCCGGGGCTTGTGCACCTTCGAAGCGCACCGTGATTCCGGAATCGGTGGCCTGTGCAGAAACGGTACGGGTTTGCAGCATGATCCGGTCAAAGCGCGCCGCGTTGTGTTTGAGCCAGACCTTGACCAGGTCGCGATCCGCACCAGGCATCAGTCCGTCGAGCATCTCGACCACATCGATGCGGGCACCCAGCGTGGAATACACGCTCGCCATCTCCAGACCAATGATGCCGCCACCGATCACCAGCATGCGCTGCGGCACCTGCGCCAGCTTGAGCGCGCCGGTTGAATCGACGATGCGCGGATCCTCGGGCAAAAATGGCAACCGGACCGGCTCGCTGCCGGCTGCAACGATCGCCTGCTCAAAGCGAATGACCTGACGCGCGCCCGAGGGCTCGCGCCCTGGGCCGGAAGTGATGGCGACTTCAAGATGATGCGCATCCAGAAACCGGCCTTCGCCCCGCACGATCTGGACTTTGCGCGCGCGTGCCATGCCGGCCAAGCCAGCAGTGAGCTTGCCCACCACACTGTCCTTCCAGTCTCGCAAGGCGTTCAGGTCGATCTGCGGCGCACCAAACGTGATGCCATGCGCGGCCAGCGCGCGGGCTTCATCGATCGCCGCCGCAGTGTGCAGCAGCGCTTTGGACGGGATGCAACCCACATTCAGGCACACGCCACCCAAGGTGGGGTAGCGTTCGACGAGCACAGTCTGCAGACCGAGGTCGGCGGCACGAAATGCCGCTGAGTAACCCCCAGGCCCGCCGCCCAGCACCAGCAGACGACAGACGACGTCGGGCGTCCCTGAGAAGCCAGCTGTGGTCATCTGTGCCACCTGAGTCGCAGACACGGATGGACCGGGAGCCACCGCAGGCAAGGCCGATGCGGCGTTGTGCGTGTCCGGGGCTGGCAGCTGGGTTGCAGCATGTGGCGCAGTCGCGGAGGGCGAATGGGCTGCGGCATTTTGCGATGGCGCAGTCGTCGGCACCGGGAGTGTTGCACTCGAATCGGCGAGCGGTTCGAGCTCGAGCATCAGGCTGCCCTGGCTCAACTTGTCACCCAGTTTTACCCTCAGCGCGACCACACGGCCGGCCAGGGGCGACGGGATTTCCATGGAAGCCTTCTCAGACTCCACGGTCAACAGGCTTTGCTCGGCACGTACCAGATCACCGGGCTTGACCAGCACTTCGATGACTTCCACTTCCTTGAAGTCGCCGATATCGGGGACGTTCAGTTCGATCGTCGACATGATGCAACTCCGCGGCGAGGGGCCTTCAAGGCGATAGACGAAAACTTAGGACTACTCAAGACCATGCGGGTGCGACGGATTCAAGCCGCCTGCGCGTGGTCGGGGGCGGGGGCGGGGCCAGCGTCCTGAAGCATGATTTCGTGCACGCGGTGCGGCCCGTGCGAACTCTTGTCGAATTCGGCTCCTGCAGCCACGCCGAGCGTCGCAATCTGGGCGGCCGTACGTGCGCCCTTGTAGCTGGCATACATGGCACCGAGTGCAAAGTTGCGACCCGACCCGATCGCCCAGAAGCGATCAAAGCTGAAGACTTCGCGATACGAGTACACGCCGTAGATGCCACTCGGATTAGCGATGAGCGCCGTGATCTGAGAGCTTTCGTAGGGATCGTCGTCTTCTTCCTTGGGGTTGAGGAAGAACTGCTCTTTGAGCACCTGGTGTGCGTTCAAAAACGTATCGAACACCTCGGCACGCGAATGCAGGCGGGGCGACTGGATATGACCCAGAACCCGACGCAGCACTTCGAAATGCGCGGTACTGCCCGCCAACCCGATGAACGAATCACCGACATGAATGATCTTGTCGTTGGCTTCATAGTCGCGCGGCAATCGGGTTTCGCCGAAGGTCACCAGCGAATCCGCACCGATGGCAATGCGGCCGTTCTTTTTCACAACAACAATCGTGGTCACCGTCGCAATCCGATTTCAGAGCATGACACGGCGGAAATCCGCCAGGAGGCGCACGAGGTGTGCGTTGAACCGTGCCGCCGCCGCGCCGTCGATCACGCGGTGGTCGTAGGAGAGGGAGAGCGGCAGCATCAGTCGCGGCTCGAACGCGGTGCCATTCCAGTGCGGTCGCATCGCGGTGCGGCTCACCCCCAGAATGGCGACCTCGGGCGCATTGATGATCGGCGTGAAACCCGTTCCACCAATGCCACCCAAACTGGAGATGGAAAACGTGCCGCCCTGCATCTGCGCGGGCGAGAGCTTGCCTTCACGCGCCAGCCGCGCGAGTTCAGCGGTTTCGGTGGCGAGCTCTGCCAGGCCCTTGCGATCGGCATCGCGCACCACAGGCACCATCAGACCGTTGGGCGTGTCCGCCGCAAACCCGATGTGCCAGTACTGCTTGAGCACCAGCGCATCGCCTTCGAGCGATGCATTGAACTCGGGGAACTGCTTCAATGCATGCACGCAGGCCTTGATCAGAAACGCCAGCATGGTGAGTTTCGGGCCGGTCTTCTCGTTTTCGGCGTTGAGCGCGACGCGAAAAGCCTCCAACGCAGTGACGTCAGCTTCGTCCTGGTTGGTGACATGCGGGATCATCACCCAGTTGCGGTGCAAATTGGCGGCAGACACCTTGCGAATACGCGGCAGCGCACGCGTCTCGATCGGACCGAATCGTGCGAAATCAACCTTCGGCCAGGGCAGCAGTCCGAGGCCTGCACCGGCTTGCGCGCCAGGCTGCTCGACCGAGGCAGGTGTCGCGACTGATGTCATGGCGCCCTTCACATACGCCCGGACATCGTCTGCGGTCACACGCAACTTAGGACCTGTGCCACGCACCACCGACAAATCCACACCCAGCTCGCGCGCGAATTTGCGCACCGAAGGCGATGCATGAGGCTTGACCACATGCGCCACATCACCGCTGTCCGAGCCTGGCAAGGCCGCAGCGCGATCAGGCATCGGGGTAGCCGGCATGGTCGCCGCCGGCTGACCCGCTGACACCGGCTCGACAGCCGCCGGGATTGACACTGCGGGAGCTGCTGCGCCCGCTTGCGCGGCGGCCGGCTGCGCCGCCGTGACCGCAGGGGCGGCTTGTGTCGCAGGCAACGCAGGCTCTGACTCCAGCGGCTCGATCTCGGCCACCACACTGCCCTCGCCCACCTTGTCGCCCAGCTTCACTTTCATGGCCAACACGCGACCCGCCTGTGCGGCCGGGATCTCCATGGACGCCTTATCCGACTCGACAGTCACGAGGCTTTGCTCAGCGCGCACCAGGTCGCCTGGCTTGACCAGCAGCTCGATGACTTCCACTTCCTTGAAGTCGCCAATGTCGGGCACCTTGAGTTCGATCGTCGCCATCACAGTGCTCCGGTCTCAGGCGTCATGCGGGTTGGACTTGTCGGGGTCGATCCCGTACTTGCGAATGGCATCGGCGAGCACCTTGGGTTTGACCTTCTTTTGGTGTGAGAGGGCACGCAGCGCCGCCAGGACGATGAAATGACGGTCAATCTCGAAGTGCGCACGCAGCTGCGAGCGGAAGTCTGATCGGCCGAATCCGTCGGTACCCAACACCGTAAAACTGCGACCAGACGGGATAAAGGGTCGGATCTGATCAGCGAAGAGTTTCATGTAATCCGTCGACGCCACAATCGGTCCCTCATGACCGGACAGTTGCGTGGTCACGAACGGTAACTTTTGCGGCGCACCGGGATGCAACAGGTTCCAGCGTTCGCAGTCCAGGCCGTCGCGGCGCAATTCGGTGAAACTCGTGACCGACCAGACATCCGCTGCCACGCCCCAGTCCTCTTCGAGCAGCTTGGCCGCCGCCAGCGACTCGCGCAGGATCGAGCCCGAGCCCATCAACTGCACACGCGTGGCATTGCCAGCCTCCCCCTCGCGCAGCAAGTACAGACCGCGCACGATCCCGTCCTCGCTGCCCGGCTTGAGCCCGGGATGAGGATAGTTTTCGTTGAGCAGCGTGATGTAATAAAAGACGTTTTCCTGTTCGCCCACCATGCGTCGCAGTCCGTCCTGAATGATGACGGCCACTTCATGCGCGAAACTTGGGTCGTAGGAGACGCAGTTCGGTATGGTCGACGACAGGATGTGGCTGTGACCGTCTGCATGCTGCAGACCCTCGCCATTGAGCGTGGTGCGCCCTGAAGTGCCGCCCAACAGAAAACCGCGTGCTTGCATGTCCCCTGCGGCCCAGGCCAGATCACCCACCCGCTGAAAGCCGAACATCGAGTAGTAGATGAAGAACGGCACCATGACCCGGTTGTTGGTCGAATACGAGGTGGCCGCCGCAATCCACGAACAGAAAGCGCCCGCTTCGTTGATGCCTTCCTCCAGGATCTGCCCTGACTTGTCCTCTCGGTAGTACATCACCTGGTCCTTGTCGACCGGGGTGTACTTCTGGCCTTCCGGAGCATAAATGCCCAGCTGACGGAACATGCCTTCCATGCCGAAGGTACGGGCTTCATCGGGCACGATCGGGACAATGCGTGAGCCGATCTCGGCGTCGCGGGTGAGTGCAGTCAATACGCGCACGAACGCCTGGGTCGTCGAAATTTCCCGACCTTCTGCGGTGGGGTCGAGCACAGCCTGGAATGCACTGAGTGCCGGCACCTTCAGCACCTCATCCGCACGACGGCGGCGCTGCGGCAGATAGCCCCCCAGCGCCTTGCGTCGCTCATGCATGTAAACCATTTCCGGCGCGTCTTCGGCCGGTTTGAAGAAGGGCAGCGCGTCGAGTTTGTCGTCCGGAACCGGAATGTTGAAGCGATCGCGAAATTCACGAATCGCCTGGGTGTCGAGCTTTTTGAGCTGGTGGGTGGGGTTTTTTGCCTCACCCACGCGTCCCATGCCATAACCCTTGACCGTCTTGGCCAGCACGACCGTGGGCTGCCCCTGATGATGGATGGCCGCATGAAACGCGGCATAGACCTTGTGCGGATCGTGACCGCCGCGGTTCAGTCGCCAGATGTCGTCATCGGTCATGCGCGACACCATCTCGAGCAGCTTGGGGTGCTTGCCAAAGAAATGCTTGCGCACAAAGGCGCCATCGTTAGCCTTGTAGGCCTGGTATTCGCCGTCGACGGTTTCTTCCATCACACGCTGCAGGATGCCGTCCTTGTCGCGCGCGAGCAGCGGGTCCCAGTACGAGCCCCACAAGAGCTTGATGACATTCCAGCCCGAGCCGCGGAATTCGCCTTCCAGCTCCTGAATAATCTTGCCGTTGCCGCGCACGGGGCCATCCAGGCGCTGCAGATTGCAGTTCACGACGAAGATCAGGTTGTCGAGCTTTTCGCGGGCTGCCAGGCTGATCGCGCCGAGCGACTCAGGCTCATCCATTTCGCCGTCGCCGCAGAACACCCACACCTTGCGATTGGAGGTGTCGGCCAACCCGCGCGCATGCAGGTACTTCAGGAAGCGGGCCTGATAGATCCCCATGATGGGCCCCAGGCCCATCGACACGGTGGGGAACTGCCAGAAATCGGGCATCAGCTTGGGATGCGGGTACGACGGCAATCCCTTGCCCCGGACCTCCTGTCGGAAATGGCTGAGCTGGTCTTCGCTCAGACGCCCCTCCAGAAGGGCTCGTGCATAAATGCCAGGCGCGGTATGGCCCTGAAAATAGACCAGGTCGCCACCGTGCCCCTCATGCGGGGCATGCCAAAAATGGTTCATGCCCGCACCGATCATGGTGGCGAGCGAGGCAAACGAAGCGATATGCCCCCCCAGATCGCCGCCATCGGGTGGACTCAGTCGATTAGCCCGGACGACCATCGCCATCGCATTCCAGCGAATATAGGACCGGATGCGCTCTTCGAACTCGGCGTTGCCTGGGCTGCGCGCCTCGAGCTGGACCGGGATGGTATTGATATAGGCGGTACGGGCTGAGAAGGGGATGAAGGCCCCGCTTCGACGGGCTTTTTCGGTCAGCGCCTCCAGCAGAAAATGCGCGCGCTGCGGCCCTTCACGATCGATCACCGCTTCAAGCGCATCGAGCCACTCCTGGGTTTCGAGCGAATCGGCATCACTGGCCGAGGGCATATCGGGCAAGGCAGACATTCGGGTCTCCTGTCGCGGTGTAGGCTCAGCCCCGCGCAAGCGCAGGGCTGATGGATGAGTCAAGGCGAGAGTAGTCTAGCTTAACTTTCGCATGAAGAAACTATGTTCCGCATAGTGATAAATACTATCTGACCCATGCTCTCGCGCACCGACCTGACTCAAGCCTGCGGTCATTTCGTGCTATGCTTGTCTGCTCAGCGCCCGTAGCTCAGTTGGATAGAGTACTTGGCTACGAACCAAGGGGTCGTGGGTTCGAATCCTGCCGGGCGCGCCACTTTTATACACGGGTCGATGGCTTCACCGCCTTCGGCCCGCTTTCGTTTGTGGTGCCAACCCCGAGCGTGGCCGCACGCCAGACGTCAATCGGTCGATATCCGACTGCCAGCGGCGTCTCAACCAGGCCCCAGTCGCCCCTCACAACGCGCACTGACCCAACGCATCTGGTCATTACCCATCCTGGCGATCGGTGTCTTCGGGGCCAGTCTGATAGTGAATTGGTTCAACACCCAGCGCACCGCCGCGATCATCGACCAGGTTGGGCGGGTCGAATACCAGTGCTTCATCAAGCTGCAGGCAGTCGCCACTGACTATGCCGCGATCCAGGAGACCTTCAAGGGTTCGGTCGCGGCCGCCGACAAGGACGGGCTCGTTCGCGCTGATACCCACGCTCAAGGCCTTCGCAAGGTCCTCGATGAGGCCAGCGAACTGCCCGGCAAATAAAACGCCGCCCGTCAAGGCCATGTGGGCACAACAGGTGTTCAGCGGCAAGGGCCTGCCGCCCAAGGTGATCGACGGCGATGCAGAGGTGAAGAAGGCCGTGGCGGCACAAGGCAACGCCATCGGGTACATCAAGCCCTCCAGCGTTGACGATTCGGTGAAGGTGTTGCTGAAATAAGCGGAGCGATCGGGGGCGGGCGCTTTCCGCCCGTCCGACCGCCGTGCTACCGTTCCCGTCGCCATGTCGCGACGCGCCCTTTACAGCCGATCACCCTCGCCTGCCAACGAAGGGTCACCGCCTCCGGGCCAGGCGCGCAGCGTGGCGCCTGGTCCCGTCCGACCAGCCGACCCTGCGCTCATCGCGTTGCCCCCGGTGCGCCGCTGGCAACGCGCCAGACAGGCCATCAGTCGGCCCTGGACGCGTCTGCTGGTTGTAGGGCTGGCAGGCCTGATGCTAGGGGCCCTGCTGGCGCAACATTTCATGCACCCTGCCGCCCGCCCCCTCAGCCAGCGCGATATCGATGCGGCCGTGCTGCGAACCCTCGAAAATGAACCCCTGCCCTCGCCTGCAGCCAAAGCATGGGAAGTGATCCGCCCGTCTCTGGTGAAGGTACGACGCCTGGGGCCTGGCAAGAACGGTGAACCCGGCGAAGACATCGGCGTGGGCACCGGTGTCGTTGTCCTGGAGTCCGGGCTGATCCTCACCAATCTGCATGTCGTTGCAGGCGCGGATTCGGTCAAGGTGGTCTTCGCCGCTGGGCTGGAATCGGATGCCGATGTGGTCAAGGTTCAGCCGGATCAGGATCTGGCAATACTGCAGGCCCGCACCCTGCCCGATGACTTGCCCGCTGCCACCCTCAAGTCCACCGCCGAGGTACGCCCCGGCGATACCGTCGTGGCCGCAGGCTTTCCGTTCGGCATTGGACCATCGGTCACCTCCGGCGTGGTCTCTGGCCTCAAGCGTGAATTCCGCTCGCCCGAAGGAAAGCAAATCCTGACCAACCTGATCCAGTTCGATGCCGCGGTGAATCCCGGCAGCTCGGGGGGCCCACTGATGACCCCCGAAGGCGAGGTGATCGGTATCGTCACGGCTGTGCTCAACCCGACCGAGCAGCGGGTCTTCGTGGGCATCGGCTTTGCCGTCCCCATCGAGAGCGCAGCCGCCGGCGCCGGTATGTCGCCCTTCTGAACGCACCCTCACTTCTTCGGACACACACGGCATGAGCGGATACAACGAACCCGGCCAGACAGACAGCGACATCGCCGCACTGATGGAGCGGATCCTCTTCGAAGTGAAGAAGGTGGTCGTGGGCCAGGATGCCTTCCTCGAACGGGTCCTGGTGGCGATCCTGGCGCAGGGGCACCTGCTGGTGGAGGGGGTGCCCGGCTTGGCCAAGACGCTCACCGTCAAGACACTGGCCACCACGATCGAGGGCCATTTCCGACGCATTCAGTTCACGCCCGATCTGGTGCCAGCTGACCTCGTGGGCACCCGGGTCTACAGCCAGAAGACCGGCGAGTTCAGCACGTCGCTCGGGCCGGTCTTCACCAACCTGTTGCTGGCCGACGAGATCAATCGGGCCCCGGCGAAGGTACAAAGTGCGCTACTCGAGGTAATGCAGGAGCGTCAGGTCACCATCGCCGGAGAAACGCATCGGGTGCCGGACCCCTTCCTGGTGATGGCTACGCAAAACCCGATCGAAACCGAAGGCACCTACCCGCTGCCCGAAGCGCAAGTGGATCGGTTCATGATGAAGGTGCTGGTCGGCTACCCTAGCGACGAAGAAGAGTTCGTGATTGTCGAGCGGGTCACGGGTCCGCCGGTGACGGTGGGATCGGTCGCGACAACGGCCCAGCTGAGCACGCTGCAGCGCGAATGCCGCCGGGGTTATGTCGACCCTTCCCTTATGCAATACGCCGTGCGTCTGGTGTCGGCCACACGTGAACCCGAGCGGCACGGCATTGCAGACGTCTCGCGGCTGCTGAGCTTCGGTGCCAGCCCGCGCGCCACGATCGCACTGGTCGAGGGCGCACGCGCGCTGGCGTTTCTGCGTGGGCGACGTTACGCGCTGCCGGAAGATCTGACCGACATCGCACCCGATGTGCTGCGCCATCGTCTGGTGCTGTCCTATGAAGCCCTCGCCGAAGGACAGAGCGCTGACCAGATCATTCGCACCATCATGAAAACCCTCCCCAAGCCACCGCGGCCGCTGCAGACCCATGTCGACCTTGCCCAGGGATCCTGAAGCCCTGCTGCGCCGCCTCGACTGGACGGTGATCCGCCGTCTGGACGGGCTCTTGCACGGCGACTATCGGACCTTGTTTCGCGGCACCGGGCTCGATCTGGCTGATCTGCGGGAGTACCAGTTCCAGGACGATGTGCGTCATATCGACTGGAACGTGACCGCGCGTTTGAACACGCCTTATGTGCGCGAGTATCTGGAGGATCGCGAGGTGGCGGCCTGGTTCATCGTGGACCGCAGCGGTTCGCTCGGTTTCGGCTCCGGGGCCCTCAGCAAACGCGACCTGACGGTGAACTTTGTGAGCGTGGTGGCCCGACTGCTCTCGCGCCATGGCAATGCCGTGGGTCTGTATGGTCACGATGCCCAGCACGCCACCGTTCTGCCCGCG
>JBIKKG010000019.1:0-28024 GCA_044360485.1 Burkholderiaceae bacterium | reverse complement strand
ATCACATGGCCTCTGAGACTGTCGAGTTTTTCCGGCTGAGAGTTTGGCAGGCGTTCCAGGGAGAAAGTCCCCATGATCAGTCCCAGCAGGATCATGAAACCGAGCAACCAATGCAGCACCACCAGCGCCGTGTGATAACGATGGGTCGTCATGGGTCTTGCTGCCTCTCTAGTTCAGGTTTCGCATTTCATGGGACAAGGGCGATCGAACGTCCGATGGTCGAGTGATCGTTGAGCGCCTGGATCACTGTACGAGCCAGCGCCTCTCTAGAGACCTTTTTCAGTAGCGAGTCCCCTGGCTTCATTTCTCGCGCGGCGTCCAAACTCGAAGCATCGTCGAGCATCATGGGACGCAGAGCCGTCCAGTCGAGGCCAGACCGAGCCAGCAGCGCTTCGCTTCGTGTGTGGTCGACCATGGAGTGGCGCACTTGCGTCAGACTGAGAAATGCGCGTCCCCACCACGGTATGGATGACCAGCTTTCACTGGCACCGAAAGCGCTGACGTAAACAATCCGCCGAGTTTTCTGCGCATGCATCGCCTGTAGGACCGCTGAACCGCCCCGTGTTTGAACTGACCCCCAGAAGCTGGACAGTCTTGATCCCGCCGATCAGGCGGTGTTTTTCAGCCTGTACGCTACCGGGCTGAGTCCCTGAAGCCCGAGCTTGATACGTTCGTTGTTGTAGTAGTGGACGTAATCATGCACGCCCGCTTCAAGCGCATCAATGCTATTGGGCGCCGCAAGATGGAAATACTCGGCTTTCAAGGTGCCGAAGAAACTTTCAATCACCGCGTTATCAAAGCAGTTGCCCTTACGGCTCATGCTTTGCGTGACTCCGCGTCGTGCGAGCATCGCTCGATAGGGCTGCATTTTGTAGTGCCAACCTTGGTCTGAGTGCACGATCAGTTTTGCGGCGCAATTGGTTCTCGAAAGCGCTGCCTCAAATGTGCCAGAGACCAACTCGAAGACGGGACGCCTTGCCATCCGGTATGCGACGATTTCGCCGTTGAAGAGGTCCATGCAGGCCGACAGATAGAGCTTGTGACCAGCCACATGGAATTCGGTGATATCGGTTACCCACTTATGGTTTGGCTCGGTCGCGCAGAAGTCGCGCTTCAGAACGTTAGGCACGTGAGTATCGCTGACGCCTGGGACATATCGGGATCGCTTCTTTGCACGGATCAACGCGCGCAGCCCCATCTTTTGCATCAGGCGCTGCACACACTTGTGATTGACCGCTTCTGCCATTGAGCCGCACAGCACTGCCGTAATCCGACGGTATCCATAGCGACCCTTGTGCGCGGCATAGACAGCGCGGATCTTGGCCTCCATGGCGCTTTGCTGATCGGCGCGTTGGGTCGCCTGGCACTGGTAGTAGAACGTGCTGCGCGCCAGGCCTGCGGCCCGTAGCAGGTCTGTCAATTTATGGTGATGCCTCAACCCGGCAATCAAACGCGCTTTGTCGGCGCAGCTGACCTCTTCGACCGGATCAAGGCTTGCAATTTTTTTAGGTACGCGACCTCAGCGCGCAGTCGCTCGTTTTCTTCGCGAAGGGCTTGCGTGCGGTCGGGAGCTGCAATGCTCGACGGCACAGCGCAGCGGCGCTCTTGCTTCATGTTGGGATGCTCTTCTTTCTCGCTCCTGAGCGAAAGCATTTCGTCTTGATCGAGATTGCGTCGCCAGACCACCACTTGGTTGGGATTGCGGATGTCATAGAGCGCTGCAACCTGACGGCTTGAGAGCTTTTCACGATCCTGGTGGGACAGCACTTGCTGTTTGAATTGCGTACTGTACGCGCTTCGTTTGGGACGCAATCCGTCGATGCCGTGCACACGGTAGTGGCTCACCCAGGTGCGAATCTTTGACTCGGACACCGACCACCGCCGAGCCAGCAGCTTTGCGCCTCCGTCACCAGCCAAGAAGCTCTTGACAACCTCGAGCTTGAACTCCGTTTCGAACTTTTTCATAAAACCCCTTGAAGTGTGTCCAACTTCTGGGGGTCAGTTCATACCCGGGGCGGTTCATGATGTTCATGGAGAACTCCTTCACGAAAGGGGGTAGACATCTTGCGCGTCCATCCCATTACTTTCGGCGGTTGATCTCCTTGAGCGTGTCGATCGCCATCTCGCGCTCTGCCAGCATCCGCTTCAGACGTGCGTTCTCGGCCTCAAGGCTGCGCAGTTTCTTCACGTCGCTGGCTTCGAGCACGCCAAACTTCTTTCGCCAGATGTAGATCGTCTGCTCACTGATCTTGTGCTTGCGCGCGGCCTCGGCAACCGACCCTCGGTCAGCTTCCCTCAGGATCGCGACCATCTGCTCTTCACTGAATCTGCTCTGTCTCATGGGCTCCTCGCCTCGGGGGCAAGGGCCATTCTCTCAACTTATCCGTGGCACTAAATTTCCGGGCAGGTCAGTTAGAGGCGAAGCCTCTGTTGTGCAGCAACTCGCTACATTGTGGAGCCAGACCCCAGCCTTGGCGCCCACAGAGGGCCGCAAGCGCGTGAGCCGCAGTGTGGCGATGGCGTGATTATCCCACCCTGGCAATCCGCTCAAGCGCGTCCCGGTCGTTGATGACAAAGGTCGAGTAGGTGGTGCGGATCACGCCCTCTTCCTCCAGCCTTTGCAGTTCCTTGCCGATCGCCTGGCGCGTTCTGCCGAGCATTTCCGCGAACTCCTCACGCGAGAGCTTCAGGGTCAGCAAGACGTCTTTTTCGCGCACCCGACCGTGCTGGCGAACCATCTCGAGCAGTGCCCATGCACAACGCTGCCGAAGCGGCAGGAGCCGATCGTTGCTGAACATCGCGTAGGTCGTACGCGTGCGAAGACACAGGACCGCAATCACGCCGCGCGTCAGTTGCGCATCACAGGCCATCTGCTTCGTGAGGTCCTGTTCGCCCACGTGCAAGACAAGACAGTCGGTATGCGCTATTGCATCGTGGATCGCACGGCGGCGATCCAGCATGGGGACCAGGTTCGTCACCTGCCCCCGCTCGAGGTAGAACAGGATGTGCCGGCGACCGTTCACGCCAACGCGGCTGACCTCGATGACACCATCGATCAGGATGATGAGCGAGTCGACCGGCTCACCCCGAGACGACAGCACGTCGTCCTTGCCGTAGCGACGCACGCGCCCGCCTGCCAGGAAGGTTTCTCGCGTATCGGGGGTCAACCCGCCCATCACCGATTCGTTCTCTAGCACCGACCGGGTCAGCACAAGATGATCTGATTCAGTCTGAATTCTTGGCATTTTTGGCAAATTCCGACCAGATTTCTGAGCTGAGCTTCCCTAATTTACGGGAGGTCGATACGCACGCGATGGTCCGCCGTCTAGAAGTCGAACATTGGTCAGTGCTTCGTGCGCCCAACTGAATTGTCCCGAGGAGCATTCCATGACGCCGACGAACCAACCCCGCTCACTGCTCATCGCCGAGCGGCAGAGTCCGCTGACTTCCTTCAATCCATTATCGCCGGCCAGGCGCCGATTGGTTCAGGCGGCTGCGGGACTCATCGCCGGCGCGCCAGCCTTCATCCACGCCCAGCCCAAGCAGATCCGCCTGATCGTGCCGCTGCCGCCCGGTGGGGCGGCCGATGTGTCTGCGCGGCTTGCGATGGAATCCTGGACCCAAGTGAGTGGCACACCGGTCATCGTGGAAAACCGTCCGGGCGCGTCCTACCTGGTCGGGATGCAGGCGATTCAGAACGCCCCGGCCGATGGCAGTGTGATGATGCACGTCAACAACGGGATGATTCCGCCGCAGCTCACCTTCGGGAAATACGACCTGCTTAAGCAACTCACCATGGTGGGCAAGTTCAGCGGCACGCCCGCTGCCATCTTCGTGAAGTTTGATTCGCCGATCAAGACGCCAACCGAGCTGATCGCCCACCTCAAAGCGCGCGCAAGCAAGGCCAACTTCGGCACCATCCTGGGCGGTGCGGAGCACATGACCACGGTACAGATGCTGCGCAGCAATGGCTGCGCCGCTGAGCCGGTGGGTTTCAAGGGTGGGCCTGATGCCATCATCGCGCTTGCGCAGGGCGAACTCGACTTCTGCATCCTGGCCTTGCCACTGGCGGTTGCGTTCAAGGGCCGGGTGCGCGCCATTGCGGTCACTTCCGACAATCGCTTTCCGTTGGCGCCCGAGATTCCGTCGTTTCGCGAAACCCTCGGTAAAGGCGGCTCGGTGCTCGAGTTCTACGGCGGATTCGCGGTGCCCGCCGGAACGCCGCCGGCCGTGATCGATGGCTACTACAAGACACTGGCTGAAGTCGGCAAGAACGCCAATCTGGTCAGCAAGTCGGCTGTGCAACTGACGGTGGTGGATGTCGTGCCGGGCGCGGAGCTGCAAAGGCTGCTCGTCAACGATCTGGCGCAGTGGGCGCCGATTGCATCCGAGCTCAACTTGAAGGCTAGCTGAGCGCAGGCTGCCGCCGTAGCCGTGCTCAATGACCAGCCAGTCGTGCAACGCGGCAAGGTTCACGGCCCGATCACCTTGCTGGCTGCGCCAGTGTTCGATCGCCTCGTCCACAATCGCAGCCCTCGGCTCCTGCCGACTGCGGCCATCGACCGCATCGGCCTGCATCCTCTTGACCTGGTAGCGCACCGCGCCCTCGGTCACCCCTAGCATTCGGGCAATCTCACTATGCGATACCCACCCGCTGTCACAGGCACTGCAGGAGTTCATTGAGATGCGTGCACAGCGCGTGGCGATACATAAAACACTGGTCTCGACGCATCTGGCGCGACGCTGCAAATGCTCTTGCGCGCGGGATTCGCCACCGAGCCGCGTGGACCGATCCCGCGCCGCAGTCTGGGGTCGATGCTGCGAACCTGAGTTCGTGCGTGTGGTCCTCGGCGGTTGGTGTAGAGCCCGCCTGCTGTGCTTCATGCACTCCCAGACTGCGAGTGCAAATCCCAGACGCCAATAAAAACAGTCAGTCTGAAAAATTAGTTCTCGGCTCTGAAGTACCGGCGCGAAACGAGCAAGGGAATCCCGAACATCAGCCCAGTTGCCGTATTGAGCAGCACATTGCCCCATACGCCATGGGCGATGGAAAACGCTGTGTCGATAAGAAACCAACTGGCCAGTGGAATGGCGATGGTGTTCCAGGCGTGCCGCCGGCCCTCGAGGAATGGGCCCCTGGCCAACAGGATGATGCAGATCATCCAGCCAGCCATCACGGCGCCGATGATGCCGTTGGCAAACCAGATGTAGCCCATGGCCAGGTTCGGCACCTCAACTGGGATGGACGGCTGGTGGTAGTACACCAGGTTAAAGATGGCCTCCCCAAGGCGGGGCGCCAACAGCAAGGTCAAGCTCAGGAAGATAACGACAGCCGCAGCGGCCTGGATTAGGCGCGACCAGACGAGCAGCGCTGGGGCGACGGCTGCATCCGCGGCGTCTTGCTCCCTCTTCATGCCGTTTGAAGCCTCAGTGTCTTGATGCCCGAAAGGGTCTTGCTGGCCTTCGCCGCAGCCCGCGCCTGCCAAAGATCGTAGGCGGCCTGCTGAGCTAGCCACACTTCAGCGGCCCCGCCATGGTCGCGCCCCAACCAACGTTCGATTCGTAGCGCCATCGCGGGGCTGATCGCCGCCCGTCCATTGAGCACCTTAGACAAGGTGGTGCGGTCCACGCCCAACTGGGCAGCCGCTTCGCCAACCTGCAGATTCAAGGCAGGCAGGATGTCGTCCCTCAAAGTGAGGCCAGGGTGTGGGGGGTTGAACATTGAACTCATGGTCACCTCAGTGGTAATCCTGGTAGTCCACCAGGATGGCATCGCCGTTTTCAAACGCAAAAGTCAGACGCTAGTTGCCGTTCATGTCTTTAGGCCGCTTGGCAGCATCGAGCGCAACAAGTTGCCGATCCAGGCGTGGGGCGTGAGCAGCCTGAATGCCTGCGCGTGAGCCAGATTTGAAGAAGCGCTCAACGCCTTTTTGCATGAGGCTTCGAATCATGATGTGACTGAGGTGGCTGTCGCGAGCGGCCACTACCTGGGTCTTGTGATTCAGCAGGTCCATGATCTGAAGGAGCTGTGTCGTGCTGGTTGACATTGCGCCAGCCCAACCTTGCCGCTCGTTCAATTCGCGAACCGCTGGTGCAACTGTGCTCGTCTGACGAGCAGGCAACGCATTCCTTGACTTAGGCTCTCGCCGGTTTGCCGACATTTCCATTCATTCTTCAGAAGGTTCACGATCATGTTTCATCGCACCCTCTGCCGAGGTTACGTTCCCATCCTGTTTGCCAGCCTGGTGCCCGCCGCTGCGATGGCGCAGGCCGAGCCCAAGGGCTTTTACGCCACGATCTACGGCCAGTACAGTCAGATTGGCTCCTCGGAGTTTACCGAGTCGGGTGCCCAGGGTGCCGGATCGGGTCTGCGCGCAGAGTTTGGAGGCGGCATCGGCTTCGGCGGCGATATCGGCTATCGATACGGCAACGGCTGGGCTGCAGAAGTTGAGTGGAACTACCGGAGTCATTCGCTGGATGCGCTGCAGCGCAACGGCAGCAACCTGGCTCGGGATGGGGATTTCGCATCGAACATCCTGCTGATTAACGGTTTGCGTCGCTTCAATCTGGCAGGTGGATGGACCCCCTACGTGGGCGCCGGCATCGGATGGGTGCAGGAACTCGACATTGACATCACTCCAGTCGGCGGGGGTGCCGACCGGAGCTACTCTGTTGGCAGCAAGGCAGCCTTCCAACTCATCGGCGGTGTCGAGTACGCGCTTAGCCGCAGCTGGCGTCTCACCGCCGATGCTCGCTGGCTTCGGGTAGGCAGCGTGCGGTTGGACAACGCGTCTGGCAACCCTGGGGGTAGTGCAGGCCTGCTCAAGTACAACCCGTTCTCAGTTCAAGTCGGCATCCGCTACAGCTTTTGATACGCCGCCGAATCGGTATTGGGCTGCGCCGCCGAAGCGGGCGAGAACCTCGCTGCGTCGGCGGCGGCTGACCGGCACATGGCGACCATCGCTCATCAGGCAAACCGCGCCCGTGGCGGTGCGCCGAACAGCGACGAGATGGTCGGTCGCCACCCACCACGACCGGTGCACGCGCAATCCCGTCGCGGCGTCCTGTGCTTCGACATCCGCCAAGGCGCCCAGGATCAGGGCGCAGCCTCGGGGAGTCCAGACGCGCAGGTACTGGAGCTCGGAAGTGACTGCGATCACGTCCGTGCCGAGCTCAGCGGGTAGTCGATGACGCCAGGTATCAGGACGCTGAGCAGGCAAGACCGCAGCTTGAACATGGCCCGAATCGGGGGTTGGATCGAGTGCTGCCCGCCTCGCCCCGGGGTTGCCGGCCGCTTCGCACTGGCGGACTTTCCCGTGCAGTAGCGGTGGCATCAGCCAGTGCATGCGAGGCAAGCAGATCAATACCCACGATGTCGTGACCGGTGCGACGATTTCCAGATATTCCCTGACCAGGGGATGGGCGAGAGTAAGGCCGGCAAGATCAGCCGCTTCATCGTCAGGTCGAGCCGCGTAGCCGAGCCAACCCTCCACCAGGCCTTCCCCGATCAGCCAATACAGCGGCGTCAGTAATACCGAGCCGAGCAGACCGGAGAGCAGCACCAATGCCCAACTAGGCGCCCGGCTGGCGCCGTAGCTTCGGGTCAGCAGATAGAGCACCGATTGCAGAACGATCAAGCCGGTCACAATCTGCAAGGTCCAGAACAACAGACGCATTGCAAATGGCGCGGTGAAGCCTACGTCGGGCTTTAGCGCCAGCATGAGGGCAAGAAACACCACGCCTGCGAAGGTCAGGTAACGAAGGATGCTTGCTGAATTCGCGCCGTTCCCGATTGCCTGAGCTGTTGCTGTCGCGGGAAAGTCAGTAGAAGCCATCTCTGCGCGCGAATGGAGGAATATTGATTATAAGCCGCGACGTGTCGGGGCTTCGAATTCGTAGCTGGTCCGCAGGTGCATTGGAATCGACAGATCAGGATGTCGGACCTAGGGGTAAGACTGGTGCTGCGGATGGCCAGCGGGGCACCACGTAATAGCCAGGCAGGCGAAGTTAGCCGCTGCGCCAGCCATCATGGGAGCAACAACATCCAGATTCGTGGGGTCACCAATCGAGGGTTCTAATGTCAACGACAGCTCTCTGGCGATCTGCAGAACCGGTGCATACCTGGCAGTGTTGATGGCCAGCCCCTGACCAGCGAAGCGCGGATGGTTCTGGCGAAAGTCGGTGGGTTCGAGGCTCGTAATGGTGCCGGTGAGAAAACCGGTTCCCAGAGGAGACCATGCCACCAGTGCAATGCCCAATTCGCGCAGGGTCGGCAGCAAGGATGTCTCTGCCTCCCGCCGCCAGAGTGAATATTCATACTGCACTGCGGCGATCGGATAAACGGCATGGGCGCGGCGTACCTGCTCGGCGGTGACGTTGGACAGCCCGAGATGACGGACCTTGCCAGCGCGCACGGCCGTCGCCATCGCTGCGATCGTTTCCTCGATGGGCGTCGCCGGGTCGGGCTAATGGAGGTATCACAGGTCGAGCGCGTCCACACCCAGACGCGACAGGCTAGCATCGAGCGCTCTTTTCGCGTAGCCAGGACGTCCGTTGATCTTGAGCGAGAAGCCCCATCCCGTGGGGAGCTCGGTACCTGTCTGATCAGGCTCATGGACGATACCGAACTTGGAGGCCACGAAGGCGTCACGTCTGCCGCGCACTGCGCGACCGACCAGGCTTTCGTTGTGGCCATTCCCGTAGGCATCGGCTGAGTCGATCATCGTCATGCCGGTTTCCAGCGCGCGATAGATGGTCTTGATGGCCTGGTCGTCGTCGCTTAGGCCGTAGTAGCCCGCAAGCACCATGGCTCGGCAGCCGAGCGCGGCAACGCGCGGACCGCCTTTACCCAGCGTGCGTCCCTTGATCATCGTCTTGCTCCCTGGATGGTTTTCACGATCGCTCGGTTGACGGATTCGGCTCGGGATTCGCCGAACTCGGCGCTGTAGCGGCGATAGAGCTCATGCCATGCGTCGTGAATCCGGGGGATGAGCCTCACGCCTGCGGGTTCGAGGGTGAGCCAGGTGTTGCGCCCTTCACGTGTGCGTCTGACGAGACGTTCTTTCTCAAGCCGCTCGATCAGGCGCGTCACCGTCGACCGATCGAGTGTCATTGCGTCGGCGAGTTGCGAGCCGCTGGCAGTCCGACCAGGCGACTCGGCCAGCGCCATGAGCACGAACGCGTGACTCTGCGAAACCCCCACGTCCCGAAATGCCTCGGTGGCCTGACGATCGATACGACGGAACAAGGCGCCTGCCGTGAAGTAGAGGCACCCCGTGAAGTAGTTGCTCAGATTCGGATTGTCGATTCGGTGCTTGCCCATACGACGATTGTATGTGCAATTGTATATGCACGCCGTTGCTGAAGCACACGAATAACGCATGGCAGGTATGCATTTTTGAGGATTGCTCTGGGGTGGTTATCTGCGAGACGATGATCTTCAAAAAATTCAGTGTGCAATCCGTGTCGACTCGGCATCCCCGACCTCATGCAGGCTCCCTCATGGCGAGGATCGCTGCGATCGCTCTGACTGCGCTTGTGTTCGGCTGCGCATCCAACGGGAGGGATGAACCCTCGCCTGAGCTGGTGAGTAGCGGCTGGAGCGGTGCGCCAACCCTGGCACCTGTCGCTGACTTTGATACCTATGTGTTGGACATCACCCAGGAACTGCGTGTTCACCGGGTGCCCTTCGATCGGTCAAAGGCCGATGCGGAGCTGAGCGTAGTCGCACCCCTGCGGATCAGGCCGGACACTGGTTGTCGCGCCGAATCGCCCCGAGGCATAGCGGTCCTCATCCATGGGTTGTCTGACACGGCATTCGCCATGCGCGATCTTGCGCAGTCGCTGTCGAAGCAGTGCTTCGAGGCTCGTGTGCTGCTGCTGCCCGGACATGGGACACGTCCTGCGGACCTGCTCGTCGTCGATCACAAGGACTGGTTGGCTCATGTTCAAGCGGCGGTCGTGCGGGCCCGACGCGAAAGCGACTTCGTCGTGCTTGCTGGTTTCTCCCTCGGCGCAGCCCTCGCGCTCACCGTCGCAGCCGAATCGCCAGACCACGTCGATGCGGTCATCGGCGTGTCGCCGGCCTATCGATTGCGCTCGAACACCCTTGCGCGTCAAGCAAGATGGGTGGCCACCATTCGCCCATGGCTTGACTTGGGCGGGCGCGACGATTTCGCACGGTATGGCGCGTTGCCTACACGGGGCATTGCCTCGACGATGGCCGTGATCAGCCTGATGGACGCACGCATGAGGAGCAACGGGACATTCGGAACGCCGTGGTTCTTCGTGCAAAGCGAAGATGACGAAGTGATCGATGTCGCCGCGAACCGACGATTTTTCGATGCGAACGCCGGGCATCCACGAAGCAGGGTCGTCAACTACTTTTCCCGCCAGCCCAAGGCAATGTCTGGTGATCGTGAGGTATGGCTTCCCGCTGCCGACACCACGATGCGGGTGGTGGGACTCTCCCACCTTGCATTGCACATCTCGCCGCAGAACGCCCACTATGGTCTCTCGGGTAGCTATCGGAACTGCGGCAGACCACCATTGCGCAGAGAAGATGAGGTCGAGGCCTGCAGGCAGGCCCGGTACGTCTGGTATGGCGTCGGCGGGCAGTCGCCTCCTGCCGGTGAAGCGGGCGCCCGTGCGACGTTCAACCCGCACTACCCGGACCTGGAGCGCCGCATTGGCGAATTCCTGAACGGGATTGACGGCCGAGACCGCACCGACGTGGCCTTTCAGCAGAGTGGTCCGTAGTGTTGCTGTCCGCCTCAGATCAAGACAGCCGCGTGGCCCTTGGCGCCCTGCCTGCGCTCGAACTCTTCGGCATCGAGCCACCTGTGTCGATCGTGTTGTCCACGGCGGGCATCCAGCTCTGGTTCCTCGCGCTTGCCGTGTTGTTCCTTTGGCGTGTCCTGCGCAGGCAAGCCTGAGGTCGCCGACATGCCTCTCAGACGACTCGAGATCTCACAGTTCGGTGGCCCCGAGATGATCCGGCTGGTCGAGGATGCGGCGCTGCCGCAGCCAGGCCCGGGCGAGGTCCGTATCCAGGTCGAGGCATCGAGCCTGGTCTTCACCGACATGCTGATCCGGCGAAACCTGTATCCCGTCCTGAAGCTGAGCCTGCCACTGACGCTGGGCTACGACTTCGTGGGCCGTATCGATGCACTTGGCGCGGGCGTCACTCATTGGCACATCGGCGATCGTGTCGCAGACCTAATTCAGCTTGGCGGCAATGCGACCCACCTCGTGCGCCCAGCCGACAGGCTTGTCGCAGTACCACCAGGGCTCGATGCGACCCGGGCGGAACCTCTGGTTCTGAGCTACATGACCGCCTATCAGGCGCTGTTCCGTGAGGCGGACGCGAAGCCGGGCGATTCCGTCCTGATCTGCGGCGCCAGTGGCGCAGTGGGCATGGCCGCGCTCGACCTGTGCCGAGCCTTCGGGCTGCGAGTGGTCGGTGTGGCCTCGGCAATGCGGGAGCCGGTTGTGACCAGTCTCGGCGCGGCTTTCGTCGCATATGACGGCCCTGACGCAGCCAGGAAGCTGGATTGCCTGTCGCGAGAGGTCGGCGGCTTCAAGGTTATCGTCGATGCTGCCAGGGCCGAGTCGCTTGCGGCAGTCATGGCTCGCCTCGCACCGCAAGGCGGGCGGCTGGTTGCCCTGGGATTCAGTGCCGCATTCCGCAACGCCTGCAAAGCGGGCGACGACAGCCCGGGTGTGTTCGCGCGGCTTCGATTCGCCCTCGACTTTCTGCGTATCAAGTGGCTCTCGTCGCGGCCGGGTTCATCGAGGCGGGTTGTCTTCTACGACATCTCGGGTCGCCGGCAACGGCATCCGAAGGAATTCGAGGATGATCTCGTCACGCTGTTCGCTCTGCTGAAGGCCAGCCGGATCACGCCACGCGTTCAGCGTGTCTTCGGGCTGACGGATGCTGTGGAGGCGCATCGCCTGATCGAATCAGGACAGGTCGAGGGCCGACTCGTGCTCGATCTGACGTTGCCGACGGGCGGCGGCTCCAGCTGCGACGTTCGCGATGAGTCGAACCCTCGAAATAAGGACTCATGACTCGACGAAGGGATTGATTGCTGAGCGCCGACTGATACCTGTCTTCAGCGCAGATGCGTTGCCGCCACCGCCACCGCCCCTCGCTTAATCCGGCTCATTCGCCCTCTCAAACGCCAATCTCTTGGTTCATTGCGTCCCGGAGACCCAACATGCAGCTGCCGTTCAAGTTCATCCGCAACCTGCACCTGACGGCATCGCCGTTCATCGGCGCATTCGTTTATTCGGACGCTCTGCGCTCGAACGAGACCTTTCTGGGGCTCATCCAGTGGGGCGTATTCCCGCTTGTGGCCGCTGCCGGCCTTGCGCTGTGGCTACGCCCACGACTGGCACGGCGTGACGCAACACAACACACACCACGTTGAGCCGACTGCGCGCCGTGCGCCAGGGAGAAGGCCGTGTCGACTAGGTACCACGCGAGCAGCGGCCAGGCGATGGCATTCCACGCATAGCGCTCGCCTGCCTGGAAGGGCCGGCGGGCCAGCACGATGATGGCTAGCATCCAACCGGCCATGACAGCCCCGATGATGCCATTGGCAAACCGTATGTAGCCCTGTGCTTCGATCGGAACCGGCACCGGACTACCGGGCTGATGGAAGTACACGAGGTTGAAGAAGGTCTCGCCCAGCGACAGCGCGAATAGCAGCACCGCACTCAAGGCCAACACCACCCCCGCGGCTGCCTGGATCAGGCGGGACCAGAAGATGAGCGCGGGTTGATTCATCGGATCGGCCTTCGAGTCGCCATACGACCGGCTATTGCTCCAATAGGTTCACGCCTGTCTGATCTATTCACTTTTCGACCGATCGTGAAGGAGCACTCTCACGATCTTGACATCGTCGCAGGGGCGCCGGTCGGCCAACCTGCGGCAGGCGTCCCCGCCACTGAAGAGAACCAGCGCGTTGCCCAAGCCTGGCGCAAAGTCCCGTTGCGTCGCGAACTGCAGGGCAAGGCCCGCTACACCGAGCAATCCCCACAGCGCCGACCGTGCTCATCATGAGACCCAGCAGAAGCAAGGAAACCGGGAGGCCGCGAGTGAAAGGGCTGGGGTATCGGTGAGCATCCTGATGCTGACGATCAGGGCGAGTATCCCGATGGGCAGGATGAACACCAGCGCTTCGACTTTTTTGTCTTGGAAGTAAGCGTGCATGGACTTCATCAGGTCGCGTGGGCCGGGTGTGGTGGCTGACATGGATGACTCCTTCAGGATAGTCATAAGAAGCCGGCACACCATGCACCCTTGAACAAACCGTGCACAAGCAGGCCGTAATGACTCAGGATGCTTCGTGTCTCAGATCGCACTGGGTAAGGCATCGGCCAAGAAGTCATAGACCGCACGGATCCGCTTGCTGGTGCGGATCTGCTTGTGAACAGCCAGCCAGACAGGCAGAGGCTCAATTTTCAGTTTCGGCAGTAGCGGGATCACTGCGTGATCAGTCCGGATTAGATGCTCGCTGACAAAGCCGATTCCTAACCCGGCGCGCACTGCCTGCCATATGGCGATCAAGTCGTCGGTCCGAAACGCGAACTGCTCCCTCTCAACCGAATAACCGAGAGAGGCAAAGCCTTTGCGGATCTCGTCGTTGCGGTCACCTCCAATGAGTTCATGTACAAGAAGGTCGGCCAGATGGCGCGGCACGCCACGCCGACGCAAGTATTCCTGGTGAGCACAGGCCCTAAGCGCCACGTTTCCAACCCTTCGTGCAATCACGTTGGCTTGTTCGGGGGGGACCATACGCACTGCGATGTCGGCCTCTCTGCGCAAGAGGTTGCTCACGGCATTGCTCGCCACCAGCTCAACCTGAACCTCCGGCAGGGATACGCGCATCTGCGCCAGTAACGGGGGTAGGACAAAGCACGCTATAGGCTGACTGGCTGTAATGCGTACGGTCCCAGATGCAGAGCGATCAGAGCCGACGACACTGCGGGCAAGCTGATCGGCACCGCTTTGCATTGCGCGCGCCGAGTCGGCGAGACGAAGCGCAGCCTCGGTGGGAGTCATGCCTCGTCCGGTGCGATCGAACAGCACCAGGCCAAGTTGAGCTTCAAGCTCTGCCACATGTCGGCCGATGGTGGGCTGGCTTGATTGCAACTCGCGTGCAGCAGCTAGAAGGCTGCCTCGTTCAAGCACTGCAAGAAATGAGCGTACTAGAGACCAGTCAAATAAGATATTCATATATGAAACTCAGAGATGCAGGTATAGCCAATTGTGTTCATACAAACGCCTTCCCACAATACCTGAATGGCCTGACTGCTAGCCGGTTTCTCGTAAAGGTCATCCAACGTGGAGAGAACGATGCAACGAAGGAACTTCATTCGACTGGTGGGTGGTGGAGTTGTCTTGGCCGCCACAATGCCGATGACCGCGTGCTCGTTGAGCAGCGACTTCCCGGCTCAGGCAATAGAAGCTTGGAAGGGGCCTCAAGATGAGTCCGACCCGCGTCGACGCGCACTCGCTTACGCGATTACCGCGCCTAATCCTCATAACCTTCAGCCCTGGTTGGTCGATCTGCGGGAAAGCGGTGTGATGACGGTGCTGACAGATCCTCAGCGTGTATTACCGCAGACGGATCCGTTTGGACGGCAGATCCTGATCGGGCATGGCGCGTTCCTGGAATTGCTGGTGATGGCACTGGCGGCGCAAGGTACTGCAGCGGAGGTGGCCCTGTGGCCGCAGGGTGAGCTTGGCGCTGACCTCAAAGGATGGGATCGCCGGCCGGTGGCACGACTGACCCTCAAGCCTGGGGGGCTGAAAGATCCATTGTTTGCACAAGTGTTCAATCGGCACACGCCAAAATCCGACTACGATCCAAGTCGGACAGTCTCAGCAGACACTCTAAGTGCGCTGATGGCCAGCGTGAACGACAAGACGCTGCGAGTTGGGGGCACGGTCAGCGCGCCGGACTTATCCCCTCTTCGAGAGCTATGTTGGAAGGCAGCGCAGGTCGAAGTCCTGACCCCGCGCACCATCATGGAAAGCATCCACCTCACGCGCGTGGGGCCTGCGGAAATTCTCAAGCACCGAGATGGCATCAGCCTAAACGGCTTGATGGTTCGGGCGCTCGACGCGCTCGGACAGTTCGACCGGCATGCGCCGCCGACGCAGGGTAGCCAAGCATACAAGGCGATGATGGGACGCTTTGAAGGTCACAGCAACACATCGATGGGATTTGTCTGGCTGAGCGGCAAAAATCGGCGCGCAGATCAGATCAACGCAGGACGCGCCTACGTGCGACTCCAACTCAAGGCAACCGAACTCGGTGTGGGCGTACATCCGATGAGTCAGGCTTTGCAGGAGTTTCCTGAAATGGCCCCTCACTATGCGCAAGCCCATCAGCTGACGCTGAAAAGACCGCTGCCAACGACGCCAGACGATGAGACATTGCAAATGTTCTGCAGACTCGGCTACACCGGTCAAGCAGTACCCGCCACACCCCGACGACCACTGGCAGATTTTGTCCGAACCTGATGCGCGTGAAGCCGCGCGGCGTGTGTCGTAGTCGACAAGCTGGATGAATTGCAACCCGATAGCCGCAGGTACCCTCGAATCATATTTCGGCTACAGGCGGCTTTCAGTCAGGCGATCCAGAATGCCTGCATGTCGCTCTGACCAATCGCCGAGTTGTAGGACTTCGCCACGGTATACGCTTTCCAGGAAGGCGGTTGTGAGTTCTCTTGTCGCCTCCTTGACCTGAGTATTGAGGAGGGGTCCGCCTGTCCCGCTTCGGTCAGTGAACATGCTGTGCGTTCCGCCTTTGAACACTGCCAGCCATTTGCGGCTGCTTCGTACTGCTTCAAAGACTCCGATTCTGTCTTCGGCCGCGCTGAAATACCCTGGAATCCGGATGACGTTACCTGTGGAGGTGATGTGAAGAGTCGGCACGTTCACAGAAGCGAGAATTTGTCGGGCTGATCGTTCGCCGTAGAACGGCGGTGCGGAGATCATGATGGCGGCCTTAATGCGTGAGTCCTGAAACTGAAGGCTTCGTCCATCGCGATCGACTCGCGCTCCAACGGCCAGTAATGCGGTGTTGGCACCGTAGGAATGGCCTGCGATGGCAATCTGCTCGGAATCAATGACGTCACCGAGCACATGGCCAAGCAGACTGTCCAAGGCGAAGCGAAGGTCGAGCACACGAGAGATAGCTTCGTCTTCCTGGGCAGCGCGGCGCAGCCGGTTCACAACCGCCAATGGACTGCCATCAGACCACAATGATCGATCGCTGCCGATGTGCTGCACATGTAAGGTTACAAAACCGTTCGAGGCCCAATGCTGGCCAAGATAGCGGTAACCGGCGCGCGAGCCGCCCATACCGTGAGAGAAGATCACCAGCGGCACCTTGCGAGAGGCGGACTCGATCGGCAGATACAGCCTCACAGGAACCTGGCGCGTTCGGCTGGAGTCGAACCAATCCAGGTCGACGCTTTGCCAGGTTCGCTAGCCCAAACCAGCAGACAGGCTGGGTTTCGCGATGAGTAGCAGGCCGGTTGCGAGGCCTTGCAATAGGAAGCGTCGCCGCCTAAGGGTTGGTTGGGCCACGGTAGGTCCGTTTTTGGTTCAGCGTTTTGTGATCAGTGCACTTTGCCCCGCCGAACCGGCAGACAGAGCACGACGGTCAGCAGCCCCAGGCAGGACAATACGGCAAACAACTGTTGGTACCGAAGCAGGCTGGCGCCGACGTGGCCGACGACTGCAACGGCCAGTGCAGCGCCTGCGGAACTGCCGAACTGTCGCATGGCGTTATTGATGCCGCTGCCTGCGCCAAGCCGGGTGGGGCCAAGCGCCGCAACGGCTGCGCCACTGAGCGACGGAAAGACCAGGCCGATGCCCGTTCCACCCACAAACTGCATCGGCAGCCAGACGGCAAGGTAATCAGGTGTCGTACCGATGCGCAGACTCAGCCATGCCTGGGAGATCGAAAAGAGCATGGCACCTGCCAGTAGCAGAGGTCGATGCCCCATTCGACCCGCGAGCCGCCCCGCCAGGATAGCGACCGGGATCGAGATGAGCGGGCCCGGCGTGACGGCCCATCCCGCTTCCCCTTGGGAATAGCCCCAGATACCGGTCATGAACAGAAATCCCGACAGAAACATGGCTGTGAAGGCGATGCCGAAGACAGCTGAGGCGATGTTCACGAAGAGAAAACTGCGGTCTTCGAACAACGTGAGGTCCAGAGCCGCGTTGGGTCTGCCGCTTGCCCAGCGGCGAAATGCCAGCAGCAACGCGAGCCCGGCTGCCAAGGCCACGAGCGCCTGCCGCCAGTGGTTGGCGTCGCTCAGAACGATGGCCCAGGCGACTGCGCCTGCGCCCAGGCTGAGCATCGCGATGCCAGGCCAGTCGAGCCGCGCCCCGGTCTCGGGGCTGATCGATTCCTGAAGGCCACGCTTGGCGAGTAGCCAAATGATGACGCCCAGCGGCAGGTTGATCAGGAAGATCCATCGCCAGGACGCCAACTCGATGATCCATGATCCAAAGGCTGGCCCAGCCGCCGCCGCCAGCGCCCCGGATGCGCTGAACATGCCGACCGCTGCGGCGCGCCTGTCTCTCGGGAAAGCGTTGAGAATCAGAGCCAAGGAGGCCGGACTCATCAGCGACGCGCCAATGGCTTGCAATGCACGTCCGGCGATCAGGGGTCCGATGCCGGTTGCCCACGCGCAAAAGGCCGAAGCCAGGGTGAAGAGGATCAGCCCTTGCAGAAACACACGCTTGCGACCCTGCAGGTCTGCCAATCGTCCCGCCGGGACCAGCAAGGCGGCATAAAGCACCGTATATGCGTTCAGCGTCCATGACAGGTCGGCGGCGGATACGTCCTGGAAGTACGCCCTGAGCGATGGATAGGTCGCCACCACAGCGGTGCTGTCCAGAATGACCAGGAAAACGGCTGAACTGGAAAGCCAGAAGGTGCGCCAGGCCTGGGGCGATTGAGGTGGGTGCATCGGGACAGGCTGGGTCACCGCAGGTCTTTCACGCAAGCGTGCGCAGAAAAGCGTCGATGAGCGCGGTCGTTTCATCCGGGGCATCGACGACCGAGATGTGGGCGGTGTCGAGTGCCTCGAATCGCCCCTTGGGCAACGTGCGCGCTGCAGAGGCCATTGGCTCCATTGGGTAGAGCGTGTCGTATCGCCCGGCGACAAACAGCGTGGGCGCGTGTATGGCGCTCATCCGGGGCGCAAGAGGTTCACGCTCGATGAGCACAGATCGAACAGCTCGAGCCAGTGCGGCGCCCTTGACGTGCCGAAGGTGCTCATGGAAGGCCTGCATGATTGGGCCTCCCCGTCGGATCGTCTCGGGCAAGAAGAAGGCCTTCGCAACGCCCTGACGGTACATCGACGTGCCGTGAATCCAGCGTGCCCCCCAGGTGACAAACTGATCACTGAGATGCGGCCTGGTGGGTGAGGTGTAGACCGGCGTGTTCATCATCACGAGTCCACGCGTCCGGTTCGGATAAGACAGGGCAAATTCCCCGGCGACCAGTCCGCCCCACGAGGTGCCAATGACGATGACCGCTTGATGGATGCCCAGAGCATCCAGCACGTCCGCCACAGCGTGCGCGCACTGGGCCATCGTGAAAGTGCTTGGCGAAGGCCCGCTATCGCCATGTCCTGGGCCATCAATCATCAACATTCGGTGCCGATCCTGCCAGGCTGCAGCCGGCACTCCATAGATGCGGTGGTCGGCGAGGATGGATGGCCAGAGCACGAGCAGTTCACCTGGACCATTGACCGGGCCTGAATCACGCACGGCCAGTTGGCCGAGCCGGGTCGATACGGTCTGCGCCGCAGTGGCAAGCCTCATGTGTCCATGATCGGGGAGTGTCGTCGATGGTGAGTGTAGGGGCTTGCGCCAATAAAGTAAATGGCATTAACATTTAGGCATGCCGCCTGACACCGACCGACAGACATCCCAACCTGACCGCGTGCCGGTGAATCGCGGCAAGCGCTTTCATCACGGCAGCTTGAAGCAGGCCCTGATCGATGCGGCGCTAGCCAGCGACGACCTTGAAGGGTTGTCAATAGCTCAACTGGCTGGCGGCGCAGGCGTCACGCCTGCTGCGATCTACCGGCACTTTGCCAGTCGCGAGGAGTTGCTTGGTGAGGTTGCCCGAATCGGGTTTGACCGGCTGGAGGCGCTGTTTGCAGCGGCTTTTGACATCGCCAAGCCACCCGCAAGTGCTGCCGAGGCGACCGCCCGGTTGAGAAAGCTGGCGGGTGCCTACCTGACCTTCGCGGACGAGGCGCCGGCGCTCTGGCGTCTCATGTTCGGAACCCAGGCTGCGGCGTATCGCTCAAAGGCGGACGTCCTCTTTCGGCCCAACAGTTATGACTACCTGCCGGCTGCGTTGATGGGCCTGCACGTGGCGGGCGTCATCGGTCGGGCGCCAGATGAGCGCGATGCGCTGTTTGCCTGGGGCGCCGTTCACGGCGCGGCAATGTTGCGTGGCGGGCATGTCTTCGCGGCACTGGGCCCTGTCGCGGCGCTGGCAAATGACGTGGCCGACAGGGTCATCCAGTCGCTGCGCTGACCGTGGCCTCACGAGTTCCCCTTTACCCCAACCACTGAACCACCCAGGAGCCCGAGCACATGACTTCCGTGACGACCTCCCAGATCTCGACGGGCACGGCACGTGCCGCCCGACGCGCCCCTTTCCCAGCTGACATTGGCAACCACTACCTGATCGGGCCATATGGTCCGGTATTGGAAGAAGTGACCGCGCTTGATTTGCCCGTGACTGGTGACATTCCATCAGACCTGGTCGGTCGCTTTGTGCGCAACGGTCCCAATCCGATTGAAGTTGCTGATCCTGCCACCCACCATTGGTTTCTCGGGGAAGGCATGGTCCACGGTGTGTACCTGCGCGCGGGCAAGGCCGAGTGGTACCGAAATCGCTACGTGCGCAGCCGTCTGGTGTGCGATCGGCTCGGAGAGTCCTACCCCGCGGGCAAACCACGCAGCAAGGTGGATGTGGTGAACACGCACATCCAGCACTTTGCCGGCAAGACCCTGGCACTGGTCGAATCGGGGCCTCCTGCCATGGCGCTCTCGCACGAGTTGGATACGCTGTCCTACGAGGACTTCCAGGGCACCCTTGGTGGATCGTTCTCGGCCCATCCGCACCTCGATCCGCTGACAGGGGAGTGGCACGCCGTGACCTATGAGCTGGAAAACAGAAACGAAATCCGGCACGTCGTCGTTGGTAAAGAAGGCAAGGTGCGACGATCGGAAGTGATTGAGGTGTCCGACGGCCCCATGGTGCACGACTTTGCCATGACGCAGCGGTACATCCTGCTTTTTGATCTGCCGGTCGTCTGGAATGACGCATCGGCTGCGAAAGGCCATATTTTCCCGTACCAATGGTCGGATGGTCGTGCTGCCCGAGTCGGCCTCCTGCCCCGCGACGGTGCGGCCAAGGACGTGGTCTGGATCGATATCCCGCCCTGTTACGTCTTTCACACCGCCAATGCCTATGACGCGGCTGATGGCTCCGTCGTTGTCGATCTGGTCGAACACCCCAGCGTATTCCGGACCGCCTTGAATGGTCCTGGGGAGGGTCCGCCGGTGTTGGCGCGGTGGAAACTCGACCCCAAGTCGTGCTCATTCAGCAAGGTGGTGCTGTCGGCCACGCCGCAGGAGTTTCCGCGCATCGATGAGCGACTGACGGGACGTCAACATCGCTACGTTTACGGGGCGGGTATCCGTTCAGATCGGGGTTCGGCGTTGTGCTACGACACCGAGGCCGGGGTGGAGCAGGCGCACGATTTCGGGCCCGGTCGGTTCGCGTCGGAGTGTGTGTTCGTCCCGAAGTCGGATGCTGCCCATGAGCGCGACGGATGGGTCATGACTTATGTGTGGAACGCCCCGACCAACAAGTCTGACCTGGTGATCATCGACGCCAGTGATTTTTCCGGGCCGCCTGAAGCCGTGATCCAACTGCCCGCGCGGGTGCCCTTCGGTTTTCATGGCAGCTGGATCCCTGATCAGGCTTGAGAGCCCGTCTGGCGCTGACGCCGCGTCATGCGCCCAATCCTCCAGGAGTTGATGACATGATCCTTCACGATCTCACCCCAGGCATGCATCCTCGCCGAGTTCGCATTTTCCTTGCCGAGAAAGGCGCCGTCATTGAACGGCGCGAGGTCGATGCGGCGGCTGGCGCCAACGCGAGCCCTGAATTCCGCAAGCTCAATGCGCTGGGGAAGTTGCCCGTACTGGAGCTGGAAGATGGCAGCACGATCACGGAATCGCTGGCCATTTGTCGTTACCTTGAGTCGGTCTTCCCCGAGCCGGCTTTGATGGGCCGTTCGCCGCGCGAGACGGCGGTCATCGACATGTGGACCTTGCGCATGGAGTATGAGTTGTCGCGTCCGATCGCCGAGGTTTTCCTGCACAGTGGCGAGTTCTATCGCGCACGCGTGGAGCAAGTGCCCGAGGTCGCTGCCTGGTCGCGCGGTCGTGCGCTGCAGACGATGGCGTGGATGGATCGCGAGCTAGTCGCGCGCCGCCACATCGCCGGCGACGACTACTCGATGGCCGACATCGTCGCCCAGTGCGCTTGCGTGTTGGGCAAGGCTACGGGGCTGCGTATCCCGGCAGAGTTGACGAATCTGTCGCGCTGGTTCGCCGATGTCGCCGCACGACCCACGGCGCGGGCCTAGCGGGCGCATCCGGGCGATCACGATGGCCACGACCATGGCACAGCCCAAGGTGTGCTGCGTGATCGGCGCGGGTGACGGCACTGCGTCGGCGGTCGCTCGGCGATTCGCGGGGGAAGGCTACACCGTGTGCTTGGCACGGCGGACCGTCGCCGCGCTGCAACCACTGCTGGACCGGATCACCAACGCCGGCGGACACGTCCGAGCCTACGCCCTGGATGCGCGACGCGGGGACCAAGTGGTCGGCTTCTTCGATCGCATTGAAGCGGAGGTGGGTGCGGTCGACGCGGTGGTGCTCAACGTGGGGGGCAATCTCCGCTTTCCGATCCTCGAGACCACCGCGCAGAAGTACTTCAAGGTGTGGGAGATGTGCGCGTTGGCCGGGTTTCTGGCGGGCCGAGAGGCGGCGCTGCGGGCGCTCGCACAGGCGATGGCGCGTGTACTCGGTCCCAAGGGCCTGCATGTGGCGCATGTGGTGATTGATGGCCTTATTTACATCGCCTTCTCGCGCGAGCACTTCGCCCAGCGCGTGATTGAGGCTGGGTCAGACGGCATCCTGAACTCCGACCACGTCGCTGAGGCGTTCTGGTGGCTGCACAACCAGCCGCGTGATGCATGGACCTTCGAGCTGGACCTGCGCCCGGCGGCGGAGCGGTGGTGACGGCGATGTCGCGACTGGCCGTCTTCGGTGCTACTGGTTTGACCGGCGGGCTCGTGGTGCAGCAGGCGCTTGCGAAGGGCCATACGGTGAGCGCGCTGGTGCGCGACCCCAACCGGATGACGCTGACGCATCCACGCCTCACGGTGATCGCCGGTGACCCGACCCTGCTGCGTGATGTCGAGCACTGTGTGCACGGCGCCGATGCCGTGATCCACTGCCTGGGCATTGGCGGTAAAGGGGATGGCAAGCCCACATCACTCATCTCTGGTTCGGTCAAGGTAGTCTTGGCTGCCATGCAGCGCTACGGGGTCCCGCGCATCGTGTGCATGTCCAACGTCGGGGCAGGGGGCAGCGGTACCTGGTTTGCAAACCGGATCATCATCCCGCTGTTTCTGCGGTGGCTGGTCCCCATCGTCGAGGACAAGAATCGCATGGAGGCGGCTCTGAAAGAGGGCTCTGTGGAATGGGTGTCGGTTCGATTACCAAACATCGTGGAAGGGCCTGTCAAACCGTGTCGGGTGAGTGCCGATGGTCGAAGCATTGGGCTTTCCATCACTTCTGAATCGGCAGCCCTTTTCCTTTTGGAACAGGTTTCGTCCGATAAGTACCTGCGCCGTGCGCCCAGTGTCAGCAACTGAGGGGAAAACGTGAAGGCGATGGCTGATCAAAGAACCGAGGAAGCACGCTTCCAGAACCTGCCGGGGTACCCTTGGTTGCCGCATGACGCAACCGGCTTGTTGGCGCTGGGGGGCATGCGCATGCACTACCTAGACGAGGGGCCGCGCGATGCTGCGGCCACCTGGCTTTGCCTGCACGGCAACCCTACCTGGAGTGACGTGTACCGCGCATGATCCAGGTGTTTCTTGCGGCACGGCAGCGAGTGGTGGCCCCCGACATGCCGGGCTTTGGCAAGCGTGGTGCAGGACTGGGGTGGGCTTGTCAGGCGCTCCGGGTCTCGCACCACGCGGGGCTTTTTGCGTCTGGGATCCGAAGGAATCCTTCACCCACCGTACAAGATCGGCAGCCCTTGAACCGCGGAAAAGTTGCGGTCATGTGTCACGAGGGCGGCGGCACCCATGTCGAGCGCGGTGGCCAATTGTGCGGCGTCGGGTAGCTTGAGTCCGTACTGAGCCCGTAACTGCGCAGCCTGGATGGCCACCGCGACCGAGAAGGGCATGATCTGGTACCTGCCCAGGGCTTTTTCGTAGCGCTTGGCCAACGCCAGTTCTCCTGCCTTGTAGGGGCCTGTCAGTATTTCAGCTAGCGTGATGGTGGACAACGCAAGTTCTACCCAGCCTTCCTCGGCCGCCGCAAAAAGGCCCTCGAAGCGCGGTGCGAAGTCAGGATGGTCCTGCAGCAGGTAAATCCAGGGAGCAGTGTCTACCAGGACAGTGGCGCCTTCCGGCAGGGCACCCCAAGAACGGTCCCTGCGGCGGCTGGTGGACTTCTTCAGGTTTGCCATTCGTCGCGCATGTCGGCCACCGTCTGGCCTGCCCCCTCAGGCCACATATGGCGCCCCGTTCCACGCAGGGCCAGGATGCCGCCCTTGCGGATTCGGCCAGTCTCCTGTGCCCGCAAGAACGATATTGGGACGACGGCAGCCACCGGCTCGCCGTGTCGAGTGATCACGCTGGTATGCCCGGCGCGCGCCTCGGCCGCTATATGCGGCAGTTGCGCGCGGGCCTGCTCGAGCCCATAGGTCAACTTCATGTCGGAGCCTCGATCAATATGTACAGACTGTACGGAATGTCAGAATTGGAATCAAGCCTTCGAGAACTGTCACCTCATGTCGCGGCCGCTGTGGCCTTGCTCCGCTCCAGGGTCGGCGTCATGTCGCTGCTGGCAGGCAGCGCCATCGGCGGGTTGGTGGTGACTTGGCTGGCGGGCCTGATGCGATGATGCTGCGGTTGTCAAGGTGACTGATCCTCGTGTCACCGATAAGCGCTGAAAAAGAGGTTGCCATGAGCATGCCAGACTACTCAATCTTCGATGCCGGTGACGTCGTGCTGCAAAGCGGCCGTACCTTCCCGTCGATGCGGATCGCCTACAAGACCTATGGCACGCTGGCGCCTGATCGCGGCAACGTGATCGTCTATCCGACTTCGTTCGCGGCGCAGCACTACGATACGGAGTGGCTCATCAGACCCGACGGTATCCTCGATTCGTCCCGTGACTTCGTCATTGTTCCGAACCTGTTCGGTAACGGCCTTTCATCCTCACCATCGAATACGCCCTGGCCGTTGACCGGTAACCGGTATCCGGACGTCACCTATCACGACGCGGTTCGGGTGCAGCAGCGACTGCTTGCCGAAGTGTTCGGCATTCAACGCGTGAAGATGGTTTATGGCTGGTCGATGGGCGGCATGCAGGCCTTTCACTGGGCAGTGGCCTTCCCGGAGCTGGTCGAACGCATCGCCGTTGTCTGTGGCTCATCGCGCTGCGCGCCGCACAATGCCGTATTCATCGAGGGCGTGCGCGCAGCGCTGCAGGCCGATCCCACGTTCATCGATGGCGCATTCACCGGTCGACCTGTGCGCGGTTTTCGCGCGATGGGCCGCATCTACGCTGGCTGGGCACTATCGCAGACCTTTTATCGCGAGCAGGCCTGGCGCTCGCTGGGCTTCAGCTCGCAGGAGGATTTCCTGGTTCGCAGCTGGGAGCACACGTTCTCTCGCCGCGATCCCAGCGATCTCCTCGCACAGCTCTGGACCTGGCAGCATGGTGACATCTCGGCCCATGCAGACTTCAACGGCAACCTTGCTGCTGCGCTGCGGTCGATTCGTGCCAAGGTGCTACTGATGCCGGGTGATCACGACCTCTATTTCCAGGTCGAGGACAATCGGCTGGATCTGGCGCATCTGCGCGACGCAGAACTGAGGCCGATCCCATCGATCTGGGGCCACCGTGCTGGCAACCCGATGGCCAACCCGGTGGATGCGGCCTTCATTGCAGCGGCGGTTCGCGAGTTTCTCGTGGCACCCTCGCCCTGGTGAGCTGATTCGGTCAGGGCATTCAAATGGTATCGTTGCGCACTGATTTTCGACGCAATCTGACTGATGTACACGCCCGCACATTTCGCAGTGACTGACCCGGCGGCCCTGCAGCGCATCATTCGCGAGCATCCCCTTGGTATGTTGGTAACCCCCTCGCCAGATGGTCTGGATGCCAACCATATTCCCTTCGAGTTTGATCCGACGGTGGGTGCGCACGGACTGTTAAGCGCCCATGTGGCCCGGGCCAATCCGGTGTGGCAGCAGTGCGCAGGCGGTGCCGATGTCCTCATCGTGTTTCGCGGCAATGAGCACTACATCTCGCCCAACTGGTATCCCAGCAAGCACGAGTCGCATCGGCAGGTGCCGACCTGGAACTATGAAGTGGTGCATGCGCATGGTCGATTGACCGTGCGCGATGACGACAGGTTCGTGCGCGGGGTGGTGGCACGCCTCACTCGCGCACACGAAGCATCCGAACCCAAGCCCTGGAAGATGGGCGATTCTGCGCCCGACTATATCGATGGCATGGTCAGAGCGATCGTGGGCATCGAGGTGTTGGTCAGCCGCCTGGAGGGCAAGTCGAAGCTCAGCCAGAACCGTGAGCCACGCGACGTTCAGGGGGCTGCTGACTCATTGCGTGCCCGGGGCGTGCTGCTTCTGGCCGAATCGATGGAGCATCCACCGAACGCCTAAGGAGCGTGGGCCAGTCACGGGTTCGTTTCAGTGATCCTATCTCGGTGCCTCTTACGAAGGCTCGCTCACCTGCGCGCCAAAGAGCGGACCGTCCTGATACTGCAGCACCATCATCTCCACTGGACCATCCAGGTGCTGTGTATCGACCTCGCCAATCATCCGGCACATCAGACGCGGGCCCTTGTGCAGATCGACGATGCCGATCGCATAGGGCGTATCCCCTCGGAAAGCCCCGGGGGCGACATGCACCCGGGTAAAGCTGTAGAGCGTGCCATGCGTGGCCAAGTCCAGCCATGTCACGTCACGTGACCAGCAGACACGGCACAGGTTGCGTGGTGGGAAACTCACGATGCCGCACAGCTGACACCGGGTACTCGTGAGCCGACCCTCACCGAGTGCATCCCAAAATGGGCGTGTGAACGCCGAGACCCTTGGGGCGAACGGTCGGTTGCCAGGCATCTGAAGGCGCTGCAGCGTGCTCATGCCTTGCCCTCCAGGATATGCACCAGCGCCGCGTTGTATTTGCCAAGCTCCGAAATGGTCATGGCGAATTCACGGCGCTGCACCTGTCTGCCACACGCGCGACCGTGCAGTTGCATGACCGCCTCCACCACGTCGTAGAGGGGTGTGACTTCCGGAGGATGGCCGCGTGACAGGCATCCGCCGCAGGTATTGACTGGATAACGCGCATCGAACCGGGTGTCGCCAGCGGCCGCTGCTGCTGCACCCCGACCGCGCGCAAACAGCCCCAGCGCTTCCGTGCCCAATGCCTCGACGATCGTGCATGGGGCATAGACCTGGAACGTGCCGATATCTTCCAGCGACACGCCCGCATGGGTCAGCGCCCGAGTACTGGCGCCCTGCAACGAGGCATAAGACAGCGCGTCGCCGGGCTGATCCGAGATCTGGTGCAGCCCTTCATGTTCAAAGCCTCGGCCGCGCACCAGCACATAAGGCCGGCCACTGGCACGCGCCATGTCTTCGGAGACGATCATCAACGCCACAGCGCCATCCGCACGACCCGGCACCTCAAGCAGCCCAAGTGGTTCGACGATCGGGCGGGCGTTCAGCACTTCATCGATGGTGATCGGTGTACGAAACTGCGCCAGCGGATTGGCAACGGCATGGTCGCGGTTCTTCACCGCGATCGAGGCTAGCGTCGCTCGTGGGACGCGATATTCATGCAAATAGCGCTGCGCATCCATTGCATACCAGGCGATCGGCACGGCGCCGAAGACCGACTGAAAGTCGACATCGCCCGTGAGCCGAATGCTGTAGTCCAGATGTTGTGCCGTGGGAATGCCGGTCTCGAAATGCACGCCCACCGAGAGCACGCAGTCGGCCTGCCCGGAGGTCACCTGCTGCAGCGCGATATCGAATGCATGCCCACCGGTCATGCCATTGCCCAGCACCTGAATGACCGTGGCACGGGCCCGAATGCCCAAGTGGGCGGTCAGAAACGTGTGGAAATATCCCTGGCGAGTATGGTCACCTGGGTGCGCGACCACCACCCCATCAATGTCCTCTTTCGAGAGCCCTGCCATCTGTGCGGCGTGCAGGACCACCTCGGTGGCCAGTTCGTGCTCCAGAACTTCTGCGCCTGCAGGCGCGCGCTGATACGAACCGACTGGGACCGCGCCATAACCCAGGATGGCTGCGCGGCGCATCACGATCGATCCGCAGGCGAGGACGGCATGGGCGCGAAGCAGTGGTTGCGCATGCGTGACGTCGACTCATCGGGCAATCTGGATGCCCTCGCGCTCCCGGTCCCACAGCAAGGCTTTGCGCGCGAGCGCATCCTGCTTGAGTTTGTACTTCTCGATTTTCTCGGTGGCCGTCTTGGGTAACGCATCGATAAACTCAACGAAGCGCGGCACCATGTAGTAGTTCATATGATCCGCTGCAAACTGCACCACCTCGGCATGCGTGAGGGTGGCGCCTGTGTTCAGCACGACGTAGACCA
>JBIKKG010000129.1:0-9019 GCA_044360485.1 Burkholderiaceae bacterium | reverse complement strand
GGGAATCTCCGCAAGGTCTTCAAGCTCGGTGCCTTCTACCGACTCGGCTCGGGCCGCACCACTCAACGCAAACTCCAGGCGATACCCTGGCAGGTCCACGCAAGCCCCATCCCAAAGTGAAATGGGTGATCGACTGGTCACTTTCCTGCGATCCAGGAGCACCCCGACGTCCTGATCGAGCGACCTCAGATACAGATGGCCGCCAGTTTTGATGAGCGCAAGGTGGTACATCCCCATCTTGTGGGACTCCAACTGCAGGTCGGCGTTGGGGTGGCGTCCCACCAGCGTCTCGGTGTCAAGCCTATCCAGAGCAATCTCATGGATCACCAGACCGTTGTGCATCACGATCATGCGGTCGCCGGGGTCGTGATCACGAGGCGTCCCCTCAAAGAGGTGCCTCATCCAGAGTTCCGCTTGTGTCGTGGCTGGCTTTTTCAGCGGAGTCGTCAGATCACGCTTGCGCCGCTCCAGGCTTGGCCTGGTGTGCTTTGCCTGGAAGAAAGTCCGGCCCCAGAACCTGTTTTCCTCAAGTGTCGAGTCGTCCATGCAACAGCCTTCCGCTCATCGGTGCGTTCGTGGATTCAGATTGCGCGGTCAGCGACCCAGCACGTCGTCTCGCGAACTTTCGAGAATGGCCAACATACCTTCACGCTCTTTTTCGGAGACCTGCAATTCTTCGAGTGTCTCGGAGAACAATTTCAGAACGCGATCGAAATGCTCATGGGTCAGTCCCATTTTTTCGACAAGGCGACTGTGTGCCTGTCGCATGTCCTGGCCGCTGAACTGGTAGGGGCCGCCGAAGGCCATGGACAGAAAGTTTTTCTGTTTCTGTCGCTGACCTGCCATGTCGACATCCTCGAAGAACCTGCCCACGAGTTCATCGGTCTGCACCTTGCTGTAGAAGAGGTCCACCGCGATTTCCATCGCCTTGTTGCCGCCTACCCGATCGTATAAGGGCAGGTCCTGCAGCTGGAAGTAATCGCCACCCTTCGCCGCGATGCTGTCTGTGCCCCACTCGATGGCTTTGTTGGCCTTAGACATCAGCGGAATATGCTTGGAGCACTGGATGTAGGCCTCTTCCACTTCCACCATCACCCATCGTTCGGGCTTTTTTTTGCCCTCCTGGTTGATGTCATCCATCACACTGGCTGGCAGCTTGTCCGCGTATGCGAGAAGCTCCTCGTTCTCGATGACACGCGCTTTGCCATTGACATGCAGACCGACCGTATCGCGGGTGAAGTCGATCATCAGCATCGCGATGTGAGGGTTCTCGCTCAGATTACCTGCATTGGCATAGACCCCGTTGCCGCGGAATTCCGGGTAGAGCACGTACTTGTTGCCGAGAACACGGATGAACCCTGGTTTGCCGAATTTGGATGTGTTGTCGCATTCGCCATGTCGGTCAGCGGTTGCGACAAACAGAAACTCCTGACGCCCGATGAACTCGATCATCTTGGGTGCCAGGTAATCCAGCATCTGTCGTTCGTAAAAGTTGATCGCCCGCGAGCGGGTGTCGTACTTTTCCTGCAGCGTATGTTCGCCTCTCGAGCCGGGCAAAAGCGTTGACGCACTTCGCTCTGCATCGTCTGTCAGGTGAGCCGGGTGTTCTCTCATTGCACGAGTCCCTTTGGACATGGCGGGCCATGGTGGCGACAAACTCACGCAGCTCGTCTGCGTTCATCTGTGGCAGTGGGTCGACCGCACAGGTGATCCGAATCGTGCCACACCACGGCGTCCGCCAGAAATGCCGTGCATCAATCCTGCAGCAATCCCCCCGGCAAATCGCCGCGCGCGACGATTCGGGCACAGGTGCCTCGATGATCCGGATTTGCGATGTCAGCCAGGCCGGCAGCGCAGTTCAAGGGTTCAGTAGCACCCTGACTGAGGTCACCGTGCCGTCGAGCCTGAAAGGTCGGCGCTCCATGTCGTCCAGCCATGCAACCCGTCAGCCGCGGCACTGCTTGCCAATTCGCCAACGACGATTTGAACTGGGTCACGGTCTTGCTAGTGGCCGGGCGCTTTCTTTGTCGGGCGTTCAGACCCAACGCAGGGCCTCAAGCCGCCGCCAACCCCTGCCCAAACTCAAACCCCTTGCCCGGCGCCGCCTCGAACAGCGCCTGCGTATAGGCATGGCTGGGTGCCCCGAACACTTGCGCGGCCGTGCCGTACTCCACCACGCGGCCTTTGGACATGACCACCACGTCATCGCATACCTGGGCCGCCACGCGCAGGTCGTGCGTGATGAAAAGCATCGCCAGATTGAGTCGCTCACGGATATCGGCCAGCAGCCTCAGCACCTGAGCCTGCACGGATACATCGAGCGCCGAGACCGCTTCATCGGCCACCAGCAGTTCGGGTTCCATGGCCAAGGCGCGGGCAATGCACAGCCGCTGCCGCTGACCGCCCGAGAACTGATGCGGAAAACGCTCGAGCGCCGATGCAGGCATGCGCACCAGCTCCAGCAATTCACGCGCACGGCCCATGGCGTCCGCGCGGCTAAGCCCGTAATTCATCGGACCTTCGATCATTGCTTCAGCGATGTTGCGACGCGGATTGAGCGAACGATACGGGTCCTGGAACACGATCTGCACCCGCTTGCGCAGCGGGCGCAGCGCGGCAGGCGGCTTCATGGCAATGTCTTCGCCCGACAGCAGCACGGCACCACCTGTAGGGTCGATCAGCCTGACGATGCAACGCGCGACCGTGGACTTCCCCGAGCCCGATTCGCCCACAATGCCCAGCGTGCGACCGCGGTGAATCTCGAAGCTGACGTCGGCGGCGGCCGGTACCGTGCGGGCCGGGCCGAACCAGCGCTTGTCGACATAGGTCTTGTCCAGGTTGCGCACCTGCAGCACCAGCGGTGCATCGCCCACCGGCCGCGCCGGCGGCACATCCATGGTGGGCACCGAACCCATCAGCATGCGGGTGTAGTCGTGCTGCGGGCGGCGCAGCACCGCGTCTTTCGGGCCGATCTCCACCATGTCACCCAGGCGCAGCACGGCCACGCGCTGCGCCACTTCGGCCACTACGCCGAAGTCGTGCGTAATGAAGAGCACGCCCGTCCCGTGGCGCTGTTGCAGCGCCAGGATGAGTTTGAGAATTTGCGCCTGCGTGGTCACGTCCAGCGCAGTGGTGGGTTCGTCTGCAATCAGCAGCACCGGGTCCAGCACCAGCGCCATGGCAATCACGATGCGCTGGCGTTGCCCGCCCGACAACTGATGCGGATAGCTCGCCACGATCCGCTCGGGGTCGGGCAACAGCACCTCGCGCACGATATCGAGCACTTTTTGCTTGCGCTGAGCCGGGGTCAGGCTGGTGTGCTCGGCCAGCACCTCGTCGATCTGATCGCCGCAGGTCATGACCGGATTGAGCGCGGTCATGGGCTCCTGAAAGATCATCGACATGCGGGTGGCCCGCAATTCGCGCAGGCGCGACAACGGCGCGTGCGTAATGTCTTCGCCCTGCAGCAGGATGCGCCCCGAGAGCACCGGCAGCGATTTGGGCAGCAGCCCCATCACCGACTGCGCGATCACCGATTTGCCCGAGCCGGACTCGCCCACCAGGCACAGGATTTCTCCACGACCCACGGTAAAGGACACCTGTTGCACGGCGGTGCTGCGATCGCCGCCAGAGGGCAGTCCGATGGTCAGATCCTGCACCGACAGGATGGGAGTGTCGGATTGCACCGCCGTCGGAGGTTCGGTCTGCATGGCTTGCGCAGCGTGAGGATGATCGGCGGTCATACGCGCTTGGCCATTTTGGGATCGAGCGTATCGCGCAGACCGTCGCCCAGGATATTGACCGCCAGCACGGTGAGTGCCAGGAAGATCCCTGGGAAAAAGATGTTGTGCGGATACTCGTTGAACTGTGCCCGACCTTCGGCCATCACATTGCCCCAGGTGGGAATGTCGGGTGGCAGACCCACGCCCAGGAACGAGAGAATGGCCTCGACCAGAATGCCCGAGGCGCAAATGAAGGTGCCCTGCACGATCAGCGGCGCGACGGTGTTGGGCAGAATATGCCGCAGCATGATCTTCCAGGTGGGCGTGCCCAGCGAGACCGCGGCTTCCACATAGGGTTCTTCGCGAATGGTGAGCACCAGCGAACGCACCAGCCGCGTGACCCGCGGAATTTCGGGAATGGCGATGGCCACGATCACCGTGAGCAGACTGCCGCGCCACAGAGCCACCAGGGCGATGGCGATCAGAATGGCCGGAATGGACATGATGCCGTCCATCACCCGCATCATCGGCCCGTCGAGCCAGCGCAGGTAGCCCGCCAGCAACCCGAAGAGCACACCGAACGCCATGGCCACAACGGCAGTGGCCAGCCCCACCATGAGCGACACGCGCGTGCCGTAGACCACCCGGCTGTAGATGTCGCGCCCGAAACTGTCCGAGCCCATCAGGAAAGTGTGGGCGATGGTCTCGCCCTCCAGCGTGGTGATCTCGCCGGCTTTGCCCGGCAGCAGATCGCGGCTGGCCGGATCAAACAGAGACGGGTCGACCGTGCCCAGCCAGGGCGCCGCCAGCGCAATGGCCAGCAGCACCAGGAGCACGGAGCCGCCCAGCCGTACCGACCCATTGCGCAGGACCCGTTGCCAGGTGCTGGGTTGCGTCACGACCGAGGCTGACTCGACCGACAGCGCTTCAAAGTTGGGGGTATCGCTTGCCATGTCAGTGGCCCTGCTCAGTAGCGGATGCGCGGATCGAAGAACACATAGGACAGGTCGACCAGCAGGTTGACCACCACATAAATGAACGAGAAAAAGAGAATCACGCCCTGAATGGTGGGAAAGTCGCGCGCCAGCACGGCATCGACCGTGAGTCTGCCCAGGCCTGGGATGGCATACACCGATTCAGTGACCACCACGCCACCGATCAGCAGCGCAATGCCAATGCCGATCACGGTCGCAATGGGGACCGCAGCATTGGCCAGCGCATGGCGCATGAGCACCTTGGATTCCGGCAGACCTTTGGCGCGTGCCGTGCGGATGTAATCCTCGCCCAGCGTCTCGAGCACCGAGGCGCGTGTGACCCGCGCAATGAGCGCGATGTACACCACCGACAGCGTGAGCGCCGGCAGCAGCAGGTGGCGCAACCAGGGCCCCATGCCGCCCGACAGGCGCTGATAGCCCTGTACCGGCAGCCAGCCGAGCTTGAGCGACACCAGCCAGATCAGCAGATAGGCCAGCACGAACACCGGGATCGAAAAGCCCATGACGGAAAAGCCCATGAGCGTGCGATCGAGCCAGCCGCCATGACGCCAGGCGGCCAGCACGCCGAGCGGCACAGCCACAAGCACAGCCAGCACAATCGTGATGAGTGCCAGCGACAGCGTGGGCTCCAGGCGCTGCGCGATCAACGTGGTGACCGGTGTCTTGTAATAGTAGGACTGCCCCAGATCGCCACTCATCATGCGGCCAAACCAGATGCCGAACTGCTCGGGGATCGAACGGTCAAGGCCCAGGTTCTGGCGAATTTGCGCAATCTGCTCGGTGCTGGCGGCATCGCCCGCGAGCACGGCAGCCGGATCGCCTGGCGTGAGGCGCAGCATCAGAAAGACCAGGACGGCGACGATCAGCAGAACCGGGATCGTCGACAGCAGGCGGCGTGCGAGAAATGCAAACATGAAGGACTGCTCAAGGCGGCGCCTGCGCGTGGACGCAGAGCCGGGTGAACCAGAGGGCGGATGCGTGGCGAATGCGTGCTGCGATGATCAGGGCAGGTCATCACGGCAGCACCCGACACAGTGCGACGGATGCAAGCAGCCTTTGACTCCAAGGCCGATGCACGCGGCAGATGGTCCGGTCTGCCGCAGCATCCGGACAACCTGCCGCTCAACTGGGCATCAGTTCTTCTTGAGGTTCCAGTAGATGTTGCCGTTGGTCACGAAAAAGCCGCTAACGTTCTTGGTGGCGGCCATCGGCTGATCGTATTCCCCCACGATCACGTGCGTGCCGATCTCGTACATGCGCGTGTTCATCGCTTCGGCGAGCTTCTTCTTCTGACCTTCGTCGGTGGCGCGCATGAAGCTATTGCGCAGCTCGACCATCTTGTCGTCGGTTGCCCAGCCGAACCAGGTCGATTTCTCGCCGCGAGTGTCGGTGGTGGGGTTGGCGATCGGGTTCCACACGTCAAAGGCCTGCCATGCAGTCAGGAACATGTGCCAGCCGCCCTTGTCGATCGGGTCTTTCTTGGCCCGACGTCCGACCAGCGTCTGCCAGTCCATGGCCTGCAGGTCGACCTTGAAGCCCGCCTGACGCAGCAACTGGGCCGCGACGTCGGGCAGTTTCTGGATCGAGGCCAGATCGGTCGGCTTCATGATGACGATGGGCGTGCCGTCGTAGCCAGAGGCCTTGAGCAGGTCCTGCGCCTTCTTCATGTTCGACTTCATCTGGATATCGCTGCCGGCGGTCGACCCGAAGGGCGTGCCGCAGATGAACATCGAGCCGCAGGGCCGATAGAGTTCTTTCACACCCACCTGCGCGCGCAGGAAGGCTTCCTGCGAGAACGCAGCCGCGACCGCCTGGCGCACCTTCGGATTATCGAAGGGTTTGTTCAGGTGGTTGAAGCGCGCCATGTACTGCAGGCCATAGTTGGCGTACTTCGGCATCTGGATCGAGGCATCTTTCTTGACGGTCTCGAAGAAATCGAAGGGCAGCGCTTCGATGATGTCGACCTCACCCTTTTGCAGGGCATTGACCTGGGCCTGCGCATCACGCAGCGCAAGGTTCCATTCCACCCGGTCCACATACACGCGCTTGCCGCCGGTCGTGCCCGAGGGCGGCTCACTGCGGGGCACGTATTTGGCGAACTTGGTGTAGACCGACTTGTCGCCCGGCTTGAACTCGTCTTTCTTGAAGACATAGGGGCCCGAGCCAATGTGCTCCTCGATCTGCTTGAAGGCATCCGTTTCGGCGATGCGCTTGGGCATGATGAAGGGCACGTTCGAAGACGGCTTGCCCAGGGCTTCGAGCACAAAGCCGCAGGCTTCGCCCAGGAAGATGCGGAAGGTGTCAGGCGTCGGGCTGTCCATGCGCGAAACAAACTGCATGAGCGCCGAGCCCATCGCGTCACGCTTGCCCCAGCGCTGCAGCGAGGCGATGACGTCTTCGCCGGTGACCGGCTGCCCGTCATGGAACTCCAGCCCCTTGCGCAGTTTGAAGGTGTACAGGCGGTTGTCGGTACTGATCGAATACGACTCCACCATCTGCGGCTTGACCACGCCCTTTTCGTCGGTACCGAACAGGGTGTCGTAGATCATGTAGCCGTGATTGCGGCTCATGTAGGCCGTGGTCCAGATCGGGTCGAGTACCGCGAGATTGGAGTGCGGCACCACGCGCAGCACATTGGACTGTGCGGCAACCGGGGTGGCAACGGACCACACTCCAACGGCCATCAGGGCGGCGGCAGTGCGCTTGATCAGTGCAGAAGGTGACAAGTTGGTGCTCCTGTTGTGATGAAAAACGCCATGTGGCAGCGTCTGGACGCAGACCTTAGTCCATCCCGCCGCCTTATTGCAAGACTCGGACCAGCCTGTGAAGTCGCTCCGAGCCCGTGCGCAGGGCGGTTCTTGGCGGCCGGCGGTCATCTTACTGTCACTGGCTTCGTGATACGGTCCCTCGCCTCTTTCTCTGACCTGACCCACTCAATCATCGCGATCCCGCAATCCGCGGGGCGTGCCACGGCGCCAGTCGTTGACCGGAAGGCCTCGCACAGGTACCCATTGGCTGATGGGCCCGACCATCGAAAGCCGTAGGAGTCACTTGACACTGTTTCTTGAAATCTGGGCGGCGTTCGGGCTGCTGTTCGTGGGCGTCAAACTGGTGGGCAACCATGTTCAGGAGCTCGCTGGCGGGCTGCTGCGCGCGCAGATCGCCCATGCGTTCAATCGTCCCCTGGCGCCGCAGGCGCTGGGCATGCTGTCGGGCGCCGTGACGCAGTCCAGTTCGGCCGTTGCGGTGGCTGCCGCCGGGCTGATCAGCAGCAGTGGCCTGAGTGTGGTCAGGGTACTGCCTTTGTTGCCCTGGGCCAGCGTCGGCACGACCTTGCTGCTCATGCTCGTGGCTTTCAACGTGCACGGCGCGATTCTGTTCCTGTTTGGCCTGGTCGGATGCGCGCTGATGCTTCGACTGGACCGGCGCGAATGGGTGCGCCACACGCTGGGCGCAGTGCTGGGGCTGGCGCTGGTGTTGTTTGCCACGTCCATGTTGCGCGGCGCCGTGGCACCGCTGAGAAGCGATCCTGCGACACAGGCCCTCGTGGCCCAGATTGCCCACAGCTGGCTGCTGGGGGTACTGACCGGAGCAGTGGCCGGCGTGCTCACGCAGTCGTCTCTGATCGTCACGATCATTTGCCTGCCGTTGTTGCAGGCCGGCGTGCTGACCCTGGACAATGTGGCGCCCGTGGTCTTCGGAGCCACCCTCGGGACAGGGATCGGACAGCTGCTGTTACTGGCTCCTGGCGCTTCGGCATCGGTGCGCAGGCTGATGTCTGCCAATCTGGTCTTGAGGGCACTGACCTTCGTCGTGCTCATTGCCGCCTTCGAGCTGGAGGTCAACGCTGGGCTGTTCGGCTTGATCGCGTTGTCTGAGCTTTTTGGCCGTTCACCGGGCATGCACCTTGGGGTGCTCTATTTGCTGGTGCAACTGACGCTGGCGGCAGCTTGCGAGTGGTTCAAGGCACCGGTGTGCGCCCTGGTGGCGCGGTATGTTGCTGATGCACCGCCGGTCAGCAAACCTTGGACGCAGCCGGCCTTCATCTTTGCCGGAGGCATCGGGGTGGCTGACACGGCACTGGACTTGGCCTGGCGCGAGCAGACGCGCCTGTTCAGGCTGTTGCCCACCTATCTGGACGATGTGCGTGACCCAAGCGAGCGGGCCCCGGATAGCTTGCCTTTGGCGCAGCGTCATGAGGGCAGCCTGGCGGTTGCCGCGCGCGTTGATGAATTCCTGGCACAAACGCTCAATGCCCATCCCGGCATGGCACGGATGGACTATTTGTTCATGCAGCGCCGT